>NZ_JBDPLV010000002.1:0-316940 GCF_039871605.1 Acrocarpospora sp. B8E8 | reverse complement strand
CCACCGGCACTGCCACCACCGGCACTGCCACCACCGGCACTGCCACCACCGGCACTGCCACCACCGGCACTGCCACCACCGGCACTGCCACCACCGGCACTGCCACCACCGGCACTGCCACCACCGGCACTGCCACCACCGGTACCGCCACCGCCGCTACCGGCACCGGGACCACCGCCGCCGTCAGAGGCACCGGGACCGGGACTACCGCCGCCGTCAGAGGCACCGGGACCACAGCTGCCAGTGGCACCGGGACCACAGACCTCACTGGCACCACCGCTGTAACCGTCGCCGACCTGGTCGAGCACGCCCGCCGCTACCTGCCGGAGCACATGGTCCCCGCCGACGTCATCCTGGTCGGCGCGATCCCGCTCACCCGCAACGGCAAGGTGGACGTGACCGCCCTGCCCCTGCCGGGCGCGGCCGACGCCCCCGCCCACCAGGCGCCAAGAACCGAAACCGAGGAGATCGTCGCCGAGCTCTGGTCGCGCGTGTCGGGGATCGACGACCCGGGCGTGCACGACGACTTCTTCGCCGCAGGCGGTGACTCGATCACCGCCATTCGCCTCATCGGCAGCGTCAGGGACGCCTTCGAGGTGGAGATCTCCTTCCGCAGGTTCTTCGAGGCGCCGACCGTGGCGGGCCTGGCCGATGCGGTCGAGGACGCCGTACGCGCCGAGATCGAACAGATGAGCCACGACGAACTGCTCGCCTATCACGGAGAACCCGGGCCATGACCACACCGGACACCGAAACGCTGCGGGCCGACCTGATCCGCCGCAGGCTGGCCGGGGCGCGGCGGCGCAGGCAGGGCGTGCCGCCCGCCGACCGGTCGCGGCCGCTGCCGCTGTCGTTCGGGCAGCGGCGGCTGTGGCTGCTGCACCAGCTCGACCCCGGCAGCCCCGAGTACCTCGTCCCGATGGCGATGCGGCTGCGCGGGTCGCTCGACACGACCGCTGTCTGGCGGGCCTGGGACGCGGTGGCCGCCCGCCACGAGATCCTGCGTACTCGCTACCAGGTGATCGGCGGCGAGCCCGCGCAGATCGTCGACGAGCCCCGGCCGATCGAGGTCAGGGAGGCCGACCTCAGCCACCTGCCCGCCGCCGAGCGGCTGCCCGCCGCGATGGCGGTGTTCGAACGGGAGGCGCGTACGCCGATCGCGCTGGACCGGGAGTGGCCGCTGCGGATCTGGCTCGCCAAGCTGGACGACGACGACCACGTCATGGTCGCGGTCTACCACCACATCGCTTTCGACGGCTGGTCGCTGGGCGTGATCGACGCCGAATGGCCCGCTCTCTATCTTGGCTTCGCCCTCGGCCAGCAGGATCCGGCCGGGCAGTTGCCGCCGCTGCCCGTCCAGTACGCCGACTACGCCGCCTGGCAGCGTACCCGCATGTCGGGGGCGCTGCTGGAGCGCGAGCTCGCGTACTGGCACGAGCAGCTCGACGGCGTTCCCGCGCTGGAGCTGCCCACCGACCGGCCGCGCCCCGCCGTACGGGACTGGGCGGGTGGCAAGACCGAGTTCCACGTGCCCGCCGAGGTGGCGGAGCGGCTGCGCCAGGTCGGGCGGGAGCGCCAGGCCACCCTGTTCATGGTCGTGCTCACCGCCTTCCAGCTGCTGCTGTCGCGCTATTCGGGGCAGCGCGACATCGCGATCGGCACACCCGTCGCCGGGCGGGTCCTGCCGGAAATATCCGGAATGATCGGCTTTACTGTCAACACGCTGGTGATCCGCGGCAGGTGGCGGGGCGATCCCGGTTTCCGCGAGCTGCTCGGCCGCACCCGCTCGGTCGTCCTGGACGCGCTCGACCACCAGGAGCTGCCGTTCGAACGGCTCGTCGAGGACCTGCGGCCCGATCGCGACCTGTCCCGCAACCCGCTGTTCCAGGTGATGTTCGGCCTGCACAACCAGGAGTCCGGCGAGGGCGACTACGGCATTCTCAAGGCCGAGACGCTGCTCACCGAAGGCTCGGTCGCCAAGTTCGACCTCAACCTGCAGCTGGAGGAGACGGCCGAGGGCGGCCTGTTCGGCGTGCTCGACTACGCCGCCGCCCTGTTCGACCCGGCCACGATCGAGGCGATGGCCGGGCATTTCCAGCAGCTCCTGCGCGGCATCGCCGCCGACCCCGGCCGCGCGATCTCCGCCCTGCCTCTCACCGATGACGAGCCCGCCCGCCTCACCTGGGACCCGCCCGCCGTCCTGGTCACCGACCTGGTCGAGCGGCAGGCCCGTACCCGCCCCGGCGCGGTGGCGCTGACCGTCGACGGCGCGTCCCTCACCTACGCCGAGCTGGACGAACGGGCGAACCGCCTAGCCTGGCGGCTGCGCGCGCTGGGCGTCGGCCCGGAGACCCGGGTCGCGGTCTGCCTGCCCCGGGGGATCGCTTTGGTCCCGGCCCTGCTCGCGGTCTGGAAGGCGGGCGGCGCGTACGTCCCGCTAGACCCAGACCACCCGGCAGCCCGGCTGTCCCAGACCTTCGAGGACTGCGGCGCCCGCATCGTCATCACGGAACCGGCCCTGGCCGGAGCCTTCCCGAACGCGCACGTGCTGTCCCCCGACCAGCTGTCCGGCTCGAACGAACATGCGCTGTCCTCCGACCAGCCTTCGAGTCCGGATGCGCACGTGCTCTTTCCCGACCAGCCCTCTGGCCTGGACGCGCACGTGCTCTTCCCCGACCAGCCCTCTGGCCCGGACGATCCGCAGGGACCGCCGGAGCGGACCACCGACCCCGACGGCCTCGCTTATGTGATCTACACCTCCGGCTCGACCGGCCGTCCCAAGGGGGTGCTGGTCACCCACGCCAACCTCGCGCGGCTGCTCGGCGTCACCGAGGGCGAGTTCGGGTTCGGACCGGAAGACGTCTGGACGATGTTCCATTCGGCCGCCTTCGACTTCTCCGTCTGGGAGATGTGGAGTTCGCTCTCCACCGGCGGACGCCTGGTGGTCGTGCCGTTCGCCGTCTCCCGCTCGCCTGAGGAGTTCCGCGCCCTGCTCGTCCGGGAGCGGGTGAGCGTGCTCAACCAGACGCCGTCGGCGTTCGCGGGCCTGGCCGCCGCCCACCGCGACCCGCTCCCGGCTGGGCACCCCCTGCGCCTGATCGTCTTCGGCGGCGAGCGCCTCGACGCGGCCACGCTGCCCTCCTGGCCCGGCGTCGAGTTCGTCAACATGTACGGAATCACCGAGACCACCGTCCACGTCACCCTGCACCGGGTCGGCGGAGAGACGCCCGGCGTCAGCGTCATCGGCCGCCCGCTGGCCGACCTGAGCGCCCATGTCGTCGACTGCTACGGCGACCCCGCGCCGCCCGCCGTCGCCGGGGAACTCCACGTCGGCGGGGCCGGAGTCGCCCGCGGCTACCTGGGCAGGCCCGCTCTCACCGCCGAACGCTTCGTCCCCGACCCGTACGGCCCGCCGGGCTCGCGCCGCTACCGCAGCGGCGACCGCGCCCGCAGCCGCGCCGACGGCACCCTGGAGTTCCTCGGCCGCCTCGACGACCAGATCGCGCTACGCGGCTACCGCGTCGAACCGGCCGAGGTCGAAGCCATCCTTACCGCCCATCCCGCCGTCCACGAGGCGGCCGTCGCCGCCCGAAGGGGCAGGCTCGTCGCCTACCTCACCCGTCTCCCCGAGGGCGGCGAGGCCGAACTGCGACGGCACTGCGCCGCCGCCCTGCCCGCACACCTGGTCCCAGCCCTGTACGTCGAGGTCGAGCGCCTGCCGCTGACCCCCAACGGCAAGATCGACCGCCAGGCCCTGCCCGACCCCGGCACCGCGGCGACCGGCACGCCCGGCCCGCGCACCCCGCCGGGCACACACGGCGAGGCCCGCATGCTCGCCGAGTGGACACGAGTCCTGGCCCGCTCCCCGATCGGCGTCGACGACGACTTCTTCGAACTGGGCGGCGACTCGCTGCGCGCCGTCGCGCTTGTCGGGGACCTGCGCGCCGCCGGATTCGACGTCGCCGTACGCGACCTGTTCGAACTGCGGACCATCGCCCGCCTGGCCCGCCTGGCCGCCGACCGGCCCGCCGCCGGCGAGCACGTCAGAGCGGAGCCGTTCGCCCTGCTCGGTCCGGAGGACGCCGCCCTCGTCCCGGACGGCGCGGTCGACGCCTACCCGCTCTCCCAGATCCAGGCGGGCATGGTCTACCAGTACCTCGCCAACCCGGGTGCGGGCTACTACCACGACGTCTTCAGCTTCGGCATCCGCGACGACCGCCGCTTCGACGCCGAGGCCCTGCGCTCGGCCGCCACACTCATCACCGCCCGCCACGAGAACCTGCGCACCTCCGTCGAACTGGGCACGTTCTCGGTCCCCGTCCAGATCGTCCACGCCAAGGCGGAGATCTCCTTCGGCGTGCGCGACCTGCGCCACCTCCCCCCGGACCAGCGCGCAGCCGAGGCCGCCCGCTGGGCGGAGCGCGAGCGGGAACGCCCGGTAGACCTGAGCCACGCCCCACTGCTGCGACTGTTCGCACACATTGAGGAGGACCTGCGCTGGCGGCTCTGCATGAGCCTCCACCACGTGATCATCGAGGGCTGGAGCCAACACCTACTCCTGATGGAGCTCCTAGACACCTACCACTCAATCCGCGACGCCAAGCCGGAGCTCGCACTATCCGAACTCGCGCTGCCGGAGTCCACGCTGTCGGAGTCCACGCTGCGCGACCCTGCGCAGTCCGAATTCGCGCTGTCCGAGCCTGCGCTGTCCGAGCCTGCGTCGTCCGAATTCGCGTCGTCCAGGTCCGCGTCGTCCGGGTCCGCTCTGTCCGAACCTGTCCTTTCCGAACTTGTGCTGTCCGGGTTCGCGCCGTCTGAGTCTGCGCCGTCCGAGCCCGGGCTGCCCGCTGTCCGGTACGCCGACTTCGTTGCGGCCGAGCTCGCATCCCTCGCTGACCCTGCGGACCAGGGGTTCTGGGCCAAGACGTTGGACGCCCACGCCCGTTGGGCCGTACCGGAGGATTGGGCGGATCAGGACGCGGGCGACGAGCTCGATTTGCTCGGCGTCGATCTGCTGGACGCCTACGAAGGGCTACTGCGGCTGGCCGCTGTTGCGGGGGTGCCGCTCAAGAGCGTGTTGCTGGCCGCTCATCTGAAGGTGCTGGGTTCCTTCACCGGGGACGCGGCCTTCCACACTGGGCTGGTCTGCGACGCGCGGCCCGAGGTCGCAGGGGCCGACCGGCTGCACGGCATGTTCCTCAACATCGTTCCGTTCCCATTCCAGCTGGACGCGCCCACCTGGCGCGACCTGGTCCGGGACGTGTTCGACCGGGAGGTGCGCCTGTGGGGGCACCGGCGCTTCCCGCTGCCGGAGATGCAGGGCCGCTGGGGCGCGGGCGGGCCGCTGCTCGCGGCGTTCTTCAACTATCTCGACTTCCATATGGTCGACGGGGAACTCGTGGACCTGCTGGACAGCACCGGCGAGACCCCGAACGAGTTTCCTCTCCAGGTGACCGTCCGCAGTGGCACTCTCACTCTCACCGCCCGCCGCCGCGTCATCGGGCAATCGGCCCTGACCCGCCTGGCGGACACCTACCGGCGGGTCATCACCGCGATGGCCACCGATCCAGACGGCGACGCCCTGTTCGCTTACCTCCCCGCCCAGAACGACCCCACATCCGCCGAAGCCCCTCTAGAGGCTTCCCTTGAGGCTTCCCCCCTCCCGGTTCCGCTCCTGATCGCGGCCCACGCCAAGGCCACCCCGACAGCGGTCGCGGTCACACAGGGCGGCACTTCGAGCGGCACTTCCGGCGGAACCGAGGCGAGCACGACCGAGGGCGTGCCCCTGTCGTATGGCGAGTTGCACGATCGCGCGTCCCGTTTGGCGGGACGGTTGCGTGAGCTGGGCGCAGGGCCCGAGCGTGTCGTCGGCGTCTGCCTCGAACGCGGTCCCGAACTGCTGGTCGCGTTCCTGGCGATCTGGTACGCGGGGGCGGCCTACCTCCCGCTCGAACCGTCCTGGCCCCGTCACCGCCGTATGGCGCTGCTGGAGGACGCGGACGCTCGCATCCTCCTCATCGAGGGCGAGGGTCAGGTCCAGGGTGAGGGCCCGGGCGATGTCGAGAGCGGCGGTGAAGGCGAGGGCGGGGGCCAAGTCCAGGTCAAGGGCAAGGGCGGCGGTGAAGGCGGGGGCGAGCGCGGCGATCACGGTGACCAGGATGGCGGCGCCTTGGTCGTGGTCAGCCCTCGGGACGGGCGGTCGACGGAACCGGTCGAGCCGGTGGCCGTCGATCCCGACTCCCTTGCTTACGTGATCTACACCTCGGGTTCCACCGGGCGGCCGAAGGGAGTCGAGATCACCCATCGGAGCCTGTCGTCCTACCTGCGCGCCGCAGACGCCCGGGGCAGCGCGCCGCTGTTCTCCTCGGCCGCCTACGACATGGCCGTCACCTCCCTGTTCGCGCCGCTGACCCTCGGCCACCACGTACGGCTGCTCCCACCCGACCTCGACCTGGCCCGACTGGGCGACCTACTCCTCCAGGGCGGCCCATACGATTTCGTCAAGCTCACCCCCTCCCACCTGGAAGCCCTCACCCAGACCCTGCCACCCGCCGCCGCCGAAGGCCTCGCCCGCGCCTGGCTGGTCGGCGGCGAGGCCCTCACCCCCAGGCTGGCCGAACGCTGGCTCACCGTCGCCCCCGGCTCCAAGATCGTCAACGAGTACGGCCCGACCGAGGCCACCGTGGCCTGCACCGCGTTCACACCCTCGGCACCCGTCCCAGGACCGAGGGTGCCGATCGGCCAAGCCCTGCCGGGCGCCTCCGCACGAGTCCTGGACCGCTGGTTCGAGCCGCGCCCCGAAGGAACCCCGGGAGAACTGATGATCGGCGGCACCGGCGTGGCCCGAGGCTACCGGGCCAGGCCCGCCCTGACGGCCGAACGATTCGTCCCCGACCCCTACGGACCGCCGGGATCGCGCATGTACCGATCCGGCGACCTCGCCCGCGTCCTGCCCTCCGGCGACCTCGACCTGCTCGGCCGCCTCGACGACCAAGTCAAGATCCGCGGCTACCGGGTCGAGCCCGGCGAGGTCGCGGCAGCACTGGCAGAGGACCCGCAGGTGGCTGAAGCGGTGGTGGTGGCAACGGGCGACCGTCTCATCGGCTACATCGTCCCCGCGAAAGATCGCCCGGCCGATCACGCCGTGCCCGCACGGGACCAACTGGTCGATCACGCCCTGTCCGCGGGAAACGGCTTGGTCGATCACACCGTGTCCGCGGGAGATCGGGCGGTCGGCCACGCTGCATCTGCGGGGGACCGGTTCGACGATCACCCCCGATCCGGAGGGGACCAGCCGGAGGCTCACGCCGTACCAGCCGGAGAATTTGACGAGTCGGCGTGTCTGGCGCGGTTGCGGGAGCGGCTGCCGGGGCATCTGGTGCCGTGGCGGGTGGTGCGGGTCGAGGCGGTGCCGCTTACCGCCAACGGCAAGCTCGACCGCAAGGCCCTGCCCGATCCGGCCGGGCCGTCCCCGCGTGCCTCCGAACCGCCGGCCACTCCCGCCGAGCTCGAACTCGCCCAGATCTGGGCTGAGATCCTCGGCGTGGCCACGATCGGCAGGGACGATGACTTCTTTGACCTGGGCGGCCATTCCCTGCTGATGCTGCGAGCGGTCGCCCTGGCCGGTCGGCGCGGGCTCGCCCTGCGCACGCACGACATCCTCGAGCTGCGGACCATCCGCGCCCTGGCGGCCAGGCTGGAGTCTCCGCACCCCGAACCTTCGCTGATCTGGTTGCGCGAGCGGGACACGGACCTTCCCCCGATATACGCCGTGCACCCGGCGGGCGGCGCCTCGCACTGGTACCGGCCGGTGGCCGAGCGGCTGTCCCGCCCGGTCGCCGCCTTCGCCGTACCAGGCCCGGAGGAAGCGGCCGACCTCCAGCGGCTGGCCGGACGCTATGTCCGCCTGCTCGGCCCGGCCCCGCACCACCTGCTGGCCTGGTCCTCCGGCAGCGTGATCGCCTGGGAGAT
The DNA here is from genome assembly GCF_039871605.1 of Acrocarpospora sp. B8E8. NCBI lineage: Bacteria > Bacillati > Actinomycetota > Actinomycetes > Streptosporangiales > Streptosporangiaceae > Acrocarpospora > Acrocarpospora sp. B8E8. The sequence goes on along the minus strand of NZ_JBDPLV010000002.1, from coordinate 308,969 downwards.
GGCCGCCCAGCTGATAGCCGCCGGTCACCCGCCGCCCGAGCTCACCCTCCTGGACCCGATGGCCGACATCCCCGGCAGCGCCGTCGGCGCCGACACCTTCGACCAGCTGGAAAGCCTGCTGCGCGACCCCGGCAGGACCCGGCTGGGCCGCCGCGTCGCCGACCTGCGGGCCAGGCGGATGCTGGCCGACCTCGGCATCCTCGCCGCCCGCGAGGACCTCGGCGCGCTCTCCGCGCAGATCGAGCTCTGGCGCGCCCTCGACGAGGCCACCGCCGCCTACCGCTTTCCCGCCCTGCCGCTGCGGGTCCGGCTGGTGGCCAGCGACGACTGCGCGGGGGGAAACCACACCGTGACCGGGCGCAGGCCGTACCAGGACTATCTCGGCCGGTGGCGCGAGCTCGCCGGCGGCGGGCTGAGCGTGCACCGGCTCGGCTGCGCCCACCGGGGCGTGTTCGATCCCCCCTACGTCGACACCCTCGTCCAGCTGCTCCGATCAAGTGAGGTGACCCCCCATGCGGCCAGGACCTGACCGCGCCCGCCACCTGATCTCCCTCACCGACCTGTCCGGCGAGGACCTCACCGAGCTGGTCGAGCGGGGCTGCGCCGTCAGCGCGGGCGCCGCCACCTCCGCCGGACTGCGGGGACGCGTCGTCGGCGTCTACTTCACCCGCACCTCCACCCGCACCAGGACCGCCTTCTCCGCCGCCGCCCTGCGCCTGGGCGCCGGCCTGATCTCGTACGGCCCCGGCGACCTGCAGGTCAACACCGGGGAGACGCTGCACGACACCGGCCGGGTGCTGGCCAGGATGCTCGACGTCCTGGTCATCAGGACCGCGGGCCCGCCCGAGGAGATGGCGGCGCTGGCCGCCCAGAACCGGATGCCCGTGATCAACGCCATGAGCGCCGACGAGCACCCCACCCAGGCCCTGGCCGACCTCACCACCCTGCGGCTGCGCTTCGGCGCGATCACCGGCCTGCGCGTGCTCTACGTGGGGGAGGGCAACAACACCGCCGCCGCCCTGGCCCTCGCCCTGGCCCGCTTCCCGGGCGCGGAACTGCACCTGCGCACCCCGCCCGGGTACGGCCTCACCGAACGCGTCACCCGCCAGGCCAAGGAGTACGGCGGCCTGGTCACCGAACGCCACGACATGGACGCCCTGCCCGGCGAGGTGGACGTCGTCTACACCACCCGCTGGCAGACCACCGGCACCACCAAGCCCGACCCGCACTGGCGGGACACCTTCGCCCCCTTCCACGTCGGCCAGAAGTTGATGGACCGCTACCCGGACGCGTTCTTCATGCACGACCTGCCCGCCCACCGGGGCGAGGAGGTCGCCGCCGAGGTCCTGGACGGGCCGCGCAGCATCGCCTTCGACCAGGCGGAGAACAAGATGCACAGCGCGACCGCCGTGCTGGAATGGGCGGTGGGCGCGTGAGCCCCCGCATCTCCGCCGACCGCCTGCTCGCCGACCTGGACGCGCTGGCGGCCTTCGGCGGGCGGCCCGACGGCGGCGTGGACCGGGTCGCCGGGTCGGCCGCCGACCTGGCCGCCCGCGACTGGCTGGCCGGCCGCATCGAAGACGCCGGCTGCCTGGCCTGGCGGGACGGCATCGGCAACGTCTTCGGCCGCCACCCCGGCGGGACCGGTCCCTGGCTGCTGACCGGCTCGCACACCGACAGCGTGCCCGGCGGCGGGCGGCTGGACGGCGCCTACGGGGTGATCGCCGCCCTGGAGGTGCTGCGCACCCTGCGGGAGGCCGCCCACCCGGCCGCGCTGACCCTGGAGATCGTCAGCTTCTGGGACGAGGAGGGCGCCTCACCCGCCTCCGACGGCGGCCTCGTCGGCTCGACCGCCTTCTGCGCGGGCGACCACATATCCGACATCGCCGCCTTCGTGGAGCTCCACATCGAGCAGGGCCCCCGGATGGAGGCCGCCGGTCTTGAGCTGGGCGTCGTGGAGGGCATTGTCGGCATCGACCGGCACACCGTCACCCTGACCGGGGAGACCAACCACGCGGGCACCACCCCCATGCACGGCCGCGCCGACGCCGCCCGCGCGGCCGCCCGGGTGCTGGTCCAGGTCAGGGAGATCGCCGCCGCGGCCGACCCCGGCATGGTCGCCAACGTCGGCTGCGTCGAGGTCCTCCCCGGCGCGCCGAACGTGATCCCCGGGCAGGCCCGCCTGGTGGTGGAGTTCCGCGCCGCCACCCCGGCCGCGCTGGAGACCGCCGCCGCCGGGCTGCGAGCCCACGCCGCCCTGGTCGCCGAGGAGGAGAACTGCGTGGCGCTGGTCGAGCCGCTGTCCAGCAAACCGAGGTCACGCTTCGACCCCGCCCTCTGCGACCTCCTGGAGAAAGTATGCAAACGCCTCGGCGCGCCCTTCGAGCGGATGGTGAGCTTCGCCGGTCACGACGCCGGCGTGCTCAGCCGCCACGCGCCGACCGCCATGGTGTTCGTGCCCAGCCTCGCCGGAGTCAGCCACGCCCCCGCCGAGCACACCCCGGACTGGCAGCTCACGCAGGGCTGCCAGGCCCTTCTGGAGACCGTGGTCTCCCTGGCCCACAGAGAAGGTGAGTCGCAGTGACGACGACAGCAGTGCGGGTGCGCGGCCTGCGCAAGCAGTACGACGGGGTGACCGCCGTCGACGGGATAGACCTGGACATCAGCCCCGGCGAGGTGTTCGGCCTGCTCGGCCCCAACGGGGCCGGCAAGTCCACCGCGGTCGAGATCCTCGGCGGGCAGCGCACCCGCGACGCCGGCGAGGTGAACGTGCTCGGGGTGGACCCCGGCCACGTCACCGCCGCCTGGAAGGACCGGATCGGCATCGTCTGGCAGACCACCGCCGACACCCCCGAGGTGACGGTCGCCGAGCTCGTCCACCACTTCACCCTTTACTACGAGCGCCCCCGCGACCCCGACCAGGTGCTGGACCAGGTCGGCCTCACCGACCAGGCCCGCAAGAAGGTGCACGCCCTGTCCGGCGGCCAGCGCCGCAGGCTCGACGTGGCGCTGGGCATCATCGGCGACCCCGACCTGCTGTTCCTGGACGAGCCCACCACCGGCCTCGACCCCGAGGCCCGCCGCCGCTTCGCCGACCTCATCCTCGGCCTGGCCGCCGACGGGACCACGATCATGCTCACCAGCCACTACCTGGACGAGGTCGAGGTGCTCGCCGACCGGCTGGCCGTGATCTCCCAGGGCCGGATCGTCGCCGAGGGGCGCCCCCGCGACCTGGGCGGCCGGGCCTCGGCGGTCAGCACCGTGCACTGGATGAGCGCGGACGGCCCGCGCTCGCTCGACACCGACACCCCCTCCCAGGTCGTGGTGGACCTGGTGGCCGAGTTCGGCGGCGAGGTCCCGGAACTGCGGGTCGACCGGCCCACCCTCGAAGACGTCTACCTGAAACTGATAGGAGCGACCGATGAGTGAGGTCACCGTTTCCCAGCTGGACCGGCCCGCCCCGCTTCCCGCGCTGCGCAACGACCCGCGCCGGGTGCTGCGGGTGGGCCTGGCCCGCGCGGTCCTGGAGACGAAGATGTTCTTCCGGGAGAAGGACCAGATCGCGTTCGTCTTCTCGATCGCCGTGGTCATGCTGATCATCCTGGCGTCGATCTTCACCACCCAGTACCGGGGCACCGACATCACCGTCTCCCAGGTGTACGTGGCGGGGCTGATCGGCACCGGCATCACGGCGGTGAGCTTCCAGAACCTGGGCATCTCGATCGCGGTGGAGCGCGACCAGGGCGGCCTGCGGAGGCTGGCGGGGACGCCCATGCCGCCCAGCGCGTACTTCATCGGCAAGGTCGGCAGCGTCCTGGTGGTCGCCGTCATCCAGGTCGCGATCCTGCTCGTCCTCGGCGTCGTCCTGTACGACCTGCAGCTGCCCGCCACGATCGGCCCGTGGCTGACCTTCACCTGGGTGTTCCTGCTGGGTCTCGCCGCCATGACCATGCTCGGCATCGCGGCCAGCAGCGTGCCCCGCTCGGCCCGCAGCGCCACCGCCGTGATCACGCTCCCGTTCGTGGTCCTGCAGTTCATCTCGGGCTCCTTCCTCCCGCACACCGACCTGCCCGACTGGCTGCTGAACCTCTCGGCGATCTTCCCGCTGAAGTGGATCTGCCAGGGCATGCGCTCGGTCTTCCTGGGGCAGGAGGCCGCGTTCATGGAGATCGCCGGATCGTACGAGCTGGGCAAGGCCTTCCTGGTCCTGGCCGCCTGGGTCGTGGGCGGCCTGGTGCTCTGCCTGCTGACGTTCCGCTGGAAGGACCAGCACGCCGGATGACCGCGCCGGACAGGGTCAGGCCGTGTCTGACCCTGTCCACGCCTGGGTCTATTCGAGGTGACGGGCGACGTCCCGCAGACCCGCGAGCTCGGCGCGGCACCGCGCGCAGCCGTCCAGGTGCCGCCGGAGCTCGGCGCGCTCCTCCTCGTCGACGGAGCCGAGCAGGTGGCCGCCGAGCAGGGCGGCGGGTGGGCACCGGGCATCCCACCGGGACCATTCGGGCCACAGCCGCCGCGCCACCCCCTTGTCGAGCCGCCCGCCCAGGTGCATGGACCGCCAGACGCCCCGGTATCCCGGCAGGATCCCCGACGCGACCAGCACGTGCCCGGCGATGAGCGGCGTCGCCAGGTACGTCGCCCACGTGTGCACCCGGTGGAGCACGGCGAAGACAGGCCCGCCGTGCAGCAGCACCAGCCACGCGCCCGAGACGACCAGCGTGCCGAGGGTCACCAGCAGGGCGATGTTGAGGACCCGCTGCCCGGGGTCGAAATGGCCGTCGTGATGCCCGAACCGGCCGGTGAAGACCGCTCGCGGCCATCGGGCGAACCAGCCCAGGTCGGTACGGCGGAAGCGGACCGACGCCCGGAGGAACGTCGCCACCCCCCGGCGGCCGATAACGAGACCCGCGACCGCGACCACGCCCAGCGCCCACCCGGCGATCTTGTGAAGGTCGGTGTCCGGCAGGCCGGTCAGGGCCGCCAGCGGGCTCGGGTCGCCCTCCTGCCCCGCGACCAGCCACCAGCCCGTGCCCAGCAGGACCAGGACGAGGACGTAGACGACGGCGTGGAACCACCGGGTTGTGCGGTCATACCGTTCGACGGTTTTCTTCCCGCCTTTCCGCCCGGCGCTGGCGGCGTGGTCAGTATCCGCCGCCATATCCGCCGCCGCCCGTTTCCTGGGGTGTTCCGATCGGCGCGCCCGCGACCTGCACCGTTATCTCGTCCGAGGCTCCCGCGGGGGAGTGGTCCGCGTGCTGCAGGGTGACCCCGACCGTATGTCTTCCCGCGGGGAGGTCTTTGATCGTGAAGGTGGGCGTGGTGACGACCGTGTAGTCGTCGGTGTTGCCGTCGGTGAAGATGTGCACGTGGTTCAGGCCGGAATCGGGAGGGCCGATGGGCACGCTGGCGGTGAATGTCAGGGTGAACGGCTGGTTGACCGTGTCGCCGTCCTTCGGCGACGTGACGGTTACTGTTGGCGCGCCTTCGGCTCCGGTGTCGGTCGAGCCGCTCGCCCCCGCGCAGGCGGTGAGTAGCACGCCCGCGACGCCTAGCGCGAGCGCTGTCTGAATTATCCGCATACCTGTACTACCCGGCCCGGCGGCGAATCGGATTCGGGTGAAGCCCAAATCGGTTGAACTCCGGTATTACCGTAAGTGGTCCCTTTCCGATGAATCCCTGCTGGCCGGGATGGCCTCCGGCGACGTCCGCTCCGCGACCGTGTTCGTACGGCGCTACCAGGCCAGGGTGTACGGCCTGGCCCGGACAATCGTCGGCGACCCCGCCGTCGCCGAGGACGTGGCCCAGGAGGCGTTCGTACGGGCCTGGCGGCACGCCGGGGCATACGACCCCCGCAAGGGAAGGGCGACCACGTGGCTGCTCACCATCACCCGCAACCTCGCCGTGGACGCCGCGCGGCTGCGTCGTGAGGAACCCGTCGACCCGCACGAACTGGTGACCACGCTCCTTGCCGCGCAACCTCCAGACAGGGACCAGCAGGACGAGGCATCGGTGCGGCAGGCCCTCCGCGACCTCCCGCCCGAGCAGGCCAGGGCGGTCGCCCTGGTGGTCTTCTACGCCATGACCAGCAAGGAGGTCGCCGACCTCGAAGGCATCCCCCTGGGCACGGCCAAGACCCGGATCCGCCGCGGACTGGTGAAGCTGCGCAAACGACTGGAGGTGAGCGATGGCTGACGAGCACGTCCGCGAGCTGCTCCCGGAACTCGCCGCGGACGTCGCCTACGGCGAGGAGCGCGGCGCCGCGCTCCGGCACGTCGCCACCTGCCCCGCGTGCCAGGGAGAGCTCGACGCGCTGGCGTCGGTGGTGGACGAGGTGGTCACGCTGGCCCCTCCGGAGGAGCCACCGGCCGGGTTCGAGGCCGCAATCCTCGCGCGGATCGACGTCCTCGCCAAGAGGACACCGCGGCGGGCGGTTCTCCGGCCGGCCGCGGTGGCCGCCGCGCTCGCCTGGTCCGCGCTGTGCGCCGGAGCCGTCTGGCAGGCCACCGCCGAGGACCGCCAGCTCGCCCAGACCTACCGTGACACCCTCGCCGTGGCCAACGGCCGCTACCTGACCGCCGCCGTCCTCTACTCCGGCGGCGACCGGGTGGGGCACGCGTTCGGCTACCAGGGCTCGCCCAGCTGGATCCTGGTCACGATTGAGTCGGGCCACGTCTCGGGGACGTACCAGATCTGGCTGGTGACCTTCGACGGCCGCCGGGTGGCGGCCGGTTCCGTGACGGTCACGGACGGCCGCGGATCAGCCGGTACGGCCATCGGCGTCCCGATCGCCCAGGTAGCGCGACTGGAGCTGACCCGCCCCGGAACACCGGACATGACGGCCCGTCTGGGTTCATAGCTGATGGCCTGGCTTTCGAGGTAGGTGGCGAATGGATTCGGGTGAAGCCAAAATCGGGTGGATTCCGTATTACCTCTTCGCGGACCGTCTCGAACCGGGACACCGCCAGGTCCGTTGTGCTGAATGGCACGTCGTCTAGGGAGAGGTAGATTCCCATGCGCACCCCCCTGGCGGCCGCCGCGATACTCGCGACGACTGCTGTGTTAACCCTGCCGGCCGCCTCCGCCGCCTCCGCGGCCGAGTCCGCCGACCACGGCTACCGGGCCGTGGAACTGACCGGAAAGCAGGAGATCCCAGGACCCGGCGACCGGGACGGCGTCGGGACCTTCGCCTGGAAGGTGAACGGCTGGCGGCTCTGCTACATCCTCACCAGCCACAAGATCGGCGCCCCGATAGCCGCCCACATCCACAAGGGCGCGAAGGGCGTGGCCGGGCCTATCGTGGTCACCCTCAAGACGCCCGTCCACGGCTTCGCCACCGGCTGCGTCACCGCCGTCGGCAAGCAGAACTCCGACAACGCGGCGCTGCGGCTCACCCGCGCCGAGCTGAAGGCCATCGTCAAGTCGCCGCAGCTCTACTACGCGAACGTCCACAACGAAACGTTCCCCGCCGGCGCCATCCGCGCCCAGCTCGCCACCGGATCGGCGAAGCCGGCCCCCGACACGGCCCCGACCATGGAACCCCCACACCACTACTGATGATCTGACGCGTCATCTGGGCCGGGGCGCTACGGCCCAGATGACGCTCACTCGACGGGGAAGGGCACCAGCCGGCGCATCAGGGCGTCCCAGCCACGATCGCCCAGGAGGCGTCGCGCCACCGGGGCCAGGCGTGCCTGGGAGCCGACCTTGTACCGCGTTCTAGGCCGACGCGACCGGATCGCCCTGACGATCACCCCGGCCACCTCATCGGCCGTGGACACGGCGCGGGCGCCTTCCCGGTGCGCGTGGTCGGCCATCGCGGCCACGTTCCTCTTGTAGACGGCGTACGGCCCGCGGCCGTCATCCTCCGGGTTGTGCAGCTCGCTGTTGCTCATGAAGCTGGTTCGCACGGCACCCGGCTCGACCAGCACGGTCCTGACGCCGAAGGGCGCGACCTCCATCCGGAGCGCGTCGGTCAGCGACTCCAGGGCGTACTTGCTCATCGCGTACGGGCACCCCGTCGGCGGGGTCACCAGACCGGCGGCCGAGCCGAGATTGACGATGGTGCCGTGGCGCTGGGCGCGCATGCCGGGCAGGACCAGCTGGCAGGTTCCGATCAGGCCGAACACGTTCGTCTCGAACACCTCACGGACCAGCCCGAGCGGCACCTCCTCCACAGGCGCGCCGCCGCCGTGGCCGGCGTTGTTGACCAGGGCGCCGACCGCTCCGTGTTCGGCCTCGACGGCTTTCACCGCGTCGATCCTGGACTGCTCGTCGGTGACGTCGAGCCGCAGGACGCGGCAGCCCGCCTGCTCCAGGTCCGCGAGGGTCTCGACTCGCCGCGCCGTAGCCCAGGTCGGGAAACCCGCCTGGACCAGGGCGAGGGCCGCCGCTCGCCCGATCCCCGAGGAGCAGCCCGTGACCAGAACCGCGTTGGAAGTCATGCGACGTCTCCAATGTGAAAGGCACACACAATGTGAATGGCTATCACTTCGAAGGTTCTGCCGTCAACCTCACCTGGTCATGGCCGCGCGGCCATGCACGAGAGCCAGGACCGCATTGGCCGCCTGCGCCGCTGCCGCGTCGACGGCATCGGGGTCCTCCCCGAAGGATCCGTCCAGGAGCATCACGGCGTAACCCTGGGCGGCGGCGATGACCGCGGTGATCAAGCGCTGGGCCGCCGCCGGGTCGTCGTCGCTCAGGGCGAGCGCCGGGCCCAGGAAGGCGGCGCCGATCCGATCACCGGCCGCTTGAAGCTCGGTGTGGCGGGACTTGTCGAGCCCCGAGGTGAGCAGCACCAGGTACAGCGAACGATTCTCGGCGGCGAACCGTACGAAACCGGCCGCGGCGGCCCCGAGCCGTTCCGCCGGAAGCGCCGCCTCACCCGGCTCCGCCCCGAGCACCGCGGACAGGCCGTCCACGGCGCGCAGCGCGAGCGCCACCAGCACCTCGTCACGATCGGCGAAGTGCCGGTACGGCGCGGCGACGGCCACCCCCAGCCGCCGGCTCGCCTCGGCCATCGAGAACCCGGCCACGCCCCGCTCCGTGATCAACTCGATCGCGGTGTCAAGCACGGCCTCCTTGAGATCCCCGTGATGGTAACGACCTCGTTTGGGACTGTTCGGCACGCCAACACAGTAGCCGGGACACCCGTCAGGGCATCGCGGCCGGGGATGGTCTCCCGGCCGCGATGCCCTGAGGATGGCCCGTCAGCCGGCCGCGCGGACCCGCGACACCGCCGAGGTGGTGTAGCCGGAACCGGCGCCGACCGCGGACAGCGTCACCTTCCCGAGCGGGGTCCCGGCGGGGATCGCCGCGGTGAAGGTGACCGTGCCGCCGCTGTCGGCGAGGGCCCGGCCGAGTGGCGTGGCGTCCAGGCGGAACTCGACGCTCTCGCCGGCCCGGTAGCCGCCGGCGCGGAGCGTGTTGGCCGCCCCGGCGAAGACGGAACCCGCGACGTTCAGGTGGCCGGGCTTCTGGGACGCGGCGTACTCGGCGCAGGCGTCACCGGGGACGCCCACCTCGGGGGCGGGCGTGCCGCCGGTGACCCCGTCGTCCTCGCGTACGGTGAGCCTGTTGAAACCCTTGTCGCCCATGACCGCGCCGGCCGTGTTGGTCACCGAGACCTTGAACGACGTGGACGGGGTGCCGGTGGGCAGCTGGTCGCCGAGGGTTCCCACCTGGACCGGGACGCAGACCTGCCCCGGAGCGAAGGTCACCTGGCGCATCGTGATTCCGGCCCTGCCGGTGGCGGAGCCGAAGACGCTGACGTAGGCGGTGACCGGGTGGCCGGCCGGCTGGGACAGCACCGCCGCCAGGGTGGCGGTGCCGGGGCCGGAGCCTTCGTCGACGTTGGCGGGCGCCATGTTCACGGTCACCTGCTGCTCGGGGGAACGCGCGCCGACGGCGCGGTTCTCGGCCGACAGGTCGGAGATGTAGACCCCGCCGGAGGTCGTGCCCGCCCCGAAGACCACCTCGCGGATGTCGTTGAGGTTGAGGCCGGTGAGGGCGGCGGTCGGGATCGTCACCTGCTGGAGGATCACCTTGCGCAGCCAGGGCGAGGTGACACCCGGCAGGCGGGTGACGGCGGCCGGGTTGAGCGCGGAGACCGGCGAGGACCACGTGTGCCCGGCGCCGTCGGCGACGCTGACGGTGAGGTCGGTCCCGGTGGCCACGAACTCGTCGGCGGCCATCTTCACCGACAGCTGCTCGTAGTGCTTGATGTTGCGGGCTCCCTGCGGGACGGCGACGCGCACCTGACCGCTCGGAGACGTCCACTTCAGGTGCAGCATCGGCGACGACGGGATGTTGAACGCCCACAGCGCGGGCGACCAGTGCGGGACGGCCGCCGAGTTGAGCGTGGTGGTGCAGTGCGGCGAATCCTGCGGGAGCTGCACCCCGCCGGTGCCGCCCATGTTGACGCACACCTCGGCGGTGGCGTCGCCCGACACCTGGACGGCCGGGTCGGCCTGCTCGAAGGTGTTGATGTCCGCCCGCGACTTCGCCGGCTGGGTGGCGGTCACCGAGATGTTCGCGAAGGACGTCGAGGGCGCGGTCACGGCCGAGCCGTCGAACAGCGGCTGGAACTGCTTCTCGCCGCCGAGCGTGAGCCGGAAGAAGCCCGCCATGTAGGTGGCCCCGACCTGGACCTGCTGGGCGGGGGTGAGCCGGGTCGTGGTCGCGGCGGCCGGGTCGCACACCGGGTCGCCGGCGCCGCTGCCCTGGGTGGACCAGTCGTCGCCGGTGCTGGCCGGCCAGCCGCCCGGGGTCCAGATGGTGTTGAAGAAGTTGTGGTTGGCGCCCATCGTCAGGACCGCCGAGCGGAGCACGTTGTCCTTGAAGCTGTGCCGCGAGTCGTCGACGATGTGCTGGCCCATCAGGTTCTCCACGTCGCCGTCGCAGTACGGCAGGATCGTGGCCGTGGCCGTGTTCGGCAGGGAGATCCGGTCGTAGTCGACGGGCGCGAGCGGGAGCACCGCGTTGATGCCGAACTGCTGCCAGAGCGGGAGGGCGTCGTTGAGGGTGGAGGCGGCGACCACTCCCTCACCGCCACGGGAGTGGCCCATGATCCCGACGTTGTCCAGGTCGAATTTCCGTACCAGGCCGGCGGGGGTGATGTCGCCGGTCAGCGCCTGGGCGAGGGTGACGTCGCGGTTGTAGAACGCGTCGTGGTAGACGACCGGGTCGCCGTCGTCGGCCTGCTCCAGCATGCGCAGGGTGTCCAGGATCAGCTGGCCCCGGGCCTGGGCGCCGTAGTCGGCGGCGAGCTGGTTGTCGTTGGAGTTGATGGCGTTGGCCGAGATGGAGACCACGGCGTACCCGTTGCTCGCCAGGGCGCGGGCCGGCGCGTCGTAGCCGAGATAGCTGGGGATCGTCGCGCGCTGCGAAGGGCTGTCCGGCGAGGGGCGGCAGGGCCAGCGCGCCGGGTTGGTCGCTCCCGTGCCGTAGCAGGACCCGTGCCGGCCGTGTAAGAAGATCACCACCGGCTTCCTGCCGCGACCGTCGGGCAGGTAGATCTTGCCGGTCAGCTCGCCGCGGATACCGCCGATGTTGAGCAGCGGGAGCACCTGGTCGCCGAAGTCGTAGACGGCCTCGGAGACCTGGTGGGAACCCGGCGTCGAAGGGTCCGCCGGCAGGACGCTCGGCGTGGTGGTGGGCTGGGCCGCCGTCGGGCCCGGGGCCATCCTGGCCCGTGGCGTCGCCTCGGCCGACCCCAGGATGTCAGTGGTCACCGAGGTGGCCGCCGCCACCGAGGGGTCGGCGGTGACCAGCGAGAGGGACTTCCCGTCGGCGGACTCCGTCGCCGGGCCGAGCATCTTGCCGTCGACCGAGAGGCTGGGGGCGCTGGCGATGACGGGGAGCTCCTCGGCGAGCTCGAGGGTGACCAGGAAACCGCCCGCCACGCGGGTGACCGACCACTGCGGGCCGGAGGCCACGATGTCGGAGGGCTCAGGATCCGCCGAGGCGGTTCCGGCGGTCAGGGTGGGAGGTAAACACGCGAGTGCCAGTACCGCGGCGACAGCTCCCGCGCGGCGAAGGAGATTGCTCAAGTGAGGGCCTTACTCGTACGAACCGGTGGAGCCCCGCCGTCACCGCGAATCAACGACGAACGCCGGGCGGTTCGCACCGTATGCCCGGTTTGTTAACATTAACGGGCGATCTTGTTACCTGCCTGTTCCACAGCGCGCCGAGCTTTCAGCCATTCAACGAGCAAGAGCCAGCACCTGAGCGGGGCCATGCGATCGGCCGGTCCCGTGGCGGGGGCGCACCTCGTCTGCGAAGGAAGAGGCCGTCCCCTCGGGTTTCTCATCACGGGCGGGCAACCTCCAGCCCGACAGCGAGCACGTCCTCTATCCGCACCTGTCGCGCTACGAGTTCTTCCCACGACAACCTCGCTGGCATCGTCCTCGCCGTACTGCTCGAGGACCCAGTCGACGTGACCGCACACCGCTGACAGCACCTCGTGTCGCGAAGATCCGGCCTGTCGTTAGGGAAGCTGTCCAGCAGATGGGGGGCAATCAGGCGCTGCGTTCAGCGGATGACCGTGCCGCGCGCCGGGCCGCTGGGGGCAAGCCGGGCGGTGGTGCCGAGCTGGCGGGCGATCTCAGTGATCGCCTCTTCGAACCCGTTGCGGGTGTGGGCGGTAAAGCCGATGAAGAACCGGTTGGCCAGCGGCACGCCCCAGCGCATCCATTGCGCGACGTTATAGACCCGGTGGGTCACCCGAGTGCGCTCGCCGTCGGGCTCCGCGGTCCATTCGCCGCGGTACCACCAGCCGCCCTGGTAGGCGGCCGTCATGCCGTACACCTCCTTTGGCGCGAGGGAGTCTCGAAGCAGCGGCCAAGTCTTCTCGGCCGGTGCGTCGATGACCCCGGTGACCTCGACCATGAGCTTGCGCGGCTTCTTCTCGTTCATCGGGCGGCCTTCGGGTCGCTGACGCGCGTGTTCTGGAACGAGGCGAACCGCCAGCCGACCTCGGTCAGAACCGCGGTGAGGCTGATAACGGAGTTCCTGGTCGGGTCTGCGTCCTCGGTGAAGGCGGACGCGTACCGCTCGGCATCGCCGTCGTTCCATGCCTCGGTGAGCTCCTGGAGCAGGTCTCCGATCGCTTCGGTCGCAGTCGTGGTCATGGTTGTTCCTCCGTGTCGGTAGGTGAGTCGTTCAGTGCGTCGGACAGCAGGTCTGCCCGGACGGCGCCGGACCAGTCGAGCGTGCCGCTGTCGAAGCGGGCGAGGACGGATTCGACCCAGTCCAACTCGGCCTGCTGGACGGAGCACTCGTGTTCGAGCTTGAGTACGACAAGATCCGGCATGCCTCTCAACCGAAGCTCGGTGAGCCCCGCGGTCAACGAGGCGATGGCGGCGGCGACGGTCGCCCTGCGAATCTCTAGCGCGTCGCGTGCCACGGGCATAGGCAGGCATCCCAGCAGGGACAGCGCCGCCATGAAGGCCCGTCGGTCCGGATCAGGCTGTTCGATCAGCATCCGGAGCCGAGTCGTCATGTCGTCGCGGCCTGCCTCGGTGATCCGGTAGATCGTCCGCTCCGGTCGACGGCCTGATCGGACTGTCTCCGACGCCTCGATCAGGCCCGCCTTGCTCAGCCGCTCGACAGCGAGATAAAGGCTTCGCGGCAGCCCCGTCAGAAAGTCCTTCCGGGTATTGGTGATGAGCTGCTGCAGCTCATACGGGTGGCTCTCTCGAATCGAAAGCAAGCCGAGCACCGTGAGCCCGACAAGATCCGGCCCTCGCGCCATCTTGCCCTCGCTAGTGTTGCAAGCCATTAGTGCACATAAACACTATATGCCAATTCGGCGACGCCACTGGGCTGGCCGAGCGCTACCGGGTCGGCATCGCCACCCTCAGCGACTTCCAGCCCGTACGCCCTGACGGCACCCACCACACGGTCGAAGAACGCATCCGGCAGATCCTGGCTCAAGCCGAACTGGCCGACAGCGTCGGACTCGACCACATCGGCGTCGGTGAACATCACACCCCCGACTTCGCGGTCGCCTCACCGGCCGTTCTCCTGGCCGCCATCGCCGCGCGTACCACACGGCTCCGCCTCACCACGGCCGTCAGCCTCCTGAGCGTCCACGACCCCGTCCGCCTCTTCCAGGACTTCGCCACCCTCGACCTGATCAGTGGCGGCCGGGCGGAACTCACCGTCGGGCGAAGCGCGTTCCCCGATCCCTTCGCCCTCTTCGGATACAGCCTCGACGACTACGACGAACTGTTCGCCGAGAAGCTCCAGCTCCTCCTGGAACTACGCCGAACCGAACACGTCGCCGGTGACGCGAATCAGCGCGGCCACGATCCGCGCGTACGCGTCCTTGCCCGCGGCCACGACGGCCGCCGCGACCGCGGGCGAATCGCTCACGCCGACGGCCCTACAGGTCGACCAGCGGACGCAGCTCCAGCCGCCCGCCCCAGGCCATCGGGTGCGCGCGGGCCACCTCGATCGCCTCGTCCAGATCGGCGCACTCCAGCAGGTCGAACCCCACGATCACCTCCTTGGTCTCGGCGAACGGCCCATCCGAGACCAGCAACTCCCCGTTGCGGACCCGGACCGTCGTGGCCGCGGACACCGCCGCCAGCTTGCTGCCCTCCAGCCGACGGCCGCGCGCGTCGTTCTCCGACACCCACACCTCGATATCGGGCCAATCGGCCGTGCCGGTGTCGGGCTCGGTGTCGCTGCACACGAACATCATGTATTTCATCGTCGCTCCTCGGTTGTCGTGAACTCACCACCATGACGAACGGGCAACGCGTTTCCGGACACTCTCAGCCGAGGGCGTGGTCGAGGTTGAAGGCGGCGCTGATCAAGGCGAGGTGGGTGAGGGCTTGGGGGAAGTTGCCGAGTTGTTCGCCGGTGTGGCCTATTTGCTCGGCGTAGAGGCCGACGTGGTTGGCGTAGGTGAGCATCTTCTCGAAGGCCAGGCGGGCTTCGTCGAGGCGGCCGGCGCGGGCCAGGGTTTCGACGTACCAGAAGGAGCAGACGGAGAAGGTGCCCTCCTTGCCGGGGAGGCCGTCGGGGCTGGCTTCGGGGTCGTAGCGGTAGACCAGGGAGTCGGAGACGAGTTTGTCGGTGAGGGCGTCGAGGGTGGAGAGCCATTTCGGGTCGGTGGGGGAGACGAACTTGGCCAGCGGCATCATGAGGATCGCGGCGTCGGGGACGTTGTCGTCGAAGTGCTGGACGAAGGCGGCCAGCTTGCCGGACCAGCCGCGGTCCATGATCTGGCGGTAGATCGTGTCCCGGGTGCGCTGCCAGTAGGTGAGGTCGGCGGGTAGTCCGCGGTGGCTGGCCACGCGGATGGCGCGTTCGATGGCCACCCAGCACATCAGCCGGGAGTACACGAAGTTCTTGCGCCCGCCGCGGGTCTCCCAGATGCCCTCGTCGGGCTGGTCCCAGTTCTGGCAGACCCAGTTGACGATGGCGCACAGCTCGTCCCAGCGGTCGCTGGAGATCGGCTGGCCCCACTTGTTGTAGAGGTAGACCGAGTCGACGAGCGCCCCGTAGATGTCGAGCTGGAGCTGGCCGGCGGCGGCGTTGCCGATGCGTACGGGCGCGGAGCCGCGGTAGCCCTCCAGGTGGGCGAGCTCGCGTTCGGGGAGGTCGCGGCGGCCGTCGATGCCGTACATGATCTGGAGCGGGCCCTCGGCGCGGGCGCTGTCGAGGATGGCGTGGCGGGTCAGGAAGCCCATGAAGGCCTCCGCCTCCTCGGTGAAGCCCAGGCGCAGCAGGGCGTAGACGCAGAACGCGGCGTCGCGGATCCACACGTAGCGGTAGTCCCAGTTGCGGGGACCGCCGACCTGCTCGGGCAGGCTCGTGGTGGGGGCGGCGACGATGCCGCCGCTGGGCGCGTAGGTGAGCAGTTTCAGGGTGAGCGCGGAGCGGTGCACGACCTCGCGCCAGCGGCCCCGGTAGCGGGAGGCCGACAGCCAGTTCCGCCAGTACCGCACGGTGGCGATGAACTCCTCCTGCGCCTCCCGGACCGGGCAGGTGCGCAGTGCGATGTCCTCGCCGGCCCGGTCGAACGCGAACACCGCCTGCTCTCCCTCGCCGAGGACGAATCGCGCCCGCACGTCCCGCCCGTCGGATTCCAGCGGGACGGTGGCGGTCAGGCTGAGGGCCAGGGACGGCGATTCGAACGTCACGTGGTCCCCGGACACCCGTACGGTGTGCGGCTCCGTCGCGTATCCGAAGCGGGGCGCGATCGTGGCCCGGAACGGCAGGCTGCCGCGCACGCACGTCACCTGCCGGATCAGCCGATGGCGGCCGGAGCCGGGCGAGTCATCGGCGATGGGCATGAAGTCCTGCACCTCGCCCACGCCGTCCGCGGCGGCGAACCGGGTGATCAGGACGTTGGTGTCGGGAAAGTAGAACTGCTTGGTCGCCGCCGGTGTGTCGGCGGCCAGCTCGAACGATCCGCCGAGGTCGGCGTCGAGCAGCGCGCCGAACACGCTGGGCGAGTCGAAGTCGGGGCAGCAGTACCAGTCGATCGTGCCGTTGGTGCCCACGAGGGCGACCGTCCGCAGGTTGCCGATCAGCCCGTGTTCCCCGATCGGCAGGTACTCCGTGGCGCTCACGTATCCCAAGCTACGCATTCAGGACACGCCGCTGGACCTGCCGGGAGTCAAATGGCGGCAGATCTTCGCGACCGCCGAAGACCCGTCAGGGTTTCCCAACCCAAAGCCACCAGAAAACGTGCCTATATAGCTATCTACAGTGATGCAACGGACACATACCTTTCGCAGCTCTCGTGGAGGTGACTATGGGCCGGGTCGAGAAGATCGAGGCCATTCGTGCCCGCCGGGTGGAGAACGCGCAGAAGACCGAGGCGCTGGAGACCCATCTGGCCGATCTGGAGACCGGGCTGCTCAGCCTGGAGAAGGCCCGGGCCGACCTGCTCGCCAGGATCGGCCACGAGCGCGGGGAACATCTCGCGGCCCTCGGGCCGGTGGTGCGCGAACTGATCGACAAGGTCGCTTTGGAACGTGCCGCGCTGAACAGGGCGCTGGCGCGGTTGCGGCGGATGACGATCAACATCGGCGTGGTGGGCCGGGCCCGTCAGGGCAAGAGCCGGTTCCTGCAGAGCCTGACGGGGCTCACGAACCGGGAGATCCCCGACGGTTCTGGCGGCTTCTGCACCGGGGTGCCCAGCACGATCCGCCACTTCGACGGGCACACCTACGCCGACGTCTACTACCATTCCGAGCGCTCGTTCGTGGACGAGATCCTCGGGCCCTACTACGACAAGTACGGCCTGGGCGCCCGCCCGGTCTCCGCCCGCGCCTTCGGCGTCGAGCCGCTGCCCGCCCTGCCGGCCGATCGGGCGTCGATGGCGACGGCCGTCAGCGCGTACGGCCACTTACGCGACTATCACACCGCGTTCTCCGCGTACGGCAACCTCATCGGCCACTCCTCCCCGGAACGGGTCGGCGACGACATGATCCGCGGGTTCGTCGCGCAGGACGACCTCGACGGCAAACCCCAGCACACCTTCCGGGCCGTACGGCACGTGGAGATCTCCACCAAGTTCAAGCAGAGCGATCTGACCGGGATCGCGGTCATCGACCTGCCCGGTCTCGGGGACACCAACCTCGGCGACTCCCGGGTGCTGCTCGCCGCGCTCAAGGACGACGTCGACCTGGTGCTGTTCGTCCGGCGGCCCAACCCCGAGGGCGACGACATCCACGAGTTCGACGTCGAGCTGTACGGCATCGCCCAGAGCGCCCTTCCCGAGATCGCGATGGAACGCCGCGCGTTCATGATCCTCAACCACCGGGAGAGCGTCGACCAGGACAATCTCGCCAGCGCGCAGGCGTTCCAGGCCGGTCTTGGAAAGTCGGTGATCCGGGTCGCGGGGTCGTACATCGCGGACTGCTCGAAGACCGACGAGGTGATCGCGGCGTTCGACCCGATCGTCGACTACCTGGTCGACAACCTCGAGTCGCTCGACGAGGCGATCATCACCGAGCGGCTGCGGCGGGTGGCCGAGATCGACCAGGAAGTACGGCTGCTGGCCGGCCAGTCCCCGGTCGTGCCGCAGTTCGCGCATCTGGGGGATGTGTCCGAGAACAAGTTCGACGACCTGTTCGACCAGACCTACGACAACCTGACCGG
Organism: Acrocarpospora sp. B8E8; assembly: GCF_039871605.1. Lineage (NCBI taxonomy): Bacteria > Bacillati > Actinomycetota > Actinomycetes > Streptosporangiales > Streptosporangiaceae > Acrocarpospora > Acrocarpospora sp. B8E8. Next base: position 290,849 of record NZ_JBDPLV010000002.1, on the reverse strand, counting down.
CGCCATCGTGCGGCTGGTCGACAAGTTCAGGGCCGACCGGGACGCCCCCGACTCCGCGCTGGCGAAGGCCGTCGCCGCCGTGATCAAGAGGGTCAAGGAGGGCGACGGAATACCGACGGTCGACGAGATCACCAGGCGGCGGAACCGGGGCGGCGCGTTCGCGGGCGCCTTCAGCGACCTGATGGAGGAGACCCGCGCGTATCTGTCGCGGCAGTTCCTGGAACTGGAAGACGCGCTCAACATGACCGTCGAGCACATGTGGGAGCAACTGGCCACCGTGCTGCGCGAGGACGGCGAGTTCCGCCATCTGAGCGAGAAGGAAGGCCGCGAATTCCTGCGGGAGATGTCCGGGCTGATCGGCCTGGTCCGCTCCGACGGCAGCAGCGAGATCCGGTACGCCCTGGACGTCGTCGCCGACTTCGGCCTCTCCTACCGCGGCTTCTTCCAGCACCGTATTCGCCCGTGCCTGGACGGGATGAGCGCCGACCACGAGGGCACCTACACGCCCAGGGGCGCGCAGACCCCGCAGAGCATCAGGGAAAGTCTCCAGGTCGCCTACGACGAGGCGGTCTACCAGTGCGAGAACGCGCTGTCCGGCCTGGTCTCCGAACCCAACGGCGCGGTGTTCGCCATCGTCGAGGAGTTCTGCGACCGCGTGCTGCGCTCGCGCGGAGTGTCCCGCGAATGGGAGCGCATCTACCGGCGCTATCGCTCCGAGATCTGGTCGGACGAGTTCGACGCGCTCGCCGCGGACACCGTCCGCCTGCAGCTGTGGAACGAGGCAATCGAGCGATTGAAGGCGATGCTGTGAGAAGGGGAAGGATCCTGAAGCCATGTCAGCCGAAATCCCGCCCTGGGGAACCCATTTATTCACGATCGAGGTGTCGAGCGCCTCCAAAAGAGTATGTAAAGGCGTTTGGAATGTTATCGAAGTGGGGAAAGGTGCGCTGCGGGGATTTGGGGAACCGGCTGCCGAGATAAATCAGATCAAAATTAGAGTGAGCGTCGTGGAAGCCGAATCCTGATGACGACAGGGATCCGCCGGTACATTACGGCTTTCTGGCCACGGCGCCTTCCACGATGAGGCGGCTGCGGATGGAGTCCATGGCCGGGCGCCAGCGCTGGACGGGGACGAGGCCGGGTTCCTCGATCTCCATGCCCTCGAAGAAGTCGAGCGTCTCCTCGTGGGAGCGGAAGGTGGACTGCGCGGGGCTGCCGGCCGTGGACGCCTTGAGCTGCGTGAGCACCTCCGGCTCGCTCTCCGAGCTGCTGTGCGAGATGACCACGTAGCTGCCGGAGGCGACCTTGTCGCGGAACGCGGTGACGATCCGGTACGCCCCCTCCTCGTCGGAGACGAAGTGCAGGACGGTGACCAGGAGCACCCCCACCGGCCGGTCGAAGTCGATGAGCGCCTTCACGTCCGGGTGCCCGATGATGTCCTCGGGCCGGCGGATGTCGGCCTCCAGGGTGATCACGCCGTCGTCGGTTGCGAGCAGGGCGTCGTTGTGCACCTTGACCAGGGGGTCGTTGTCCACGTACACGACGGTTGCCTCGGGGTGGATCTCCCTGGCGACCTCGTGCACGCTCGGGGAGGTGGGGATCCCGGTGCCGAGGTCGATGAACTGGGTGATGCCCTGCTCGGCGAGGAACCTGACGGCCCGGGTGAGGAAGGCCCGGTTCGCCCGCACGACCGCCCGGGTGTCCGGGGCGACCGACAGCAGCCGTTCCGCGATGGCGCGGTCCACGGGGTAGTTGTCCTTACCTCCGAGGAGGTAGTCGTAGACCCTGGCCGAGCTCGGCACCTTGGAGTTGATGCCGTCGGGAACGCGCGTGAGCTCGTCCATGACCGTCTCCTCGTTCCAACCCGAAAGAACGTACAGCGGTGATCATAGGCCCCCGCCGCGCTCCTTCAGATCAGTGCCCGCGCGATCGGCCCCGCCACACTCCCGTGGGAGAGGTATTTCACGATGTCGTGGGGTTCCGCCCCGTTGTCGACTTCGAGTTCCTCCAGCGGCCGGCCCCACGCCCCCACCAGCGGATGCCCGAGCGCCACGATGTCGTTGACGTCGTACGCCGTCACCCATTTCACGCCGGGATTGTGCGCGCCTTTCGACAGCAGGTTCCGCTGGACGGTCGGCAGGCCGAGCGGGGAGCCCGTCGTCACCCAGAGGGTGACCCGGTCCCGGAGCGCGGGCTGGTCGAGAAGGTCGCGGGCGACCACGGTGCCGAGGCTGTGGGTCACCAGCACGATCGGTCCCGCCGCCGGGATCTCGGCCCGGACCGTGGCCAGCACCTGCTCCCGGCCGTAGCTCAGGTAGACGGCCACGTCCTGCAAGAACGCCTTGATGATCTCCTGGTCCAGGCGGCTGTGCCGGGACAGCCAGGTGAGGGCGTTCCGGGCCGGACCCCACGACAGCAGGTCCGCCAGACCCTCCTCCGGCAGGGGGCCGCCTCGTGCGGCGGCCATCTCGATGATCAGGCGCTGCTCGATCTCGCCCGCCTCCTCGGTGAGGTGCGGGTGAAACGGCGCCTCCAGGGGGTCGTCGTCCGAGATGCTCTCCAGCTGGAGCGGCCGCCCCAGCCTGGCCGCCTCACCGGCCAGCTTGTGCAGCACGTTCCCGTAGTACGGCATGACCGCCGCGACCTCCGGCCGCATGGCCTGCCCGGCCGCGACCAGCCCGGCCGCGAGCGCGGCGCGCCAGCTCCGCAGCAGCACCTCCGGCTTCTTGCCCTCCTGGCCACGCCCGTGGATGAACACCAGAGTCGTCATCCGCTGTCCCTTCCTGTCTGAGGGGAGATCATGTGGTCGGCGAGCCAGCGCTCGCCGACCAGCTGTGCGAGTTCGGAGTGGAACGCGGCCACGCTCCGGTCGGCCAGCACGGCCGCCACCAGCGGCCCGAGCATGCCCGCCGCGTCCGCGTGGCTGAGCAGGTCACGGGCTGGGCGCCCGAGCCGTCCCCACGTGATCGCCGATACGTCGAGGCCCGCCCGCGCCGCGATCGACATCAGGTGCGTGCTCGTCGGGTAGGCCGCGAACAGGATCCGTTCCAGCCCCTGGACCTCGGCGCGGGACCAGTCGAGCGGCGTCTCCGCCAGGAAGTGGACCTCGCCGGTCACGGCCTCGGGGCGATCCCGCGGTGTTCGCCACCACAGGTAGATCCGCCGTAGCGCGGTCCGCACCGGCTCGGGGGGCGGCCCGAGGCTCCACAGGATCATCAGCAGCGGCCCCGCATAGACGCCCAGCCCGGACAGGGCGGTGTTCCAGGCGCTGGGCAGCGCGTCGGCGGTGGAGGTCGTGCCGGTCGCCCGCGCCAGCAGCGTGCCCGGCACGTCCTGGGCCGAATCCCACGCGGCGATCGCGGCGACCAGCTCCGCGACCAGGGCGCGATCCTCCACCAGCCCGAGGCCGATCCGGCGTGCGGCCGCCTCCACCCACCGCGGTTCCTCCTCGCCCAGGGCCGCCGCCAGCAGCCGGACGAGCCCGGTGTTCTCCTCGGCGGCGCGCGGCCCGGCCCGCTGGAGGAGGGCCCGCGCGTCGAGCTCGCGCGTCCAGCGGCTGTCGCCGTCGCCGAGCCCGGCGCGCTCCTCGATGGTCATGACGTTGAGCAGCAGTTCCAGCCGCAGCCCGGGATGCCCGCCGAGCAGGTCGGCGGCCATCGCGTCCCGCAGCCCGCGGACGGCCTGGTCCGGCCTGCCCCGCCGTTCCTCCAGTTCCGCGACCCGTACGGCGGCCGCCGCGAAGCGGACCGCGTCACCGGCGGCGGTGGCGGCGGCCAGATCCCGCCGCGCGAAGTCGACGGCCTGGACGAGGTCGCCCTCCGCCTCGTAGAGGCGGCATTCCAGGCGGTACAGCGGGGACGACTCGGTGCGGTCGTCCCGTTCGCCGAGCAGCGTCCGCGCCCGGCCGAGCTCACCGGCGCGCAACGCCACCTCGACGGCGGCGAGCGTCCGGCGTTCCCAGCGGATCGTCTCCACCTCGGCGGTCAGCACGGGCGTCCCCGCCAGCGCCTGCTGGATCAGCCTGGCCGACGCCTCGGGGAAGTCGTCGAGCGAGGGTTCGAGCGGGCGGAGCGCGTCCTCGCCCGCCTCGGCGGCGACGACCGCGGCCGGTTCGCCCCGGGCGAGGCGATGATAGGCGATCTCCACGGCCGCGCCCCCCTCGGCCTGGTAGAACGCGACGGAGCGCTCGTGGATCCTGGCCACCAGCTGGGGGTCGTCGTATTTCAGCGCGGCGAGCGCCGGCCCCCGCAGCTCCTCGCGCAGGCGCAGCACGCCCTCCTGGCCCTCGATGAACGCCATCTCCGCGGCCAGGTCCCGGTAGAGCACCTCAGCCGGGGTGGCGGGCGGCGGATCCAGGGCGGGGACGAGCACGCGCTCGATCAGCTCGGGGGTCACCTTGGTGAGCACGATGGCGGCCCGGGCGACCTGGCGGAGCGCCTCCCCGTCCTCCGGGCTGCCTGCCCGGAGGTGGGCCAGGATGCGCTGGTAGAGGAAGCCGCGGACGAAGTCCGTACGGACCCGGTCCAGGACGCGCGCGCGGTCGGCGGCGTCGGTGACGGCGGCGGCGCCCTCGCGCGCGAGCACCCGGGCCGCCAGCCGGAGGGTCAGCGGCAGGCCGCCGACCAGCCGGACGATCTCGGCGCCGAGCGCCTGGTCGAAGGGGTCCGGGAGCTGGGCCCGCTCGGCTTCCCTGCCGGTCAGCATGGCCAGCAGGGTCACCGCCTCGGGGCCGGGGAGCAGCCGCAGGTGCAGCCGCCGGACGGTGGTCACCGGCCCGAACGTCTCCGCCGGAGCCCGGCCCGAGATGACCAGCCGGAAGTCCGGTAGCTCGTGGGCGAGCAGCGTGAACAGCTCACGTAGCTTGTCCCGCGTGAACCGGTCCGCCCGGCCCACCTCCTCGAACGTGTCGAGCACCACGACGAGGCCGCCGAGGCCGCGCTCCCGCGCGCTCTTGGCGAACGAGCTCGCCAGCACCTCGTAGGAGAGCCCCCTGCCGTACGTCTCCAGACCGCCGCCGGCCTTCGCGCTGCGATCCAGGTCCTGCCAGCGGCGCAGTACGCGCTTGTCGTCGGGGAACTGGACGGAGACCTGGCGGATGATGTCGTTGAGCACCACCACCGGGTCGTAGGAGGAGAGGGTCGGGCGGTCGAAGTCCAGGTAGGCCCACGGGCGGCCGCGATCGGCGAGATCCATGACGAAGCGGGCGATGAGCGTGGACTTGCCCACCCCGCCGACGCCGTACACGATCGTCGCGAACCGGGAGCCCGGAGCGTTGGCGTGCCGGTGCAGCGCGGCCAGCTCGCGCTCCCGCCCGAAGCAGCCGTCGTTGACGAGCGTGCGGACGGCCCGGGTCAGGTCGAGCAGGGAGAGGCGGCGTTCGATCATGTCCAGGTCGGGGAGCACGGGCACCTGGCCGCTCAGCCCGGCCAGGGCCAGCGCGTCGGTGAACCAGCGCCAGACGCTGATCGAGGCGACCAGCTCGTCCTCGTCCCGCTCAGCCACCGGGATCCGCAGGTCGAGCACGAAGGAGTCGAGCATCCGCTGCAGCGGTGTCGCGGGAGGATCTCCGAGCAGCGCGCGCACGCGGGCCGGTTCCCCGGCGCCGCCGCGCCGGAGCATCGCCGCCAGGGCGTCGATCCGCGGGCCCTCGCTGAGCATGGCCTCGTCCCTGGGCAGGCGTTCGCAGAGCAGGCGCAGCACGTCCGCGCTGACGTCGGCCGCCTTGAACGTGCCGAGCAGGGCCAGGTACTCCACCATCGGGGTGCGGGCCAGGTCGTCGCGGAAGTCCGCCTGCCGGCGCAGGGTCTCGGCCAGGTCGCGGTCCATCATCGGCCGCCTTCCAGCAGGCTGACCAGCACCGCCGGCAGGCGCGGCGCCAGCTGGGCGGGCAGCGGCGGCGGCTGGCCGTCGGGGAACAGCGAGGCGAGCTCGGCCGACAGCCGGGCGTCGTCCAGCTGGCGGCCCTCGTCCTCGGCCCGGGTGCGGAGCCAGCGTTCGACGTCGGCGGCGTTGAGCCCGGAGACGGTGTCCCGCTGCGCCCAGTCGGCGGCGCCGTCGGCGAACCTGTCGGCCTCCCAGCCGCCGAGCGCGACCCGCAGCGGGACCTGCGGATCCTGGGCCAGGTCGATGATCGCGTGGATCAGCTCGTTGACCCCGCCCTGCCCGGCCGCGACCGCGTCGTCGAGGCTGTCGAAGAACAGCCACCACTGCTTGTCGGAGTGGCGCAGGCGGCTGTGCAGCCAGTGTTTGAACGTGGTGGTGTTGCGGGCCTCCTGCGCGATCGGCTCGCCGGGGCCGCTCAGGCCCAGGCTCACGCAGATGTCGCCGATGATCCGCAGCCTGCGCTCGGCCACCGGGACGTCGACGTAGTGGCGCAGGTTCACCGTGAGGGCGACGAGCCCGGCGGGCGCGGCCTGGCGGAGGCTTTCCGTGATCGTGGATCGGCTGGCGACGTGGGCCAGCAGGCGGTAGGAGTAGGTGATTCCGCTGCCCCGGGCACCGGTGATCACCAGGGTCCTGCCTCCGGTCGGGGCGGCCATCTCGCTGACGTGCCTGCGGAGGTTCTCGCGGTTCACGAACGGGCGGCCGAGCAGTTCCCTGACGCTGAAGGGGTCGGCGGCGCGCGGCCGGGCGAGCGGGGCGGCGCCGGCGTTCAGGAGCGCGGCGTGCGGACCGGAGCGCACCATCGCGGCGATGGCCGAGATCGGCACGCCCTGGTTGATGTCGCCGGGGGAGTAGTGGTGCAGGGCCACCAGGGTGCCGCGCTCGTCGATCACCGGGCCGCCCGAGGAGCCGTTCATGGTGTTGCACCGGTAGCGGACGCGGGTTCCGGCCGCGTTCCTGGTGGGCGTTGAGATCTTGGAGTACATCTGGAACTCGCCCAGGGGGTGCTGGAACACCCATAGGGGGGCCTGGGCCGCGAAGTCGTACTGGGTGTCGCTGAGGGGGTAGTGGCCGCGCGCGGATCCGTCCGGGGCGGGGACCGGGGCGGCCAGCCTGACCAGGGCGAAGTCGAGCCGGTCCGGCGGCGCCTGGAAGTCGCGGCTGCCGGCGAGCTCGCCCGGGGTGGGCAGGCTGCCGCAGATGAATTCGGTGACGGCCACCTTCGTGCCGGTCTCGGCCGGGCTGCTGCGGGGGGTGGCGAAGAAGTCGAAGACCGCGTCCACGTCCTGGAGGCCCGGGGGCGGCAGCTCGCGCGGGTTGAAGACGTGCGCCGCGGTGATGAGCAGGTCGGGGCCGACCAGCACGCCGGTGCCGCGCGGGCGGCCGCCCACCTGGATCATGGCGAGGCGGCGCACCGCGTCGTTCATCGCCCTTAGGTACGCCTGCGGGTCGCTGAGACCGGCGGCGGTGGAGGTGATCGCCTGAAGCGCGTCCAGCGGCCGGTCGCCGGGGTCGGGCGGCTCCGCCGTGGATTCCAGCAGCGTGATCGAGGCGCCGTACCAGAGCACGCGCCTGCCCTGGACGGCGCGGAGTTCCGGGCCGAGGAGGATCGTCAGCGGGTGGTGGAAGGCCGCGGACGAGCGGTCCTGGAGCACCTCGGCCATCAGATCGAGCACGCTGGCCGAGGTCGCGGCGCGCGCCAGGATCATGATCCAGGTGGCGCGGGCCGCGGCGTCGGCGTACTCCGCGCGCCATTCCAGGCCGGTGCGCTCGATCAGCGGGCGGATGGCCTGCGGCGTCTCGTACGCGCGGGAGAGCACGTCGGCGACGCGGCCGGGGCGGCCCGCGCCCCAGTCGGTGCCGGGATCCTCCCACCACGAGCTCATCGTGCCCGCTCCCGGATGATTCGCTCGATGACGTGCGCCTGCACGGCGTGGTTGGCGACATGTTCCACGCCCGCGAAGTGCAGGGCGGCGGCCTTGCCCGTCTCCAGGCCGATGAGGACCGAGCCCGAGTTGCCGCCGAGGGTGGTGGCGTCGTGCTGGAGCAGGCCGTCCGCCGGCGCCGTGGTGACCTGGCCCGGGGCCAGGCGCTTCACGCCGTAGACGTCGCCGAAGAGGCGCCGCTGGTCGTCCGCGCTGTTCCGGCTGTCGCGCGCGGGGTAGCCGATCACCGCCACCGCGGTCGTCGCCGCGATCTCCTCCTCGGTCATCAGCTCGATGACCGGCGGCTGGGCCTCGCCGTCCTCGCCCGTGGCGGACACGCGCAGCAGGGCCACGTCGGCGGAGCCGTCCGGCTCGATCCAGAGCACCTCCTCGACCCGGAAGCGGGACTCGGCCGGTCGCTGGTACTCCCGGCGCCAGTCCAGCGTGGCCCTGGTCATCGAGCCGTCGAAATGCGTGCGGAAGACGAACGCGTCGCCGTTCTGGCGGGCGAACACCTCGGCCACGTGGCGGTTGGTGACGGCGATGTCCTCGCGCACCATCCACGCGGTGCCCGCCCACTGGAGGCGGTGGTTGCGGAGGTCGACCCGTCCGGCGCTGGGGATGGCACGTTCCAGGGCGGGGCGGGCGCTCGCGAGGCGGTTGGCGATCTCGACGCTGTCCGGGAAGTCGCCGGCGGAGGAAGTGTAGGTGGAGTCCTGGACCAGGTAGACCGGGCGGGTGAAGGCCAGGATGATGGCCTCCAGGGCGCTGTCGTCCCGGACCCAGGTACCTTCGGTCATGCTCTCCACCGCCCGCGCGGCCTCGTCCACGGTGGGCGGTTCCAGGCGCTCCAGCCCTTCGAGCCCGCCCTTCGCGGCGGCGGCGCCGGCGAGTTCGTCGAACCGGTCGAGCAACTCGGTGCGGAGATCGGGATCGGTGACCAGCTGGCTGTAGTAGTCCATCGTTCCTCCGGCGTATTCACGGTCAGGTTAGATTCCCGCGCGCGAATTGCCCCCAGGGTTAGCCCTAGGGGAATCCCTAGGGCTAACGGGAGGCGCCGGATCGTGGGTTCAGGAGCAGAGCACTCCGTTGACCCTGAACTGGGCGGGCACCGGGTTGGCGTTGGTGTGCGAGCCGCTGGTGCCGATCTGGACGTTGCCGCCCGGGGGGATGACCGCGTTCCACGGGAGGTTCCTGGCGGTCACATTGGCGCCGGTCTGGGTCCAGGTGGCGCCGAACGGGTTGGTGATCTGCTGCCCCGCGTGGGGGAAGGTGAAGGCGAGGGTCCAGGAGTTGATGGCGATCGACCCGATGTTGAAGATCTTGATCTGGGTGAAGAAGCCGGTGCTGTTGTAGGTGTTGGTCACGTACTCCACCCGGCAGGACGGCGGTACGGGGAGGCCCTGCCGGGCGACCACCGAGACCGGGTCGGACACGACGCTCAGGTTTCCGGCCGCGTCCTTGGCCTGCACCCGGTAGATGTACGTCTGCCCGGTGACAAGCCCGGATTCGGCGAACAGCGGCAGCTGGGTCGCGGGCGCCGTGCCCACCTTGACGAAGCCGGCCGGCATCTGCCGGAAGACGTCGTAGCCGGTGACGCCGACGTCGTCGGTGGACGGGGTCCAGCAGAAGGCCGTGCCCGGGTAGTCGGCGAGGCAGTTGTCGCGCAGCCCGGTCGGTTTCGACGGCGGCGAGGTGTCCACCGCCGCCACGGCGGTGGACGAGCCGAACGCGAACACGAGGGCGGCCAGGGCGGCCCCGGCACCCGCCCGAAGGACGTTTCGCATGATGTCCTCTCTGATCGGGAACGGCCGTTCCCATCTGCCGGGATCGTCCGGTCCAGCCCGCTGGCCGTCAAAATCCCTGGTGTGGAGGCGGCTGTTCGCTCAGTTCAGGACGGCGAAGCGCTGAATATTTCACCTGACAGTCATGGCCTGGATCATGGCGTTGGCGACCTCGCGGCCGGTGACCGTGCCGTGGCTCTTGATGAAGGTGTCGGACTGGAGGTTGTAGACCTTCCCCGGGCGGAAGACGTACGTCGCGTCGGCGTCGAGGAGAGAGTCAGGGGGCGCGGTCACCTGCGGGGTACGCAGGGCGCCGTTGCGGCCCAGGCCGCCGTAGGTGTCGTCCGGGCCGCCGACGGCCGAGGCGTTCTGCCGGGCCAGGCGGGAGATGACCGCGTACGCGATGCCCACGGCCAGATCGTTGGCCGTGTGGGTGATCAGCATGGGCCCGGTCAGGCGGCCGGGGGACAGGACACCCTGGAAGAAGCCGTCCTTGTCGCCGTCGTAATCGGTGGACAGCGCGTAGTGGCTGAAAGCGCCCTGCAGCAGGGAGATGGAGTGCAGCGGCGCGTGCCGCCGCGCCGCCGCCGTCACCAGGCGGGCGCCGAAGGAATGCCCGGCCAGATGCCGCCGCACGTTGGGCGCCACGGTCGCCAGGTCGTTCAGCAGCCGGGCCACCCCCGTCGACCCCACCGTCCCGGCGCGCTCCTTCATCGTGAAGTACGTCGTCGTGTTGAGCAGCAGCCGCCCGGCCCGGAAGACGTCGCTGAACGACGCGAGCCCGCCGCCGATCGAGCCCGCCCCGCCCGGGGCCTCCGGCAGCAGCGCGAGCGGCAGCGGTTCACCGGCCAGCGAGAACGCCGTCCCGGCGTCGCCCACCGTGAGGAGCGAGGGCGGCGGCTCCTCGTCGCCCGGCGCCGCGGCGGGCAGCGAGCCGCGCAGCAGGCCGAGGAACCGGGCCTGCGCGGCGGCGGAGTCCAGGTCGCCGACGAGCGCGTCCAGGGCCGCCGCCAGCTCCGGGTCGGGGACCGTCTCCTGGATCTCCCGCCTGAGCTGGGCCGCGCCGTCGTCCACCCCGAGGCCGCCGCCCGCCAGCTGCCCCGGCTCGGCCCACCGGATCGAGGGCCAGAGCACGCCGATCACGGCGAGGTTCATCCCGCCGGGGCGGCGCACGCTGTCCAGGCTGGCGGCCAGGTCCTGGTACAACGCCTCGGCCGCCGCCATGTCGTTGTTCCAGCCGTGCGACAGCACCAGGATGTCGGTCACGCCCGGAGCCCGGACCAGGTCCAGCGCCCGCTGCCGCTCGGCCGGGTCGTGCGGCTCCCCGGTGGAGCGGAACTGCACCTTCGCGTACGGGAATCGCACCGGACTCTCCCTTTCAGACCAGCTGGATGGCGCGCATGGCGTCGACGAGCCCGGCGCCCTGGAAGGACCTGTCCCGGCCCAGATCGATGGCCGAGCGCATCAGCGTCTCCTTGACCTCCCGGGGACGGCCGATGAACTCGCGGTGCACCGACAGGAAGCCCGCGATCACCCCGGACACGTGCGGCGCGGCCATCGACGTGCCCGAATCCTCCACGAACATGGCGTCCTTCACGGTGTCGGTGGCCCGCCGCAGCAGGGCGCCGGAACCGGCGCTGACGATGCGCTCGCCGGGCGCGACCAGGTCGGGCTTGGGCCGCCCGTCCCCGGTGGGGCCCTTCGACGAGAAATACGACACCCCGCTGACGTGCGGGCTGCACGAGGTGGACCCGACCGTGATCGCCAGGTCGGAGTTGCCGGGGTCGTTGATGGTCATGTCCAGGCCGAGCCGTACGGCCCTGCTGCCGGTGTCCTGGGCGAAGCCGTAACCGGTGTTCCCGGCCGCGACCACCACGACGACGCCGCTGCGCACCAGCAGGTCGACCTCCCGGCAGACGGGGCTGAGCCCGGCCCCGAACCAGCTGGGGTCGAACGGGTAGCCGACCGACAGGTTGACGCCGTGCACCTTGAGCTCGCGCCCGCCCGCGTTCAGGTCGTTGATGTACTGCAGGGCCGCCAGCACGGCCGTGACGTCGCCGGTGCCGTCGTCGCGGAGCACCTTGCAGGACAGCAGGCGGCAGCGGGGCGCCATGCCGCGGAACGACCCGACCTCCAGCCGGCGCACGTCCAGCTGCCCGGTCACCGCGTTGCGCTCGTCCTGGTACCAGGCGGCGGCGATGAGCGGCGCGGCCTTGCTGATCGACTCGCCCGCCAGGATCCCGGCCACGTGGGTGCCGTGGCCGTGCTCGTCGAGCAGGGCCTCGGCGTGGGTCTTGCCGGGCACGAAGCTGCGGTGCCGGATGCCGGGCAGCTCCTCGAGGTTGCGATGCAGGTCGAAATGGGCGTGCGGGGCGATGCCCGAGTCCAGCACCGCCCACACGATGCCCTCGCCGGAGGCCTCGAAGGTGCGGTGCGCGGCGGCGCACTTGGTGGTGATCACGCTGCGGTGGGTGAGCGGGGTGACCTCGAAGTTGGGCCACAGCCGGTGGATCGACCAGCGGGGCGCGCCCGGCGTGGACGCGTCGGCGCGGCTGCGGCCCTTCGCCATGTCCCGGTCGACCAGGTCGCGGATCTCGTCGGCGGTCAGCGCCACCGCCAGATACGACCCGACCTGCCGCGTCTCGGTTCCAGCCACCTCCCGGACCAGGGCGTTGACCTGCTCGTACGCCCCGCGCACGCCGCCCGGATGGGAGGTACGCAGCTCGATCACCACCCCCAGCTGGCGGCCCTCCGCCACCGCCATGCGCTCCATCAGCGGGCGCGAGATGATCGAGTCGGCCACCAGGTCGGGCGCGGCCGGGACGTGTTCCCGCGGCGACGTTCCGTCGGACGTCGCGCCGTACTCGCGGGGGATCTCCGGCCCGCCCCCGCCCGGATCGCCCGGCATGCTCATTGCCCACCTCCCCGTTCGTGGCGGTCCACGTTAAGCGCGGGGGAGTGCGGCCGGATCCGGATCCGGCCTAGGGAAACCCCTAGTCCCTTACCCCGGGATCGGAATTCGAAGCCGTCCAGACCTACTTGACGCGGGTCTTGCTCTTGCCGCACAGGCACTGGCTGGTGACGACGTTCCCGATCCGCTCGATCTCCAGCCACTCGTGCCGGTGGAAGAGCTTCCCCTTGGACCCTTCGGCCACGGGTGACTCGGCGGCAGCCGTTTCCTCCCGATCCGGGCCCCTGACCTCAACATCCATGATCGATCCCCCTGATGTCTTGCTACTACTCCCTTGTCGTGACTTTTCGTTCCATCGGTTGTCCCTGGCGGGCAGGGCCATGGCACAGCGTGCTCTTGCCGGGATCGGCTGGGCGGGGCAAGGTCGGGGGAGGAGGTCGCTCATGGTGATTGACGGTGTTCTGGTGACGACGGTGGTCGGCAGCTACCCCCAGCCCGACTGGCTGGTCAACCGGGAGATGCTCGGCAGCAGGCTGCCGCCCCGGGTGCGGGCCAAGGAGATCTGGCGGATTCCCGAGGAGTTCCTCGCCGAAGCGCAGGACGACGCCACGATCATCGCCATCCGCGACATGGAACGCGCGGGCGTCGAGATCATCACCGATGGCGAGATCCGCAGGGAGAGCTACTCCAACCGCTTCGCCACCGCCCTGGACGGCATGGACGTGGAGAACCCCGGCACCGCCATCGACCGCACCGGCCACCCCAACCCCGTGCCCCGCGCGGTCGGCCCGATCCAGCGCGCCCGCCCGGTCGAGGTCGGGGACCTGGAGTTCCTGCGCCGGAACACCGGCCACCCGGTCAAGATCACCATACCGGGCCCGTTCACCATGGCCCAGCAGGCCCAGGACGACTTCTACGGCGACCGCCGCTCCCTGGCGCTCGCCCTGGCCGACGCCGTACGCGCCGAAGTCGCCGATCTGTTCGCCGCGGGCGCCGACATCGTGCAGCTGGACGAGCCCTATCTCCAGGCCCGCCCCGATGCCGCCCGCGAGTACGCGGTGGAAGCCATCAACCGCGCCGTCGACGGCCTCCCCGGCCCGGTCGCCCTGCACACCTGCTTCGGCTACGCGGCGATCGTCCACGAGCGGCCCCCCGGCTACTCCTTCCTCGCCGAACTCAACGACTGCGCCGCCGGCCTGATCGCCATCGAAACCGCCCAGCCCGGCCTCGACCTGTCCATCCTCAAGCAGCTCCCCGGCAAGACCGTCATCCTCGGCGTCGTCGACCTGTCCACCCCGGACGTCGAGTCCCCGGAGTCCATCGCGGCCCGGATCCGCGAGGCGCTCCGCTACCACCCGCCGCACCAGCTCCAGATCGCCCCCGACTGCGGCATGAAATACCTGCCCCGCCCCCGCGCCTTCGCCAAACTCCAGGCGATGACCGAAGCGGTCACCCTGGTCCGCCGCGAACTCGCCTAGCGCTGAGCCGCGGACTCCTCGCGGGTCAGGCCGGGTACGGCACTGCCGAGCCTGTCCGCGGGGAGGAAGCGCGACGTCACCGCGATCACCACGCCGAGGACCAGGCCGAACGCCATCGCCACCCGCAGCGAGGTCGCGTCGGCCAGGAAGCCGATGATCACCGGCCCGAGCAGCAGACCCGCGTAGCCGATCGTGGCGGTCTGGGCGATGGCCGGGCCGGACTGCGCGGGGTCGGCGCCGCCCGCCAGGGACAGCGCGAACGGGATGACGGGGGCGATCCCCAGCCCGGCCAGGAGCAGGACCGGCATGACCACCCCCGCCGCCGGGGCCGTCACGACGACCGTGAACGCGGCCACCGTCGCGACGCCGCTGGCGGTGAGGTGGGCGCGGGCGCCGTACCGGGCCCGGAGGCGGTCCCCGGCGAGGCGGCCGATGAGCATGCCGGTCACGAACAGGGGGTAGCCCAGCGCGGCCAGCCACTCGGGGGCGTCGAGGATGTCGCGCAGGTAGAGGCCGTTCCAGTCGGCGACCATGCCCTCCACCGTGAAGGCCGCGAAGACGACGCCGCCGAGCAGGTACACGACCCGGGGCAGCCCGCGCCGTGCACCGGCGTCCTCCTCCGGCGCGGGCGGGTCGGCCAGGAACGCGGGGATGAGCGCGAGCGCGGCCGGAACGCCGGCCAGCCCGACGGTGACCAGGTGGGGCGTGAACGTCAGCCCCAGCCGGATGGCCGCGAAGCCGAGGACGCCCGAGACGATCGCGCCGAAGCACCAGCCGGCGTGCATGCCGCTCAGCAGCGGGCGCCCGTACCCGGCCTCCACCGCGGCGCCCTGCGCGTTCATCGCGACGTCGAGCAGGCCGAAGGTGATTCCGAACACGCTCGTGGCGACCAGCAGCAGCGGGTAGGAGGGGGCCGCCCCCACCAGCGCGAGCGAACCCGCGCAGCTCGGCCCGGCCACCGCCAGGATGCCCCGGCCGCCCAGCCGCCGCATCAGCGGGCGAGCCGCCTGCATGCTGGCCAGCGAGCCGATCCCCAGCGCGAGCAGCGCTATGCCCAGCTGCCCTTCCGACAGTTCGAGCTTCTCGGTGAGCGCGGGCATGCGCACGGCCATCGTGCCCGAGAAGATCCCCGCGAGGATGAAGGTGAGAGTCGTGCCGATCCGGGCCCCGCGCAGGCCGTGTCCCATCGACTGTCCTTCCGGGCATCGAAAATGATCAAGGGGACTGAGCTCATTCCCTTAGTCCGGCGGACGAGAGGGCGGATAAGGGTGGCCGAAAATGGGCCATGAAGTTCGGCGAATATAGGGCCGCGCGGTTCTTCCCGAAATCGCTCCGGAGGGGGTCCACCGGACCATCATGCCGTACCAATGAATCGTTCGCGAAAACGAAATACACGAGTAACTCGAATTCGCACGTCACAGGGCCTTGACAACGGAGTTGGCGTCCAGTGCGTGAAATGAGTCTTCGCAACGGTTGATTTCCAGCCTATGAACGTCAGGACGGCCTGCACCGGCCGATTTCCCGAGTAGTGAGGAAGCGTGATGTCGCCAATCCGATTACCCCTCCGCAGGATTCTTCTCGCCCTGGTGTCGGCCGCCCTGGTGGCGGCCGGGCTGACCGCGCTGAGCGGTCCGGCGCAGGCGGCCGTGCCGAACCGGTGGGGATTCGCGCTCGTCAACATCCCGTCCGGGGTGCCGGACCCGAGCCACCAGGCCGGCAGCTGGCCGGCCGCGTTCAGCGTCAACGTCTCCCCGGGCGTGGTCGGGCAGACGTTCGTCCGGTTCCCGCAGATCGGCGGCCCCGGCGGGATCGTGCACGTCACGGCCGTGGTCAGCGCACCGGCCTGGTGCCAGGTCGAGAAGTGGAACGCGGTCGGCGTCGACGAGGTGGTCAGCGTGCGCTGCTACCGGTTCGGCGGGGTGCCCGGGTTCGTGCCGTTCACCATCGTCTACGAGGAGAGCAGCGGCCCGCTCCCGCCGGGCACCCACGGCTTCGGCTACGTCGCCTACAACGGCGCGGCGGTCGTCGGCTCCTACAACTCGGTGCTCGCCGCGAACACCGTGGTCCCCGGCGGTCTCGGCGTCTGGACGGTCACCCTGAACGGCATGGGCTCGCCGTCGCCCGCGGGCAACATCCAGGTGACCGCGGTCAATCCGACCGCTCCCGCCCGGTGCAAGGTCGGCGGCTGGGCGCCTTCGGCGGCCGTGCAGACCGTGCAGGTGCGCTGCCATGACGGGGTCAACAATCCCTTCAACACCGGCTGGAACCTGACCTACCAGCGGGAGCGGGCGATCACCGGCGGGGCGATCCCGCCGAAGAACTTCGCCTACACCTTCGATCTCAACCCGGCCAATCCGGGCCCGTACGTCCCGGCTCCGCCGGGCATCAACTACAACTCGCAGGGCGGCGTCAACACGGTGCAGACCGCCGGCGCCGGCATGCGGCTGGTGTTCTTCCCGAGGGTCGGCGTGTTGCGTGACCACGTCCAGGTCACGGCGTACGGACCCGGTCCTGAGTACTGCAACCTGCTGACGACGTGGGGGACGGGCGGCAGCCAGGCCACCGTGCGCGACGTGGTCTGTTACAACGCCACGACACGGCTGGACCGCCAGTCGCTGGTCACCTACACCTCGGAGTTCTAAACGATGGGATGGAGGCGCCGGCGGGCGCCGATCCGCCGGCGCCTCCACATGTGGGGACGAAACTTTCGGATTAACTCCGAGAGTTTTCGCCCTTGAAACATAGGTACTACTCGGTGATCCGGTCAATCCTTCAAACGGTCATCCTCACCGAGCCCGAAAGTTTCGGCCTCCAGTGGCGGCACCATCCCTCCACCGTAACCCGCCCGGGAAAAGCGGGCGCGTCATCGCTTTATGTAGTCGTCAACTACTTAGGGTGACAACGTTTCGTGTCCAGAGAGGGAATCCACATATGCGCACCACCCGTCTGATCGCGTCCGCCATCGCCGGCGCGGCCCTGGCCATGTCCACCGTCACCGTGGCCACGGCCGAGGCCCCGCGGACCGAGTACTGCTCCAGCACCCAGGGCGGCCTCTACTTCTCGCCCTGGGGCAAGGCGACGGTCCTCTGGGAGCCCAAGATCAGGGAGCTGGTCCAGAAGTACGACGGGACCTGGGACGCGATCAAGCCGGTCAGCCGCGTCATCGGCGCGGACGGCGCCGACCTGGGCATCACGATGCCGATCGGCATGCAGCACGACAGCATCGGCCTGGACGGCCGCGTCTGCTACCCCGGCGGGTTCTCCATCACCTTGAAGAACGGCGCCCACCTGCGCATCGACGACGGGTTCGCGATCCGCGTGATGCCCTGCGGCGCCTACGCCAGGCCGGTCGTCAACGGCGTGCGCGCCACCCGGGAGGTCCAGCTGGCCACCTGCTTCGCCCCCGACGCGCTGGCGTCGGTGGCCGGGATCAAGGAAGGCGGCCTCGGCGGCAGCGTCCGGCCCTGGCCGTTCAAGGTCTCCCAGTCCCTCGCCGGGATCATCAACACGATCCTGGGCGAGCGGGCCCTGACCCCCGGTGAGCCCCTGTTCAGCCTGGCCCCGATCCTGAAGTTCACCCCGTTCCGCGCTCCCTGATCATCCCGGCAGCGCTCAGCCGGCGTTCGCCCGGCCCGCCGCGAGCACCTCCCGGGCGATGGCGTCCCGCTCCGCCGAGTCCCGCTCCGCGGCCTCCTGCTCGGCCGCCACCCGGGCGTCGTACGCCGCGCGGGCGAAGGCGATCTCGTTCTGGTGCTCCTCGGTCCAGGTGACCAGCGCGCGGATGGTGTGGTGCAGGGTCACGCCCAGCGGGGTGAGCTCGTAGTCCACGCGGGGCGGCACGGCCGGATACACGGTGCGGTTCACCAGGCCGTCGCGCTCCAGCTGGCGCAGCGTCCTGGTGAGCATGCGCTGGCTGATGCCCTCGATTCTGCGGCGCAGTTCGGAGAAGCGCAGGCTGCGCTGGTCCAGCAGGGCGATGACCAGCAGCGACCATTTGTCGGCGATCCGGTCGAGAATCTGCCGGACCTCGCAGTCCTCCCGCGTGTCCCACTGGAGAACGTCGTAGTCGCCATCGGTATCCCCGCAGTAACCGGGGGACTTTGAAGTGCCGTCTTCCATGGTCATTGATGGTGTCCCAGGATGCTGCTGGTTACAAGAGGTAACCAGCAGTCATCTGAAGAACCAAGGAGTTCCCCCATGTCAACACCAGAAGGCCGGATGGACGGGCGTGCCTGGGGCGTCTTGTTCGTCCTGTGTGGAGCGATCTTCCTGGAGGGGATCGACGTGGCGATGCTGAACGTGGCGTTGCCGTCGATCCGGGCCGATCTGGGCCTGTCCACCGGAACGCTCAGCGGTGTCGTCAGCGCGTACGTGCTGGGCTACGGCGGGTTCATGCTGCTGGGCGGCCGGACCGCCGACCTGCTGGGCCGCCGCCGGATGTTCCTGTTCTGGCTGACCGTCTTCCTGGTCTTCTCCGGCCTGGGCGGGTTCGCCACCGAGGGCTGGATGCTGCTGGTCGCCCGGTTCGTCACCGGAGTCTCGGCCGCGTTCATGGCCCCCGCCGGGCTGGCCCTCGTCACTGGCAACTTCCCCGAGGGGCCGCGGCGCACCAAGGCGCTGGGCGTCTACGCCGGGACGGCCGCGGGCGGCTTCTCGCTCGGCCTGGTCGCCGGTGGCGTCCTGGCCTCGTTCGGCTGGCGGTGGGTGTTCTTCGCGCCGGTGATCCTCTCCGCGGTGATCCTGCTGGCCGCCATCCCGCTCATCAAGGATCCGGGCACTCCGGAGCGCGCGGGGCGGCGCTTCGACCTGGCCGGCGCGTTCAGCATCACCGGCGCGATGCTCGCGCTGGTGTACGGGGTCGTCCGCCTGGAGCACCCCGGCGACGGCTGGGCCGGCACGGTGGCCGCGTTCGCCGCCGGACTGGCCCTGCTGGCGGCCTTCGTCGTCATCGAACGCCGCTCGCCCGACCCCCTGGTGCGGCTGGGCATCCTGCGCTCCGGCCCGCTGGTGCGCGCCAACCTGGGAGCCCTGCTGTTCCTCTGCTCCTTCGCCGGCTTCCAGTTCCTGGTCACCCTCTACCTGCAGGAACTGCGCGGCTGGAGCACCCTCCAGACGGGCCTGGCCATGTTGGTGATCGGCGTCGACACGATTCTCGCCCCCACCCTCACGCCACGGCTGGTGAACCGATTCGGCAACGCCCGGGTGCTGTTCGCCGGAATGCTCCTGGCGGCCCTGGCCTACGCCCTGTTCCTGCCCGTCGGCCTGGACTGGGCCTACACCGCCATGCTCCCGACCATGATCCTGCTCGGCCTGGCCTTCTCCCTGGCGTACGGCCCGCTGACCATGGCCGCCACCGACGGCATCGACGAACACGAACACGGCCTGGCCGGCGGCCTGCTCTACACCGCCATGCAGTTCGGCACCGCCCTCGGCCTGTCCGCGGTGACCGCCGTCAACGTCGCGGCCCTCGGCGACGACACCGCACCCCAGGCGGGACTGGACGCGCTCCAGACCGCCCTCCTCGTCCCGGTCGCCGCCGGGATCCTCGGCGCGGCCGTCATCGCCTCCGGCCTCAGCGTCCGCCGCCGCGCGCCGCGGACCCCGGAGCCCGTCCCCGCCGAGACCGTGGCCTGACCCCGATGGCCACCGAAGCGAGCTCCTTCGCCGCGATCCAGGACGAGTTCAACGCCTACATCGGCGACATCGTCTACGCCACCATGACCACCGTCGACCAGAAAGGCCGCCCCCGGGCCCGCGTGCTGATCTCTATCTGGGACCTCTACCGCGAAACCAGCCCACCAGGAGCCGGATACGACCTGGGCCGTTTCTGGCGAGAAGGCACCACCGACCCCCAGCTCCACGTGCTGGCCCTACGCCCCTGGCGCGTCCAGGTCGTCCGAGGCACCGACCTCCGCAGCAAGATCTGGAGAGCCGACAGAAGCCCTGGTTAGAGCGCGGTGCGGGTGAGCTGCTGCTGGTTGCCGGTGTGGCAGGCGTACTGCTGGAACTGGATGTTGTCGGTGAGGGAGGCGCTGGGGAGGTCCAGGCAGCGGCCGGAGTGGCGGGCGACCAGGCGGAGGTAGCCGCCGCCCGCGTCCTGGAGGGTCCACTGCTGGTTGGCGCCGGAGCCGCAGGTGTACTGCAGGATCGTGGCGTAGTCGGCGGTGCTCGCGCTGTTCACGTCCAGGCATTTGCCGGAATGGCGGGCGATGACCTGGACGTAGCCGCCGCTGATCGACTGGATTCGCCACTGCTGGTTGGCGCCGCCGTTGCAGGCGTACTGCACGACGGCGGCGCTGTTGGCGGTCGACTGGTTGCGCACGTCCAGGCATTTGCCCGAATGCCGTACGGCCAGGCGGTCGAACCCGGAACCGGTCGCCGACAGGGTTCCGGTGGTCGTGTCGACGCTGAGCTGGCGGGCGTTGGACAGGCTCATCGTGGTGCTGGTCGGGAAGGTGATGGGCAGCCAGACGTAGCGGGAGTCGTTGACGGGGCCGCCCCACGCGCCGGCCCAGCGGTCGCCCATGTACAGGTACGACGTGGTCTGCGTGCCCTGGATGGGCAGCACGAACGTGGACTGGGAGCCGAACGTGAGGCCGTCGCCGGCGTTCTGCCAGGCGCTCCACGGGCCGGTGACGCTGGTGGCGGTGGCGTACCTGGCCTGGTTGGGCTGCCAGCCGGTGGCGGCCGAGGTGAGCAGGAAGTAGACGCCGTTGCGCTTGAACATCGCGGGCGCTTCGCGATGGTCGCCGTCCCACATCCGGACAAGCGCTGAGATCGACCGGTAGTCCGGAGTAAGCCGGTAGATGTGCAGATCGAAGTTCTCATCCGCCGCGGAGATCATGTACCCGGTGCCATCCGTGTCCACGAACGCCGTGATATCCCGGGACATATGCCCCAGCGGGCGGAAACTGCCGAGATATGTGTAGTTGCCGTCCACGGTGGACGACACCGCCACCGCAGCCCGGGCCTCGCCGTAGTCGCTGCCGTTCTCCTTGTGCATCCACATCACGTACTGGCCGGTGCTCGCGTTGTAGATGACCTTCGGCCGTTCGATGTTGGCGACCTGGAGCTCCGCCGCGCTCGACTGGGTGAGCACGTTGTTGCGGAACTCCCAGGTCCGTAAATCCGCCGAGCGATACACCGACACGTACCGGAAGGTGCCGTTGGCGTTGCGGTTCTCGCCGAACCAGTAGTAGTACGCCCCGACCTTCAGCACGCCGCCGCCGTGCGCGTGCACCAGCGCGCCGCTCGTGTCGGTGAACTGCGCTCCGACGGGCACGGTCACCACCGCCGCGGCGGCCGGACTCCCCGCCAGGATCAGCGCCAGCGCCAGCACGAGTGCCACGATTCTGGACATGAGGGCTCCCTCTTTGTCGCCGCCGGCGCGATGGGCACCCGAAAATTACGGCCGGAATCCGAAAGCCGCAACGGCGAAGATCATCGGGACTGGGCGACAGGGGCTCTCAACGGGGGTTATGCCCTCCGGCCCCCGGCCGAAATAACGAAAATTACATTCCCGTTTCGGGAAAGCCGCAGGTAGCCGATATCGGCCCTGGTCATGACATGCCTATCCGATCAGTCGGCTCCTAGCATCGCCTGAGCCGACCACAGGAGTACGCATGCGCCGAAAAATCAGCACCTTTCTCACGATTTTGTTAACCATGGTGGGGGCAGTCGTCTTCGGCTTCACCGCCCCCGCCCAGGCCGCCCCCGTGCGCGTCATGCCGCTGGGCGACTCGATCACCGGTTCCCCCGGCTGCTGGCGGGCCCTGCTCTGGAACCGCCTGCAGAGCAACGGCCTCACCAACGTCGACTTCGTCGGCACGCTCGGCCCTCAGGGCTGCGGGGTGCCGTACGACGGGGACAACGAAGGCCACGGCGGGTTCCTCGCCACCAACGTCGCCAACGCCAACCAGCTGCCCGGCTGGCTGTCGGCCACCAACCCCGACGTCGTGCTGATGCACTTCGGCACCAACGACGTGTGGAGCAACATCGCCCCGGCCACCATCCTCACCGCGTTCGGCAAGCTCGTCGACCAGATGCGCGCCAGCAACCCGAACATGAAGATCCTGGTCGCCAAGATCATCCCAATGGCGGCCAGCGCCTGCGGCCCCTGCCCGCAGCGGGTCGTCGACTTCAACAACGCCATCCCCGCCTGGGCCGCGGGCAAGACCACCGCCGCCTCGCCGATCACCGTGGTCGACCACTGGACCGGCTTCAACACCGCCACCGACACCTACGACGGCGTGCACCCGAACGCGGCCGGCGACCAGAAGATGTCCAACGCGTGGTACCCGGTGCTGGCCCCCCTGGTCGGCGGCGGCGACGTCACCCCGCCCAGCGTGCCCGGCACCCCGGTCGCCTCCAGCGTGACCTCCACCGGCGCCACCCTCAACTGGACCGCCTCCACCGGCGGCACCGGCGGCGTCGCCGGCTACAACGTGCACCGCGAGCAGGGCGCCACCGACCCGCTGCTGGCCTCGCCCACCACCAACACCGTCACCCTCACCGGCCTGACCCCGAACACCCAGTACCAGATCTACGTACGGTCCAGGGACGCCGCGGGCAACCTCTCCGCCAACTCCGGCCTGGTCACCTTCACCACCCAGCCCAGCACCTGCGTCGACACCACCCCACCCACCACCCCGGGCGCCCCGACCGCGTCCGGCGTGACCGCCTCCGGCGCGACCCTCACCTGGGCCGCCTCCACCGACTCCGGCTGCTCCGGCCTCGCGGGCTACAACGTCTACCGCGAGCAGGGCGCCACCGACCCGCTCCTCGGCCAGACCACCGGCACCACGCTCGCCCTCACCGGCCTGACCGCGAACACCGCCTACCAGATCTACGTCCGCGCCCGGGACAACGCCGGCAACCTCTCCGGCAACTCCCCCCTCGGGACCTTCACCACCACCGGAGGCACCGGCGGCGGCGCCTGCACCGTCGTCCCGACCACCCAGACCCAGTGGGGCAACGGCTACGTGATCCAGCCGGTCACCGTCACCGCGGGCACCTCGCCGATCACCTCCTGGACGGTCACCTTCACCCTCCCGGCCGGCCACACCGTCACCGGCTCCTGGAACGCCACCTTCACCCAGAGCGGCCAGACGGTAACCGCCAAGAACGTCTCCCACAACGGCAACCTCGCCGCCGGAGCCAGCACGTCCTTCGGCTTCCAGGGCAGCCGCCCCAACGGCAACACCTCGGTCCCCACCGCCTATACCTGCACCTCCCCCTGATTCCCCACCGGCCAGGCCCCGCGCCGGGGGCCCGGCCGGCTCTTCAGAGCGACAGCTCAGGGTGGAATTCGAGGAATTCGCGGATACCCGAGGCGGGCTTCCCGGTGAGGAGCTCAACGTCGGCGGTGACGCGGTCATAACGGTTCCTGGCGTGCAGCCGGGCCATGGTGACCACATGGTCGAACAGATGCGGAGGCAGATTCAGCGGCCGGAGACTCTGGTCGACCCACTCGCCGAGCGGGACGTCGATGTAGGTGACCGGCCGGTCGAGCACCTCGGAGAATTCCGCCGCCATGTCCGTCAAATCACGCGATCGGGGACCGGTCAGTTCGTAGACCTTCCCAACGTGAGGGCTACGGGACCGCAGAATCGCGGCCACCGCCTCGGCCACATCATGCGCCACGACCGGAGAGGTACGGCCCGAGCCGAACGGCAGCCGTATAGTCCCGTCCTTCTTGATCGACGAGACCGCCAAGATCATGAAAAGCGGATTCTCCATGAACACCGTCGGCCTGACGTGCACAACCGGAACACCCGACCAGTTCAGCGCCTGCTCGGCCAGCCAGTGATACCGCTGATGAACCGACTCCTCCGTACTCATCAGATCCATCTGCGAGACGGTCATCTGGGACATGTTCACGAAAGCGTCCAGCCCTCCGTAATGGCGGGCCACCGCAGCCGTGGTGAGTGAGGCCTCCAGGTACTCGGGGGAGACACTCATGCCGAAGTACATGCGCCCGCATCCCTCCACGGCCCGCACGACGTCGGGCGCGCGGCTGAGATCCCCCACCACGACCTCCGCGCCCATAACCCGCAACGCCTCGGCCCGCTCGTCCTCCCGGTGCACGAGCGCGCGGACAGGCAGGCCGTCCCGCCGGAGCAGCTCGACCACGGTACGCCCGACCGCGCCGACCCCTCCGGCGGCCCCGGTCACCAGAATCGGCCGTCCATCGGGCACCGGAACCTCCCGCCTGAGCCGAGTAGCTCATGATGTGGCCAGAGTGCCCAGGCCATTCACGCCCGAACCGCGATATGTCCGACTTAGACCGTGACGCGGGTATCAGCACGCATTTGCGGATGCCGGCAAGCAGGTTTTAAGGCTCGCGCAAGGGAGTGTCTCTAGGTTTCGGCGCATGTTGGACATCCTGCCCCCGGCGCCGCGGATCAAGTGAAAGCCGGGGTCAACCCGGACGCAAGGGGCTGCCGCTAGTTTCAGGGCATGTTCTCTCGAATCGCTTTAGGTGGCGTCGCCGTGGTGGCGGGCGCCGTGATGATGTTCCCCGCTCCGGCCGGCGCGCAGACCGCCAAGCCCGCGCCCGCCACGGTGGCGAAGAAGCTGTTCAACGCCTGGCTCAAGAACGACAAGGTGGCGGCGGCCAAGGTCGCGACACCCGGGGCGGTGAACAGTATCTTCGCGTACGTGTTCAAGGCGCCGGACAAGTTCGCCGGGTGCAAGGGCAACTACTGCCGGTTCGTGCACACCAGCGTGAACGTGCCGGGCGACCTCAACGGCCTCGGCATGGTCGTGACCGGGAGCAAGGTGACGCGGGTCTACCGCTCGCGGTTCGCGTCCCCCGGGACCGTGACCAAGCACTTCCACAAGTCGTTCGTGCTGGGGGACCGGCGGCGCGCGCTGGAGGTGGCGACCCAGGCCGCCGTCGACACCCGCTTCAAGGTCAAGTACGACCCGAACGGCGTCACGCACTTCTACCAGGGCTGCAGCAAGGAGCCGAAGGGATACGCGTGCGCGTACTCCTACGAGGGCGGCGCGGTGGTCATGCACGTGCGCGGGTCCAAGGCCAGGGGCTACGAGGTGGCCAGCGTGAGCTTCATCGCCGACTGAGCCCATACGAGCCAAAATCGGCCCAAATGAGCCAATTGGGGCCGGTGGGGCAAGTGGGGCGACGGACGGCTACTGATGGAATCAGGCCGTGACCACTTCCGGGTCCGGGAGTGGTCACGGCGGCGGTACCGTTTGCGGGGTGGAGGAGATCGATCGCCGCATCGTGACGCTGCTGGCCGCCGATGGGCGGATGAGCTTCACCGACCTCGCCAAGGAGACCGGCCTTTCGGTGTCCGCGGTGCACCAGCGGGTGCGCCGCCTGGAGAAACGGGGCGTGCTGCGGGGATACGCCGCGCTGATCGACTACGACGAGATCGGGCTGCCGCTGACGGCGTTCGTCTCGATCAAGCCGATCGATCCGGCGGCGGCCGACGACGCGCCGGATCGGTTACGGCACCTGACCGCGATCGAGTCGTGCCACAGCGTCGCGGGCGACGAGAGCTACATCCTCAAGGTACGGGTGGCGTCGCCGTCGGCGCTGGAGGACCTGCTCAACCAGATCCGGGCATCGGCCAACGTGTCCACCCGCACGACCGTGGTCTTGAGCACCCCCTACGACTACCGCCCCCCGGCGATCGCCCCCTGAGCCGTGACGCCGCCCTCAGGATCCGCCCCGACCGGCCGGCGGAAATGGGCGCGGACCTTGTCGTACGCGGAGGGCTTGGCCTTGAGGTGGTCGAGGCCGTGGAGGATCGCGCCGACGATCGGGGGGACCTCGGTCACCAGGAGCGTGGCGTGTGGGGCCTTCGCCGCGTACTGCTCCTCGATCAGGGCGGTGAGCAGCGGGTCGCGGGCGGTGAGGACCCCGCCGCCCAGGACGACTTCGCAGGCGGACGCGAGCAGGCCCACGCGGCGCATGGCGACCGTGCCGAGCAGGGTGATCTCCTCGGCCAGGCGGGCGACGATCGCGCGGGCGACGGGGTCGGCGGAGGCCATGCCGAGCAGGGGCGCGACCAGTTCGTGCAGGCGTCCCATGGACATGTCGCCGAGGTGGAAGGCGATCACGGCCGCTTCCACCGACGGCGTGCCGAACGTTTCGCGGACCGCGTCGGTGAGCGTGGTGGCGGGGCCGCGGCCGTCCTCCGCGCGAGCCGCGTGCCAGAGGGCCTCCTCGGCCAGGCCGGACCCACCGCCCCAGTCGCCGCTGAGGCGGCCCAGGGCCGGGAAGCGGGCGACCCGGCCGTCGGGGGCGACGGCGACGGCGTTGATGCCCGCGCCGCAGACCACGGCCGCCCCCCACGGGGCGGACGAACCCGAGCGGAGCAGGGCGAAGGTGTCGTTGGCGACCACGACGCTGGAGCTGTAGCCGCGGGAGCGGAGTTCGGCCTGGAGCCGGTCCTCCTCGACGGGTAAGTCGGCGCCCGCGACGTAGGCGGCGATGTGGTCGGCGTACGGGGGCCGGGCACCGGGCAGCATACGGGCGGCGGTCTCGCCGATCACGTCGACGGCGGCGGCCACCCCGGCGCTCTGCGGGGCGAAGCCCGCGCCTCTCCCGGCGGCCAGGACGGCGCCGTCCTCGGCGACCAGGCAGACATCGGTCTTGCTGTTGCCGCCGTCGACCGCGAGCACGGTCCTCACCGGGCCGCCCACGGCAGGTGGGCCCGGTTGGCCGCGATCAGCCGGTCGGCCAGCTCGGCGGCGAGCGTGGCCTGCCCGATCAGCGGGTGCGCCAGCAGCGCGTCCTTGACCCGGTCCGCGCCGCCGTGCCGCGCCGCCTCCAGGGCCAGCGTCTCGTACGCCGACACGTTGCCGATCAGCCCGCGGAACAGCGGTTCGACGGTAGGCACGGGCAGCGGCCTGGCGCCGGAGGCGTCCACGACGGCCGGGACCTCGATGACGGCGTCGTCGTCCAGGAACGGCAGCGTGCCGTCGTTGCGGGTGTTCACCACCTGGACATCGCCCCGGTCGCCCACCAGGGAGGCGATCAGCGCGACCGCCGCCTCGGAGTAGTACGCGCCGCCGCGCCGGTTCAGCAGCTCCGGCTTGGTGTCGGCGGCCGGATCGGCGTAGATCTCCAGCAGCGCGTCCTCCATGGCCTTGACCTCGGCGGCCCTGGACGGCTTGGCCTTCTGCTCGGCCACCACGGCGTCGTGCTCGTAGAAGAAACGCAGGTAGTAGGAGGGCACCACGCCGAGATGGCGCACCACCCAGGCGGGCAGCCCGATCTCGGCCGCGATCGGTTCGCCGTGCTCCTCGATCAGCCGGGGCAGCACCTCCACGCCGTCCAGCAGGACGCTCCGCTCCCAGGTCAGATGGTTCAGCCCGACATGCCCGAGCGAGATCCGGGACGGGTCCACCCCGAGCCGCTGCGCGAACCGGCGCTGGAACCCGATGGCCACGTTGCACAGCCCGATCGCCCGGTGCCCCTCGTCCAGCAGCGCCTTGGTGACGATCCCGACCGGGTTGGTGAAGTCGACGATCCACGCGTCCGGCGCGTGCTCCCGCACCGTGGCGGCGATGTCCAGCACGACGGGAACCGTGCGCAGGGCCTTGGCGAGGCCGCCCGCGCCGGTCGTCTCCTGCCCGACGCAGCCGCACTCCAGCGGCAGCGTCTCGTCCACGTTCCTGGCGGCCTGCCCGCCGATCCGCAGCTGCAGCAGCACCGCCCCGGCCCCGGCCACACCCGCCGCGACATCCGTCCAGGTGGTGACCCGGGCCGGATGCCCGGCCCTGGCCAGCATGCGCCGGGACATCCCGGCGATCAGCGCCAGCCTGCCCTCGTCCGGATCGACCAGCGCCACCTCGCTGACCGGCAGCTCGCCGCGCAGCCGCGCGAACCCGTCGATCAACTCCGGCGTGTACGTCGAACCGCCCCCGACTACGGCGAGTTTCACCCCTGTGCTCCTGTCACGAGACCCGTTGTCGTTGTGAGAATCTTCGTCGAACTGAACACCTCGTCGCGTACGGCGTCCAAGGCGAGATCCAGCCCCCCGGCGAGAACGGGATTGCCCGCCACGGTGGACAGCCGCACCGGCGGGTTGGGCAGGCAGAGCGCGTGCAGCTCGCGCTCGATCAGCGCCCGCAGCGTCCCGCCCCCGGCCAGCAGCATGCCGCCGGAGAGCACGACCAGCTCCGGGTCCACCACCGCGGTGACCGCCGCCAGGCCCATGGCCAGCCGTCCCGCCACCTCGCCCAGCGCCTCGCGCGCGGCGGGCGCGAGCCTGCCGCCGCCGTCCGCCGCCCGGACCGCGTGCCGTACCGCCACGGCCGGGGTGGCGCCGCGCAGGCCGTGCTCGCGCAGCACCCGCAGCACGGCCGGGCCGCCGGCCAGCGCCTGGTAGCCGTGGTCGGCGCCCTCGCCCACCTCGCGGGCGGTCGGCGCGCCCACGGCCGGCATGTAGCCGACCTCGCCCGCGCCGCCGGTGGCGCCCCGGTGCAGGCGGCCGCCCAGCACCAGTGCGGACCCGATGCCCGCGTCGGCCCACAGCAGCACGAAGTCGCGGTGCCCGCGCGCGGTGCCGTGCGCCTGCTCGGCCAGCGCGACCAGGTTGACGTCGTTCTCCACGTCCACCGGCACCCCGACCCCGTCGCGGAGCCTGCCGAGCAGGTCGGGCATGTGCCAGCCGGGGATGTGCGCCGCGTACCCGAGCCGCCCGGTGCCCGGGTCCAGCGCGCCCTGGATGCCGATCACGACGCGATTCGGCCGGGGCAGGCCGGGACCGGCCCCCGCGAGCGCGGCCCGGACCTTCGCCACCACACCCTTCGGGTCCCCGGCCGCCCGCCCGGGGGTGGCCAGCCGGTGCTCGGCGACGACCGTGCCGGTAAGATCGGCGACGGCGACGGCGATCCTGGCCGGCGTCACGTCCAGCGCGGCCACGTGCGCGGCCGCCGCGTTGATGCGGTACAACTCGGCTGTGCGGCCCGGCAGGCCTTCGCGGATGCCGTCCAGCACCACCAGGCCGGCCTCCTGCAGCCGGGACAGCAGCTGGGAGGCGGTCGGTTTGGACAGCCCGGTGAGCGCGCCCAGTTCGGGCCGGGTCAGCGGCCCCCGGTCGAGCAGCACCTGCAGCGCGGCCCTGTCGTTGATCGCCCGCAGCAGGCTCGGCGTGCCGGGCACGAGCTGGCTCACGGTGAGTCCCTCCCAGAACGGTTAGGAAAGTTTCCTAACCACCCAATGAAAGTAAAGAGTCTTTCCGAACTAGTCAAGCGCCGCGACCTAGTTGTGACCCATGTACACTTCGCCGCGTGACGGCGACGGATCCCGAGGCGCGGCGGCGCGGGCGTCGTCGGGGCGAGATGACGGTCGCCACCATCGCCAGGCTGGCGGGCGTCTCCGCGCCGACGGTCTCCAAAGTGATCAACGGTAGGGCCGGGGTGGCCCTCGACACCCGGCGGCGGGTCGAGGAGCTGCTGCGCGAGCACGGCTACCGC
Organism: Acrocarpospora sp. B8E8; assembly: GCF_039871605.1. Taxonomy (NCBI): domain Bacteria; kingdom Bacillati; phylum Actinomycetota; class Actinomycetes; order Streptosporangiales; family Streptosporangiaceae; genus Acrocarpospora; species Acrocarpospora sp. B8E8. The sequence continues at coordinate 261,415 of NZ_JBDPLV010000002.1, read as the reverse complement.
CGCCCCGAGGCGGTCGAGCCCGCCGCCATCCTCGAAGTGGTGTTCTCGGTCCTGGAGAGCCACCTGGCCATCGAGATCATGCGCGGCGTGGAGTCGGTGGCCCGCGCGCACGAGCTGGCCGTCGGCTTCAGTGAGATGCGCGGGCGGCTGGCCCCCGGGCGCGGCTGGATCGAGCAGGTGCTGGCCCGCCGTCCCACCGCCGTGATCGCCGTCTACGCCGGGTTCACCCCGCAGCAGCAGGGCCTGCTGTCCACCAGCGCGATCCCGCTGGTCGCGCTGGACCCGACCGGCGAGCCGGGGCACGCCATCCCGTCGGTGGGCGCGACCAACTGGAGCGGCGGGGTGGCCGCCACCCGGCACCTGCTCGACCTGGGCCACCGCCGGATCGCCAAGATCAGCGGCCCGCTCGGCTTCCTGTGCGCGCGGGCCAGGCTGGACGGCTACCGCGCCGCCATGGACGCCGCCGGGATCCCGGTCGACCCCGCGCTGGTCCGGGACGGCGCGTTCGCCTTCGAGGACGGCCTGGCCCGGGGCGCCGAGCTGCTCGCCCTGCCCGACCGGCCCACCGCCGTCTTCGCCGGCAACGACCTGCAGGCGCTCGGCGTGTTCGAGGCGGCCAGGCGGGCCGGGTTGCGGGTGCCGCAGGATCTGAGCGTGGTCGGCTTCGACGACCTGGAGTTCACCCGCTGGTGCGGGCCGCCGCTGACCACCGTGCGCCAGCCGCTGACCGACATGGGCGCCGCCGCCGCCGAACTGGCCGTCGGGCTGGCCTCGGGGCGGCCTCCCGCGCAGACCAGGGTGGAGCTCGCCACCACCCTGGTGGTGCGCCAGAGCACGGCCGCCCCCGCCTGAAAGTTTCCCCGCTTCGCGCCTGAAGGTTCTCCCGCTTCGCGCCTTCCCGCGCACGCCTGAAAACTCTTCCCGCTCCGCGCCCAAAGGGTTCTCTCGTTTCGCACTGAAAGTTTCTCTCGCTCCGCTCTCTGGCCAGGGCCGCGTGCCCCCGCCCTGGCCAAGCGCTTGACCGGCCTCCCGGCGCGGCCTACGTTTCCGCCGAATGCGATCGCTGCTAGCTGCGAAACGTTTCTAAGGAGAGCGAATGACGAAGGTGAAAGGCGTCGTGAGCACGGCCGTGGCGATGCTGATGGTCGTCGCCGGCCTGGTGCTCGCCCGGCCGGCCTCGGCGGCGTCGCTGGTCGAGGTCACCGGCTTCGGGACCAACCCGACCAACCTGCGTATGCACATCTACGTGCCCGACAACGTCGCGCCGAACCCCGCCATCCTGGTGGCCGTGCACTACTGCACCGGCTCCGGCCAGGCCTTCTACTCGGGCACCCAGTTCGCGTCCCTGGCCGACCAGTACGGCTTCATCGTGATCTACCCCACGGCCACCCGCAGCGGCAGCTGCTTCGACGTGTCCTCGCCGCAGACCCTGACCCACAACGGCGGCAGCGACTCGCTGGGCATCGTGTCGATGGTCCGCTGGGCGGTGCAGAACCGCAACGGCGACGCCAACCGGGTCTACGTCACCGGGGCCTCCTCCGGCGGCATGATGACCAACGTGCTGATCGGCGCGTACCCGGACGTGTTCAAGGGCGGGGCGGCGTTCATGGGCGTGCCGTTCGGCTGCTTCGCCACCACCGACGGCTCGATGTGGAACAGCCAGTGCTCCTCCGGCCAGCGGATCATGACGCCGCAGCAGTGGGGCGACCTGGTGCGCAACGCCTTCCCCGGCTACACCGGGGCCCGGCCGCCGATGCAGATCTGGCACGGCACCACCGACACCACCCTCGCGTACCCGAACTTCAACGAGCAGATCAAGCAGTGGACCAACGTCCACGGCATCAGCCAGACGCCGTCCTCCACCACGACCCCGCAGCCGAACTGGACCAGGACCCAGTACCGGGACGGCGGGGGCAACCTGAAGGTCGAGGCGTACAGCATCGCGAACACCGGGCACAGCCTGCCGCTGAGCGGCCAGGCGGCGCTCGCCATCCAGTTCTTCGGCCTCAACAACTCCACGCCGGGCAACGACACGACCCCGCCGAGCACGCCGGGCGCCCCGACCGCGTCCAACGTGACCTCGTCGGGTGCGACCTTGACTTGGACGGCATCCACCGACACGGGTGGTTCTGGCCTGGCGGGTTACAACGTGTATCGCGAGCAGGGTGCGACGGATCCGTTGCTGGGTTCGCCGACGACCAACTCGATCACGCTGACCGGGCTGACGGCCAACACCCAGTACCAGGTCTATGTCCGGGCCCGTGACGGCGCGGGCAACCTGTCGGGCAACTCCCAGCTGATGACGTTCACCACGACCACCGGCGGCGGCACCGACACGACTCCGCCGTCCACGCCCGGTACGCCTACCGCCTCCAACGTCACCTCGTCGGGTGCGACCTTGACTTGGACGGCATCCACCGACACGGGTGGTTCTGGCCTGGCGGGTTACAACGTGTATCGCGAGCAGGGTGCGACCGACCCGCTGCTCGGCTCGCCGACGACCAACTCGATCACCCTGACCGGCCTGACCGCCAGCACCCAATACCAGGTGTACGTCCGGGCACGTGACGGCGCCGGGAACCTGTCGGGTAACTCCGCGCTGGTCACCTTCACGACCACCGGTGGCGGTACCGGCGGTGCCTGCACCGTCGTGGCCACCACCCAGAACACCTGGAGCAACGGATACGTGATCCAGCCGGTCACGGTGACGGCCGGCGGCGCGCCGATCACCTCGTGGACGGTCACCTTCACCCTGCCCGCCGGTCACACCGTCAGCGGTTCCTGGAACACCGCGCTGACCGTCAGCGGCCAGACCGTGACCGCCAAGAACGTCGGCCACAACGGCAACCTCCCGGCGGGAGGCAGCGGAAACTTCGGCTTCCAGGGCAGCCGTCCCAACGGCAACACCGCCGTGCCGGCCGGCTACACCTGCACCACTCCGTAAATATGGTGAAACGCTGAAACCGATGGAATGATCGCCGACTCGCCCGTCGTGAGAGTCGTGGGCACCCAGGTAGAATCTGGCGGCCTATGTCTCATTCAACGGCGGGCGAGCTGGCCCGCGAGCAGCAATACGTCGCCACGCTCTACGAGCGGCTGGACGTCCTGCGGGTGCGGACCCGCGGGCAGCTGGACGGCGTCCTGGCCCAGGGCGCCGCGGGCGGAACCCACCAGAACCGCTCGGAGCGCGACTCGTTCGCGGACATGTACGCGACCCGCCTGGCCCGGCTGTGGGCGGTGGAGCACGGCCTCTGCTTCGGCCGCCTCGACCTGGTCGACGGCGTCGGCGCGGAACCGGATGAGACCAGGCTCTACATCGGCAGGCTGGGCCTGTCCGACGACGACCAGCAGCGGCTGCTGATCGACTGGCGGGCCCCGGTGGCTCAGCCGTTCTACCGGGCCACCCCGGCCGCGCCGATGGGCGTCACCCGCCGCCGCCACCTGCACACCAAGGGCAGGACCGTCCGCACCATCGACGACGACCTGCTCGACCTGGACGGCCTCTCCGACGCCGACAAGGCCACCCTGAACGGCGAGGCCGCCCTGCTGGCCGCGCTCGGCGAGACCCGCACCGGCAGGATGCGCGACATCGTCGCCACCATCCAGGGCGAGCAGGACAAGATCATCCGAAGCGACCTGAACGGGGTGCTGGTCGTGCAGGGCGGGCCGGGCACCGGCAAGACCGTGGTGGCTCTGCACCGGGCGGCGTACCTGCTCTACACCTACCGGGAACGGCTGGAACGCCGGGGTGTGCTCATCCTCGGGCCCAACCTGACGTTCCTGCGCTACATCGAGCAGGTGCTGCCGTCGCTGGGCGAGACCGATGTGCTGCTGTCCACCGTGGCCGAGCTGTATCCCGGGGTGACCGCGCGGCGGGCCGAACGGCCGGAGGCCGCCGCGTTCAAGGGGGCGGCGCGGATGGCGGAGGTGGTGGCGCGAGCCGTACAGGATCGGCAGCGCATGCCGCGGCAGACGGTCGAGATCAGGCTGGACAAGTTCACCCTCAAGCTGGACCGGCAGACCTGCGACGTGGCCCGCTCCCGGGCGGCCAAGTCGCGGCGGCCGCACAACGCGGCCAGGAGCGTGTTCGTACGGCAGCTGCTCAACGCGCTGACCAAGCAGGCCGCCCGGCATCTCGGCCGGGGCATGCTGAACGACGAGGACTTCGCCGACCTGCGCGAGGACCTGCGCACCGAGGAGCCGGTGCGGGCCGCGCTGAACCGGCTGTGGCCCTACCTGACCCCGCAGCAGCTGCTGATCGGGCTGTTCACCTCCCGGGAGCGGATGGCCTACGCCGGGCTGACCCCGGCCGAGGCCGACCTGCTGCTGCGCGAGCCGCCCCGGGCCGGGGAGGGCTGGTGGAGCGAGGCCGACGTGCCGCTGCTCGACGAGGCGGCCGAGCTGCTCGGCGACATCGACGAGAGCGTGCTGCGGGCCGCCCGCCGGGCCGAGGAGGAGCGCGAGCAGCAGCTCGCCTACGCCCGCGAGGTGCTGGAACTCACCGGCATGGCCGACATCATGGACGCCGAGCGGTTCGCCGATCGGCAGCAGGCCGAGGAGACCTACCTCACCACCGCGGAACGGGCCGCCAAGGACAGGACCTGGGCGTTCGGGCACGTGATCGTGGACGAGGCGCAGGAGCTCTCGGCGATGGCCTGGCGCCTGGTGATGCGCAGGAGCCCCACCCGTTCGATGACCGTGGTCGGCGACATCGCCCAGACCGGCTCCACGGCGGGCGCGCTCAGCTGGGCCAACGTGCTGGACCCCTACGCCGCCGGGCGGTGGCGTGAGGCCGGGCTGTCGGTCAACTACCGCACCCCGGTCGAGCTGATGGCCGTCGCCGCCGACGTCCTCACCCTCGTCGACCCCGCCCTGAAGGCCCCAGAATCGGTACGGGAGAGCGGCGAGCGGCCCTGGGCCCGGCACGTCGCCGACCTGGCCGAACTCCCCGCCATCGTGGCCGAGCACCAGGTGCCGGGCGGCAAACTCGTGGTGCTCGTCCCCGAAGGGCTCCGGGTCGAGCTCCCCGGCGCGGTGACCGGCGCGGGACCGGCCGCGCTGGAGGCGGCCGTGTCGGTGCTCACCGTGGCCGAGGCCAAGGGCCTGGAGTTCGACGCGGTGATCGTCGTCGAGCCGGGCCGGATCCTAACCGAGTCGCCGCGCGGCCCAAGCGATCTTTATGTCGCGCTGACCCGGGCCACGCGGCGTCTTGGCGTGGTGCACACCGCGGGGCTGCCGTCTGTTTTGACGGCCCTGGATCGGCGCACCCAGTAGTGCGGCAATAGCGGTCGGTGGGGGACATCCCGGGTGCGCACCCCTACGGTGGCTCTCGCCCGGGCCTGTCCTACCTGCGAAAACTTGGTATTCCCGCTGTTCGGGACACGGTTGACATCTGCGCTGAGGTCGGTAGTTTGCTGCGCAGTCCAGCACGGGACTGACCGGTTGGCCGTCTTCAGACATCGTCGGATTCTGCGTCCGTGACGGAGCGTGACCACAAGGTCCGTCCGTTAGCTCAGCCAGGCGCAGCGCCGACGTTCCGTCGAGGCGGGGCACCCCAACCGGGTGGGGGGTTGGACCCGGGAAGGATCCGGACACCCAGTAGACAACGGAACTCCGCGCCCGCCGCCGACGGGACGGAACCGGTCCGAAGGGTTCGTCCGCGTCCTGTTCCGTCTCGTGCGAGGGACTGCGAAGGACGAAGGGCACGAAGGCACCCGTGCCCGGAGCGAAACGCCGGGATGGTCCTTGAGTTCTCCTGTGGCCACAGGAGAACTCAAGGACCATTGACTCATAACGCCCCCCGTGGTTTGGGGTCCGCTGGTCATCGCGGGTACGGTCCTATCGTGCTGAGTGACGCGACCGTCCCCGACGTGGCCGAGACGGCGGAGACGCCCGGTTCAGGCCACCCGGCCGGACCGCCCGCCTGGGCTCGCGCGCTCATCGTCATCGGCGGCGGAATCCTGACATTCCTCGCTTTCCCTCCGCTCGGCTGGTGGTTCACCGCGCCGTTCGGGGTGGCGCTCCTGTTCTTCGGTCTGTACGGCGTGCGCCCGCGCCGGGCGGCCTGGCTCGGATACCTGGGCGGCGCGGCCTTCCTGTTCCCCGCGATGGCCTGGGTGCGGCCCATCGGAGACGACGCCTGGCTGGCCCTGGTCGCCATTGAGAGCGCTTTCTGGGCCGCCATGGCAGTCGCGGCTGTCCGCGTCATGCGGCTGCGGCTGTGGCCGCTCTGGGTCGCCTGCCTGTGGGTCGCCCAGGAGTGGGCCCGCGGACAGTTCCCCGTCGGCGGATTCCCCTGGGCCCGGCTCGCCTTCAGCCAAGGCGATTCCCCGTATACCGGGCACGCCGCGCTGGGCGGGGCCCCGCTTGTAACTTTCACCGTGGTCCTGTCCGGCTCGCTGATCTCTTTCCTGCTCGCGCGCGGCCTGCCACACCCCGCCTGGAACCGTCAGGTCGCGCTGGTCCTCGCCGGGGCGGTGGCCCTGCCGGTGCTCGGACTCCTCGTTCCCCGGCCGGGCGACGAGGGCAAGACCCTGCGCGTCGGGGTCGTCCAGGGCAACGTGCCCGGCCGCGGTCTCGGCTGGGCCGGGAACGAACCCGCCGTCGTGCTGAAGAACCACGCCGACGAGACCCACCGGCTGGCCGCCGCCGTGCGGGCGGGGGAGCTGCCGAAACCGGACATCGTGGTGTGGCCGGAGAACTCCACCGACATCGATCCGTACCGGAACGCGGCCGCCTACCAGACCATCGACGCGGCCGTGCAGGACGTCGGGGTGCCGGTGCTGGTCGGGGCCGTGGTGTCCATCGGAGCCGAGAACCGGGCCACCCGGGCCGTCGTGTGGGATCCGGTGACCGGGCCCGGGGCCTACTACGACAAGCAGAAGCTGGTGCCGTTCGGGGAGTTCACGCCGTACAAGGAGATCGTGCTGGCGCTGTTCGAGCGGGCCAACCTGGTCGGCAGGCAGTCGGTGCCGGGGTCCGAGGACGGGGATCTGCGGGTCGGCCCGGTCACCGTCGGCGCGGTGAGCTGCTACGAGGTGGCCTTCGACCAGATCGTGCGCGGCACCGTCCAGGCCGGGGGCTCGCCGCTGGTCGTGCAGACCAACAACGCCACCTACGAGCTGACCAACCTGCCGCCCCAGCAGCTGGCCATGTCCCAGCTGCGCGCCGTCGAGCACAACCGGGCGGTGATCGCCGTGGCCACCACCGGCATCTCCGCCTACGTCAGCCCGGACGGGACCGTGCAATGGCGGACCGCCGAGCTGGTGCCCGACCGCACCGTGGTGACCGTGCCGGTGCGCACCGCGAACACCCTGGCCACCCGGGTGGGCGGGTGGCCAGAGCTGCTGTTGATATTGATGGGGGCGGCGGCGACGATGGTGGCTACCGGTGCGGCATGGCGGCAGCGGGCAAACAGGCGGGACGGCAGGGCGGCACAGGACGACGTGCCGGGCGGGCACGGCCGGGATCACGGCCAGAGCGAGGGCAACGGCCGGCTTCGCAGTCAGAGCCAGGGTCACAGTCAGGGATTGGACTAGGGAGTCGCATGGATCGGATGCCGGGACGCGTCCTCGTCATCGTCCCCACCTACAACGAGCGCGAGAACCTCCCGCTGATCGTGAAACGGCTCCGCACCGCGCTGCCCGACGTGGACGTGCTCGTCGCCGACGACAACAGCCCCGACGGCACCGGAAAGGTCGCCGACGAACTGGCCGCCGACGACGCGCAGGTGCACGTGCTGCACCGGCCCGGCAAGCAGGGCCTCGGCACCGCCTACATCGCCGGATTCCAGTGGGGCCTGGCCGAAGGCTACGACGTGCTCGTGGAGATGGACGCCGACGGCTCCCACCAGCCCGAGGAACTCGCCAAACTCCTCGACGCGGTGGCCGGCGGCGCGGACCTGGCGATCGGCTCCCGCTGGGTCCCCGGCGGCAAGGTCGTCAACTGGCCGTCCTCCCGCGAATTCCTGTCCCGCGGCGCCAACATCTACACCCGCATCATGCTCGGCCTCCCCGTCCGCGACGCCACCGCGGGCTTCCGCGCCTACCGCGCCACCACCCTCCGCAAGATCGGCATCGAGGGCGTGCACTCCCAGGGCTACTGCTTCCAGGTCGACCTGACCCTGCGCACAGTCCGCAACGACCTGCGCGTCGTCGAGGTCCCGATCACCTTCGTAGACCGCACCATAGGCGCCAGCAAGATGAGCGGCCGCGTAGCCACCGAGGCGCTGTGGCGGATCTCCCTGTGGGGCATCACCGGCCTCCCGGCCCGCCTCCGGCGAAAGCGCTGATCACGGGGCTGGTTCCAGCGTGCTGTGACTGTCGTCTCGTGTGGGCGGCCACGGCGCTGGCGGGGGCGGGCGGAGCCCGAAGGAAAGGTCCTCCACTTCGGGTCCGTGTCACCACCCGAAAAGTAGCTCTGTGTAGCCGCTCGCCTTGTCGACCTAGACGTGGTCGCGGTCGACGCCGGCCCGTGGCAAGGCGTCGATCTGATGATCGGGGTTCTGCTCGGCGGTCGAGACCCGCGCGTAGCCGATGAGCATGTGTCGGAATCTATCGGCCAGACCGTTCACCGACGTTGATTCACGACACGAGTTGCCGACACTTCCCACCTGCGGGTTCGTTATTACGGGCGCGAGCGTCGGCAGACGGTCGTTTGCCGGCACTCGGGGGTTCCTAGGCCGGTCGGCGCTACACGGCGTCGGCGATGGCCGCTGTCACGAACTTGTCGACGACTGCCGCGGTCGGCGGGCCGGGGTCGCGGTCTGCGAACAGGAGATGCCCGCCACCGACCAGGGAGAGGGTGAGTGAGTCGATGTCGGCGTCGGCCGCGATGCGGCCCAGTTCACGCTCGGCGGCCAGATAAGCGGAGATCGCAGTCGTGGCCTGGGCGAGGATCGCGATGCCGCCTCCGGGTCTGGCTTGCCGCAGCCGTGCGCGCAGCTCGTCCCGGAAGGTGATGAGCGGGATAATAGCCACCGGAACCGGTCCGAACAGGGTGGTCAGCGCACTGGTGAGGTTGTTGGCCACCGTGCCGGTGCCGGCGGACTCGCGCAGCGCACTCGCTTGTGCCTCGAGCTGCGCGGCCCGGTCGAGCACGAGGTCGGTGAGGAAGGCGTCGAAATCGGCGAAGTGCCGGTGCAGGACGCCCTTGGCGCAGCCCGCCTCGTCGGTGACGGCCCGGCTGGTCAGCCCGTTCGGCCCGTCCCGCAGAAGCACGCGCTCCGCAGCGTCGAAAAGCTGCTGCCGCGCGTCGCGAAGGTGCACCCCAGTCGGCACTCAGAGATCCTTTCATGCGTCAACCCGCTGACATCCGTTGCCTAGTGGGCACATGCCCACTAGAGTGGGCGCATGCCCATAATACCGCGAGAGCAACCAAACCCGTCTCCAGCGGAGCCGCATAAGGCCCGGCGGATGGCCGAGTCGTTCGGCGTGGACGCGCAACGCTACGACCAGGCCCGGCCCGGCTACCCCGATGCGTTGGTGGCGCGGATCGTCGCCGGGAGCCCTGGGCCTGACGTGCTCGACGTCGGCTGCGGTACCGGCATCGCAGCCCGCCGGTTCCAGGCCGCCGGCTGCGCCGTGCTCGGCGTCGAGCCCGATGCGCGGATGGCCGACTTCGCGCGAGCCCGTGGCCTGCAGGTCGAGGTGGCGGCCTTCGAAGCCTGGCAACCGGCCGGCCGGACGTTCGACGCGGTCATCGCCGCCCAGTCGTGGCACTGGGTGGATCCGGTCGCCGGCACCGTGAAGGCGGCACGTGTGCTGCGTCCAGGGGGACGGCTGGCGATCTTCGGGCACGTCTACGAGCCGCCTACCGAGGTGGCCGAACCGTTCGCCGCCGCCTACCGGCGGGCGGCGCCCGACTCCCCGCTCAACGGCCAACCGGCCCAACGTCCGCTCGACCTCTACCAGGCGGCATACGCGAAGTTCGCCGACAAGATCCGCGAGACCCAACAGTTCAACGATCCCGAACAGTGGCGATTCGACTGGGAGCAGTCCTACACGCGCGACCAATGGCTGGACCTGCTCCCCACCACCGGCGGCCTCACCCAACTCCGTCCCGATCAGCTGGCCGAGATACTGGACGCGGTCGGGGGCGCGATCGACTCCCTGGGCGGACGCTTCACGATGAACTACACCACCCTGGCCGCGACCGCCGTACGCGCCAGAGACCTGAACCCGTGACCGCCCCGCAGTTCGACGACCCCTTCATCCTCCCGCTTTCCACCCCTGACACTCTCGTGCCAGCTGGGCCACAAATCACTCAACGGTCCTACACCGTGGAGGTGGCCGTCTGCTGCTCGGCCAAGCCGAGGTCGAGATGGTTGGTCATGTCTAGTTCCATGCGGGGAAGTCCCAAAGATCGATGGCGAAGATTTGCTCGTTCATGATGCGGCACGAGGCGCGGCGTGGCGATCTCCTACTGGTCGCTCTACGGGGTGTCTTCCAGATCCACGGTGAGCTCCATCGCGGCCCGCTCCACCCCGGCAAGGTCGTATGGACGGGTCTCGCCTGTCTTGGGGACTTCCGGTATTAGTGTGATCGCAGCCGCTGAGGACGGAGCTCGGTGTCAATGATCTTGAGTGGAACCCTGCCGCCAGTTTGCCGGAACGGATTGTCGTGAGCGAGAGCGGTCGCTTACTGGCGGACCGGTTCCGGCTGGTCTCGAGGCTGGGCGCCGGTGGCATGGGTGTGGTGTGGCGGGCCACCGATGAGCTGCTGGGCCGGGAAGTCGCGGTCAAGGAGGTCCGCGGCTTGACGACGGACGCGTCTGTGCAGGATCGCATGATGCGGGAGGCGCGGGCGGCGGCCAGGCTTCGCCATCCCGGCGTGATCACCGTCTACGACGTGGTACGCGAGGATGACGAGCTCTTCATCGTGATGGAGCTGGTCGAGGCGCCCTCCCTGCGGGAGCTGGTTGAGCGCGATGGTCCGCTGCCGCCGGAACAGGTTGCCGCGATCGGCATCGGGGTGCTGGAGGCGCTGGGGGAGGCCCACCGGATCGGTGTCATCCATCGTGACGTCAAACCCGGGAACGTGCTGGTGCTCCCGCGCGACAGGACCAAGCTGGGGGACTTCGGCATTGCCCGGTTGGCGGGCGATCCGACCCTGACGGAGCACGACTCCGTGCTGGGAACCCCGGCCTATATCGCGCCCGAGCAGCTCCGCGGCGCGCCCGGCACGCCGGCTACCGATCTGTGGGCGTTGGGTGCCACGCTGTACTACGCCGTCCAGGGCGCCTCCCCGTTCGACCGCGACACCGCGGCCGCCGCCATCGCCGCCGTCCTGACCGACGCGGTTCCCGCCCCGGACCGAGCCGGACCGCTCCTCGGCGACCTGCTCATCGCCCTGCTCGCCAGATCCCCGGCGGAGCGTCCGTCCGCTGAGGCGGTTCACGCGGCCCTTGAGCGGGCCGCCGTCTCAAAGGTCTCCCCGAACCGACCTGCCACTGCGGAGGGACCGGTCGTCGATACTGCGGAAACGGACACGTCGGTCATCGTCGTGCCCGCTTCCTCGCAGCCAAGGCGTCACCGACTGCCTAGGCGAGTGGGCGTCGGGCTCGCGTGCATCCTGGTGAGCACGGTCATCCTCGTCACTGTGAACAGGTCGCCTTCCGGACCCCTGGCGTCGGGGGAGGTCGTCTTCGCGGACGACTTCTCGGCGGCCGCGGACGGTTGGCGAGGTCTGGAGGTGCCGGGCGCTGGCAGTGAGTGGCGGGACGGCGCGTACCGCCTTCGCATCGACAGTCCCAACAGCAGCGCGCGTTTTGTGCCCTTCGCGGAATCCAGCGTCTATCCGGTGGCTCCCGCGCAATTGAGGGTCGATGTCCGGGCGCGTTTGCTGCCAGGCGGCTCCGAGGCCGGATATGGCCTTACCTGTCGAATGAATCAGGACTTCACCCAGGGATATGCGTTCCTCATATGGGACGGAAGCCTTCAAATCGCCAAGCTATTCGACCAGGCCCCCTGGTACACCACCCTGCTGAACATCCCTCTCGACCAACTCGACGTGGACGTACACGCCGTGAACCGCCTGCAGGCCGTATGCGCCGACGAGGCCGGGCAGCAGGCGGTGCGCCTCAGGTTCTGGGTCAACGGCGGGCTAATGGAGGTCACCGACCGGGAAGGCCCGTTCATGACCGGCACCACCGGCCTGCTGGTGGCATCCGGCGCCACATCGAGCGGCCGGGTGGAGGCGGAGTTCGACGACTTCGCCGCGATGAGGCTATGACGGCCGCGCCGGCGATTACGAAGGCGCCGAGCGAGAGCTTTTGGCCGCGACCGCCGCGTGCGGGGAGCGCTACCCCCGCGACAGGGCGACCTGGCTGGGGGGCGTGGCCACCGCACAGCTCCGGTGCGGCCGACTGGACGAGGGCTGCGCGACCGCTCGGCGTGTGGTGGACTTGCTCGCGGATCACGTGGACACCGAACGCGCCGAGCATCTGCTGCGGACGTTCCGCTCGGAATCGGCCGCGCGCGGACCCTCGGCGACCAGCCGAGACTTTATCGAGTACACCACGGCGCGCCTGGGCGCAAAGTAACCCAAGGAGGGGCTGATCGGTAGAAAGCGCTGATCGGCTGGAACGCGTAGGGTTCAAGCGACGTTGCTTAGGTATGAGTGAGGTCGTGTGATGCTGCGAATCGGACTTTTCCTGGGGTTTCTCGTCGTGCCCGTGCTGGAGATCTGGTTACTGATCCAGATCGGGTCGGTGATCGGCGGCTGGCAGACCGTCGGGCTGCTGATCGCCGACAGCCTGCTGGGGGCCTGGCTGGTCCGCAGGGAGGGCAGGCGGGCCTGGGCGGCGCTGCAGAACGCGCTCCAGTCGGGGCGCATGCCGGACCGGGAACTGGCCGACGGCGGCATGATCGTCGCCGGTGGCGCGCTGCTGCTGACCCCGGGATTCATCACCGACATCTTCGGGTTCTTCCTGATCCTGCCGTTCACCCGGCCGCTGGCCCGGCGCGGCCTGACCTGGTTCCTGGGCCGCCGCGTCCGGGTGATGGCCGCGCGCTCGCCGTACGGGCCGCTCCTGAACCAGCCGGGGCCGGGGCGCCCGGGGAACGTCGTCCCCGGACAGGTGCTGGACGGCGACGACTTTGCCGAAAGGTGATCTACGCGAAAACCTGAAGGACCGTCCCGGCAACCCCGCGAGCGTATCGTTTGGGGGATGTACAAGGGGATAGGACGGTAGATGGACACGCTTCACGGATCTTCGCCCTTTCCGCCGATCGCCGACTACGGTTTCCTGTCCGACTGCGAGGTCACCGCGCTGGTCGCGAGCAGCGGGAACATCGAGTGGCTGTGCCTGCCCCGGCTGGACTCGCCGAGCGTGTTCGGCGCCATCCTGGACCGCAGCGCCGGACGCTTCCGGATCGGCCCGGCCGACACCATGGTGCCGGCCGCGCGGCGATATCTGCCCGGCACCATGGTGCTGGAGACCAGCTGGGGCACGGCCACCGGCTGGATCATCGTCAGGGACCTCCTCCTGATCGGCCCGTGGCATCACGAGGGTGAGATGTCACACACCCACCGGCGGGCGCCCACCGACTACGACGCCGACCACGTGCTGCTGCGCACGGTCCGCTGTGTCAGTGGCGAGGTTCAGGTGACGCTGGACTGTGAGCCGGTGCTGGACTACGGCCGCAGCCCAGTCCGCTGGGAGCACACCGACCGCGGCTACCACCAGGGCCTGGCCATCGCCGACGGGGTCGACCTGCAGCTGCGGCTGACCACGGACATGCGGCTCGGCTTCGAGGGCGGCCGGGCGATGGCCAGGACCCTGCTCAAGGAGGGCGACACCCGGTTCTGCGCGCTCACCTGGACCGAGCACGAGCCGCCCTACACCTTCGCGGAGGCCTACCAGCGGCTGGTGTGGACCGCGCACCACTGGCAGCACTGGCTGGCCAGGGGCGACATCCCCGACCACCCGTGGCGGGGTTACCTGGAGCGCAGCGCCCTCACCCTCAAGGGCCTCACCTTCGCCCCGACGGGCGCGCTGGTCGCGGCCGCCACCACCTCGCTGCCGGAGACCCCGGGCGGCGAGCGCAACTGGGACTACCGCTACACCTGGATACGGGATTCCACGTTCGCGCTGTGGGGCCTCTACACCCTTGGCTTCGACTGGGAAGCCGATGACTTCTTCTGGTTCATCGCCGACATGGCCGAACGCGACGAAGAACTCCAGATCATGTACGGCGTGGACGGCGAGCGCGACCTCTCCGAGTACACCCTGGACCACCTGCACGGTTACGAGGGCGCCCAACCAGTCCGGGTCGGCAACGGCGCCTTCAACCACCGCCAGAACGACGTGTGGGGCGCGGTCCTGGACTCCTTCTACATCCACATCAAGTCCAGGGACCGCCTGGACGAGCGCGTCTGGCCGATCCTGAAACGCCAGGTCGAGATGGCCATCGCGCACTGGCGGGAGCCGGACCGCGGCATCTGGGAGGTGCGCGGCGAACCCCGGCACTTCACCTCCTCCAAGGTCATGTGCTGGGTCGCCCTGGACCGGGGCGCCAGGCTGGCCCGGCTGCGGCAGGAGCCGGAGGTGGCCGAACGCTGGCAGGAGATCGCGGACGAGATCCACGCCGACGTGTGCGAGAACGGCGTCGGCGAGAACGGCGTCTTCACCCAGCACTACTCGACCACCGCGCTGGACGCCTCGCTGCTGCTCATCCCGCTGGTCCGGTTCCTGCCGCCGGACGACCCGCGGGTGCGGGCCACCGTGATCGCCATCGCCGACGACCTGACCGTCGAGGACCTGGTGCTGCGCTACCGCACCAAGGAGACCGACGACGGGCTGTCCGGCGAGGAGGGCACGTTCACGATCTGCTCGTTCTGGCTGGTGTCCGCGCTGGCCGAGATCGGCGAGCTGGGCCGGGCCCGGCGGCTGTGCGAGAAGCTGCTGTCGTTCGCCAGCGCGCTCGGTCTTTACGCCGAGGAGATCGACCCGGTGAGCGGCCGCCAGCTGGGCAACTTCCCGCAGGCGTTCACCCACCTGGCCCTGATCAACGCGGTGATCCACATCATCCGCGCGGAGACGATCATGCCGGTCCCGCACCACACGTCCTGAAACCACACGGAAGCCCCCGGGAAGATCTCCCGGGGGCTTCCGGCTCCCTCTGCTCTGGAGGGTTCGTTGAGGTTGGGGTGTCCGTCGGGGTTTCGGCCTGTCCTACGCGCTCTTGCGCCGCTGCGCCCGGAGAATCGCCAGCCGCTCGTTCAGCACCTCTTCGAGGTCCTCGATCGAGCGCCGCTCCAGGAGCATGTCCCAGTGCGTCCTCGGCGGCTTGGCCTTCTTCTGCTGGGGCTGCTCCGCGTCCACCCGGAGGGCGGGGGAGCCGCAGCTGCGGCACTCCCAGCTCGCCGGAATCTCGGCTTCGGCGGCAAGCGGCACGGTGGTGTGATGGCCCTTCGGGCAGGTGTAGGACACCTCCTGGCGCGGAGCCAGGTCGGTGTTGCGGTCGTTCTCGTAGCTGGTCGCCCCGAGCCGGGTACCGCGAAGTGCACGCTCGCCCATGTTCTAAGCCTCCTGAGGTCCCCCTAGCGATACTGCCTTAGAGGGGTTGGTCTCCACCGCGTACAACGCTTGATACCGTGTGTGGATTCCCACCCAAGAGGTGATCCAATCGCGCTTTTTGGCGCGGGCTCCTCAGGAATCACGTGAGCTGGCTCCCAGCGCCGCGGATTCCTAGATCTTGTCGGGGACCTCGTTGCCCGCTTCGCGGATGGCCCGGGGCAGGTCGACGGCCAGCAGCAGGCCGAAGCCGAGCGCGAAGAAGATCAGCAACGATATGATCGCGACCCGGTAGTCGCTGTCGGTTAGCTGGAGCACCAGGCCGAATGTCCAGGCTCCGAGGAACGTGGAGCCCTTGTCGCTGATCTCGTACAGGCTGTAGTACTCCGCTTCCTTGCCCTTCGGGATCACGTGGGAGAACAGCGAGCGCGACAGCGCCTGCGTGCCGCCGAGCACGATGGCGATGAGCACGCCGAGGCCGAGGAACTGCAGCGCCGACCCCTCCTGGACGATGTAGGCCAGACCCAGCACGCCCACCCAGCCGATGAGGCTGTAGAGCACGACCCGCTTCGTGCCGTACCGGATGGCGAGGCGGCCCAGCAGCAGGGCGCCGCCGAACGCGACGAACTGGACGATGAGGATGGCCGCGATCCGGACCTCCTCGTCGAGCTTGAGCGCCTCGGAGGCGAACTGCCCGGAGAACGCGATGACCGACTGCACGCCGTCGTTGTAGAGCAGGTAGGCCCCGAGGAAGAGCAGCGTGAGGGGGTATCGGCGCAGGTCGCGCAGGGTGCGGCCGAGCTGGCGGAAGCTGCCGCCGACCGCCTGGCCCAGCGTGGCGTCATGCGTCGTGACCGGCCGGTTCCGCAGCCGCAGCAGTGGGATGATCGTGAAGCCGCCCCACCAGAGGCCCGCCGAGACCAGGCTGATCCGGACGGCGACGCTGGTCTCGATGCCGAGCTGTTCCCGCTGCAGGTACAGGGCGAGGTTGATGAGCAGCAGCAGGCCGCCGCCGAGGTAGCCGAACCCCCAGCCCAGGGAGGAGACCCGGTCGCGCTCGTCCGCGGAGGCGATCTGCGGGAGGAAGCTGTTGTAGATCACCATGGCGCACGCGAACCCTATGTTCGCCACGATGAACAGCGCTCCGCCCAGCAGGTAGCGCGTGTCGGCGACGAACCACATGGCCAGCGTCGCCGCCGCGCCCAGGTAGGCGAACAGGCCGAGCATGCCCCTCTTCCGCCCGGTGTGGTCGGCGATCGCGCCGGCCATGGGCATGAAGACGATCTGGCAGATGGCAGCCGCGCCCACCACGAAGCCGTAGTAGGCGGCGGGGCGCACGTCGAAGCCGAGCACGTCGACGAAGTCGCTCCCGCGGACCTCGGCGGCCCGCTCCGCGATGTCGGTCAGGTACGGCCCCAGGAAGACGGTCAGCACCGTCGTCGGGAAGGCGGAGTTCGCCCAGTCGTACCAGTACCAGCCGCGCTGCTCGCGCCGGCGGGCGTCCGGGCTCTCGTCGATGACCTGGGGGGCCTGGGGGGCAGTCATGTTCTCCTACTTCGAGATTACTTCGGACTACTTCAATGCCTCGGATACCACTGCCCGCGCGCGTCCAGCACGCCGCGCAGGCCGGAGATGTTGTCGGTCATGATCCCGTCGACGCCGAGGTCGAGCAGGCGTTCCATGATCTGGGGGGCGTCGATGGTCCACACGTGCACCTGCATGCCGATCGCGTGCGCGGTCCTGACGAACGCGGGGGTCACGATGCGCAGCCCGCGCACCCCGATGGGCACCTGGGCGCACGGCACGCCGGCCCGGGCCAGGCCGGCCAGCAGCCGCCCGTACCCGGAGCCGATGGCGGCGGTGCGCAGCGCGGCCACGCCGCGCGGCCCGAGCGCGGAGCAGACCCGCCCGCCGGCCGCCCGCCGGGCCCGCGCCAGCCGCTGGTCGGAGAAGGAGGTCAGGCAGACCCGGTCGTACGCGCCGGTCCGCTTGATCAGCTTGGCCAGCGGCTCGATGGCCGAGGCCTCTTTCACGTCGATGTTGACCCGCACGTCCGGCCAGGCGCCCAGCACGTCGGCCAGCAGCGGGATCTCGTGCGTGCCGCCGATCCTGGCCTTGGCCACCTCCCGGTAGGGCAGCTCCGACACCCGCCCGGTCCGGTCGGTGACCCGGTCCAGCGTGTGGTCGTGGAAGGCCACCAGGACGCCGTCGGCGGTCGCGTGCGCGTCGGTCTCCAGGTAGGAGTAGCCCAGCTCGACGGCGTGCTCGAACGCGGCCATGGTGTTCTCCCGGCCCTCCGCCGCCCCACCCCGATGGGCGAACGCCAGTGGCCCGGGGTGCTCTAGAAACGCGAAACGCCGCCGCACGAGTGGAGTATGCCGTTTGTCAGGGCCCGCCGTCAGCGCGCCAAGGTGAACGTTTGGGTCACGTCTGGACCAATCTCCTTCACGCTCCGTCGCGGCCGATGACGGCGGGCGAGTTCGCCCCGGGGATCAGCAGCGTGGGCGCGCCGCCGCCGTCGGCCGGGACGGTCCAGGTGTTGTTGGTGCCGTCGCCGGTCTGCAGGCCGTACGCGATGGTCTGGTCGTCGAGCCAGGCCGGCTGGTCGTCGACGCTGCGGGTCTCGGCGAGCGGGACCGTCCTGCCACTGCCCAGGTGCAGCACGGTCAGCCGCCAGCCCCTGGCCGGGTCGGCGCCGATCGCGGACTTGTAGGCGATCCTGGTGCCGTCCGGGGACAGCGACGGGCATTCGACGTTGTCGCGCAGCGTCCGCACGGTTCCCGCCGCCACGTCGCCCTCGACCAGGTAGCGGCGGCCGCCGGTGGACAGCGTCGCGTAGAACCGGTTGTCGTCCCCGGCGAAGGTGACCCCCCAGAAGTTGACGTCCACATTCCGGTACGGCCTGCCGTCCCGCGTGATCGTGAAATCCTCCAGGGATCGCACCATCCGGCCGGTCCTGGTGTCCAGGATGCCGGTCTGGGTGGAGAAGCCGTTGGCGGCGTAGGAGTGGCCGTCGATGAAGAGCGTCCAGGCGATCATGCGGCCGCTGGCGGAGACGCGCAGCCGGTTGGGGAAACCCGTGAGCGGGATCTCCCTGAGCGGGCGCAGGGCGGCGTCCATGACCACCAGGCTGGTGGCGGTGAGCGCGCCGACCGGGGTGAGGCAGGCGACGGTCGCCGCGCCGGTGTGGGCGCGGTCGCAGCGGACGGCGGTGACCTCGCGCGGGCCCCCGGGGTCGGCGCGGGAGACCGTGGAGAGCAGGCCGTTGGTCAGGACCTGGACGCGGGGGCCCGCACCCGCCAGGGCGGTGGAGGCGGGGGCGTCGGCGGCGGGGGCGAGGACGGCGTAGGTGAGGGCGATTCCGGCGAGGAGGACGGTCGCCAGGCTGATGACGACCAGACGGGCCCGGAGGGAGGTCATGGTTTCCTCGTGAGCAGGAGCACGGCCAGGGGGAGCACGGCGGCGGCGATTCCGGCGGCGGCCAGGCAGGCCGGGCCGGGGCCCCAGGCCTGCCAGGCGAGTCCGAACAGGACCGAGGACAGCAGGTAGGACAGGGCCTGGCCGCTCTGGATCAGGGCCAGGCCGGTGGCGCGCAGTTCCGGCGGGAAAACCGGGCCGGCCATGGCCATCAGGATCCCGTCGGTGGCCGCGTAGAACGTCCCGTACAGCAAGGGGATCACGATCAGGAGGGGGAGGCCGGTCAGCGGGCCGTACAGGAGCAGGTAGACGGCGATGAGGGCGGCGTGGCCGCCGATCATCACGCGGAGGCGGCCGAAGCGGTCGGCCAGGCGGCCGAGCGGGACGGCCAGCAGCAGGTAGGCCAGGCTGGTGGCGACCGCCAGCAGCGGGAACCAGCCGATGGCCAGCTCGGTGCGGCGCTGCAGCAGCAGGAAGACGAAGCCGTCCCCGACGGTGACCAGGCCCAGCAGGCAGGCGGCGGGCAGCAGCCGGCGCCGGGCCGGGCCGAACGCGGCACGCCACGGCATCTTCTTGGTGGTGACCGCCGGGCTGGGGACGTCCTGGACGAACAGGGCCAGGATGAGGACGCCGAGCAGGGCCACGCAGAAGCTCGCCAGGAAGACCGGCCCGAACACGCCGCCCGCCAGGGTCAGCACGCCGAGGGCCGCCAGCGGGCCGAGGAACGCGCCGGTCGCGTCCATGGTCCGGTGCACGCCGAAGGCCAGGCCCAGGCGTTCCGGCGGCGTGGTGAGGGTGATCAGCGCGTCCCTGGGGGCGGTGCGCAGGCCCTTCCCGGCCCGGTCCACGGTGATCGCCAGGCCGATCAGCGGGCCCGAGGCTCCGGCGGCGAGCAGGCCCAGCTTGGCCAGCGCCGACAGGCCGTATCCGGCCCCCGCGACCGCCTTGTGGCGGTTGATGCGATCGGCGACATGGCCGCCCGCCAGGCGCAGCAGCACGGTCGCGCCGGTGTAGAGGCCGTCGATCAGGCCGTACGCGGCGGGGCTGAACTGGAGGCCGATCACCAGGTACAGCGGCAGGACGGCCGTCACCATCTCCGACGATATGTCGGTGACCAGGCTGACGGCGCCGAGGGCGAAGACGGTGCCGCCGACGGCTCGGGGAGAGCCGCCCGCGGCCCGGCTTCGGTCGAGGGTGGACAGGTACACGTCGTCAGTGGCAGTTCGTGGTGCCGCTGTCGCTGTACGTGCGCCCGGATTGCGGGACGAACTGCCAGGTGTACGCGTTGGCGTGCAGGGTCAGCTTGAGCACGCCGTAGGTGTCGCTGTTGCGGGCCTCGCTGTTGGCCAGGATCGTGCCGAAGCCGTAGTGGCTGGCGCCGCCCGAGCCGACCACGAAGTGGCGGATGCCGCGCGTGTTGTCGAGCTGGTTGGCGGGGTTGATGGGGGCGAACCGCTCGTACTGGTGGTTGTGGCCGGTCAGGATGAGGTCGGCGTTGGCGTCGTACAGGGCCTGGACGAACGGCGCGACCGAGCTGTTGGGCGAGTGGTTGGCGCCCGAGGTGTAGCGCGGGTGGTGCCACATCGCGACCGTGCACGGGCGGGTGCTGGCGGCCAGGTCGGCGCGCAGCCACGTCGTCTGCGCGGAGGTCGTCCCGCAGGGAACCGCCGAGCAGTTGGAGTTGAGCACGATGACGTGCCAGTTCGCGCCGAGGTCGTAGGAGTAGTAACCCTTGGTGGGATCACCGGCCGACGCCCCGAAATATCCGTAATATCCGGTCGCGCCGGAGGTGTTGTAGTCGTGGTTGCCCGGGACCGGCCGGGTGCGCGCCTTGTGCCGCCCCCACGTCGGGTTGTAGTAGGTGTTGAACTCCGAGGCCGTGCCGTTGTTGTACACGTTGTCGCCGAGGGTGAAGACGGTGCCGGGAATCGAGTCCAGCAGCGCCGCGGTCGCGGTGTCGCCCGAGCCCGAGTTGGCGATGTCGCCCGCGCCCACCAGCACCGGGTCGCCGCCCGGCGGCGGGCTCGGGCTCGGGCTGGGGCTCGGTGACGGGCCGGTCCCGGTGGTGACCACCAGTTGCGGCGCCGTCCCCGATCCGCTCTCCCGCGAGTCGTAGTCCGCGCCGTTGGTGCTGGTGGAGGTCACACCGAAGCTGTAGGTGCCGTTCCCGGTCACGTAGGAGGTCACGTCGAGCTCGTACCACTGGTTCCTGGCCACCGACCCGAGCGTGCCGAGCGTGGCCCCGTCGATGGACGGCTGGTTGTTCCACGTGGTCGCGGTCTCCGACCAGGTGGTGCTGCTCATCCCCCGGAAGACGCCACCGCTGCCGCTCTCGGACCCGCTCACGTCGTCGGTGTGCACCCGCAGCTTGACCGAACTGATCGCGCCGCTCACCCCCGACACCGTGAACCGCAGGAACATCCGTTTCACCGGTGAATTGTCCACACCAAGCTGTCCGGACGTTCCGAAGTTGGTGCCCGTCGTGCTGTTGTCCACATAGGTGTCCGCGACCGGCGCGAACGTGGCGGTGGCCGCACTGGCCACCCCACCCGGAAGGCTCATCGTGACAAAAAGGGCCGTCACGCCAACGGCGACCGTCATGAAGCTCGTACGTCGTAACACGCGCGCTCCTCGTGCTCCTGGCTTATTGACCAGAAACCCGTCCCATAGACAGCCGCATAGCCGCCGACCAGGCGACCCGCTGCTGCGGCTGTCCAGATCACGACTTTCTAGTCAATAGGGCACCCCGGACGTTAGATCGCCGATCGCGCTTCCAGGTGATCGCCACACGTCCATCGGGTGAAGCCCAGGCTTCCGCTGCCCTCGCCGTACCGATCCCGCAGGATTAACGGGTCCATTCCTGGCGGCGGGATTCGGCGATGGCGATGGCGGCGGCGATGGAGACGTTGAAGGAGCCGACGCGGCCGACCTGGGGGATGTAGGCGACGGCGTCGCAGGATTCGAGGAGGGCGGGGGAGCAGCCGTGGTCCTCGCTGCCGACGACGAGGCAGACGTCGCCGGTGAGGGGGGTTTCGTGCAGGGGGGTGGCGTCGCCGGTGAGTTCGATGGCGATGACGCGGTAGCCGTCGGCTTTGGCGGCCTTGACGGCTTCGGGGGCGGGGACGGGGTCGTGCCAGGTGACGAGGCGGTCGGTGCCGAGGGCGGTCTTCTGGGCCTTCGGGTTGGTGGGCGGGGTGGCGTTGCCGGCCAGCCAGACGGTGTCGACGCCGAAGGCGGCGGCGGTGCGGAAGATGGAGCCGATGTTGAAGGGGCCGGTGACCGATTCCAGGATGAGGGCGAGGCGGGCCTCGGTGGTGCGGCGCCAGGTGCGGTTGAGCCGCTTCACGTCGGTCGGCCGGAGCTGGCGGCGCGGGTTCGGCGTGCTCATCGGGGAGTCACCTTCAGGATTCGGTAGGCGGCGCGGGAGGTGTGGCGGGTGGTGGGCCAGCCCTGGTCGGTCAGCCAGCGTTGCAGGGAGTCGGAGCCGAGGTGTTTCTGGACGACCAGGTAGGCGACGCCGTCGGGGGTGAGGCGGTCGAGCCAGCGGGTCAGCATCTCGTGCAGGGCGGGCTTGCCGATGCGGATGGCGGGGTTGGACCAGATGGCGCGGAACCGGATGTCCGGGGGGACCTCGTCCACGTGCGCCGACCTTACTTTGTCAAGGGCGGCGCGCGCGGCGTTGCGAGCGGTGAGTTCGATCGAGCGGCGGTTGACGTCGACGGCCCAGACGGTCGCGGCGGGCGCGCGGGAGGCCATGGTCAGCGCGATCGGGCCGTAGCCGCAGCCCAGGTCGAGCAGGTCGCCCTCGGCGGGCGGGGCGGGGACCGACTCCAGCAGGATCCTGGTGCCCAGGTCCACCTTGTCGGGGGAGAACACGCCGCGATCGGTTTCCAGCCGGAGGTGCAGGTCGGGCAACACCAGGCTGACCGTCCCCGGCCGGGATTCGGCCTGCGGACGCTCGTCGAAGTAGTGCGCGCCGGTGTTGCTCACGCGCAGCAACGTTACCAATCTCCTAACCCTGCCCAGGCCACGCCCCGTGCGGGTGGCGTAGCGAGCTGTGCCCGAGGGGTCACCCCACCGTGCCCACTTGGCGGAGGGCCACGCGCCGGGCTAGGGGATGCGCGTGCCCAGGATCAGCGCCGAGCCCGCGACCAGGAGCCCCGCCAGGATCGCGCCGATGATGAACCGCTGGGTGATCTCCTCGTGGACGATCTTGTAGCCGAGTGAGGTGCCGATCTGCTCGTACACGTCGCGGAGCTCGCTGCCCGACTCGGCGCTGTAGGCGCGGCCGCTGGTGCCGTCCGCCAGGGACTGCAGGGTCTGCTTGTTCACCGGCACCTGGACGTCGCGCCCGTCGATGGCCACGGTTCCCTCGGGCGTGCCGTACGCGATCGTGGAGACCGGCACCTTCGCGCCGAGGGCGGCCTCGATGGCCTCGTTGACCGAGCGGCCGGAGGTGTTGTCGCCGTCGGAGAGGAGCACGATCGCGGCCGGGGGCGGGTCGGTGACCGCCTGCTGGTCGAAGGAGCGGATCGCGTCCAGGGAGTTGAAGACGGCCTCGCCGATGGCGGTGCCGGGGCGGGTGGTCAGGTTCCTGATCGTGTTGACGACGGCGGCGTGGTCGGTGGTGGGCGGGATCGCGACGGCGGCCGAGCGGGCGAAGGAGACCACGCCCACGTTGAAACGTTCGGGCAGCTCCTGGACGAACGCCTCGGCGGCCTGCCGGGCGGCGATCATCCGGGTGGGCGGCACGTCGGCGGCCTCCATCGACAGCGAGATGTCGATCGCGACCATGATGGTGGCCCGGTCCCTGGGCACCCGGACCGCGTCGGCCGGGCGGGCCGCGCCCAGCACGAGCAGGCTCATCATGACCAGGAACAGCGCGGCGGCCACGTGCCGCCGCCAGCCGGGCTTCTCCGGCGCGACCAGCGCCAGCAGGGCCAGGTTGGTGAAGCGCACCGCGTACTTACGGCGGGTGAGCTGGATCACCACATACAGCGCGATCAGGGCGGCGAGCGCGGCGAACAGCCAGAGCCAGGCGGGGGACAGGAAGATCATGCGCGTGTTCTCCGGGCCATCAGATGGGCGGTGCGCCGCTGCCGCAGGACGAACTGGGCGATGTCGAAGACCCAGTCCCGGTCGGTGCGCAACACCAGGTGGGCGACGCCGCTGCGGCGCAGGGCCACCCGGTTGGCCTCCCGCTGGGCGGCGGCGGCCTCGGCGTAGCGGTCGCGCAGCTTGCGGGACAGGTGGATGTCGCGGGAGTGGCCGGTCTCCGGGTCGACCAGGGTGACCTGCCCGACGTCGGGGAGTTCCAGCTCGCGCGGATCGATGATCTCGACGGCGAGCACCTGCTGGCGGGCGGCCAGGCGGCGGATCGGCCGTTCCCAGCTGTCCGGGGCGTCCAGGAAGTCGGACACGATGACCCGCATGCCGCGCCTGCGGTGCGCGGCGGCCATCAGCTCGATGGCGCCGCCCAGGTCGGTGGAGCCGGGGTCGTGCGGGGCCTCGGCGAGCGATTTCAGCAGGCCGAACAGGGCGGGCCTGCCGGGTCTGGCCGGGTAGCGGTGGATCTGGTCGCCGTGGATCACATACGCCCCGAAGCGGTCGCCGACGCGGCTGGCCAGGAAGCCGACGGCGCCGATGGCGGAGATGACCAGGGAACGTTTGTCGGTGTCGGCGGTGCCGAAGTCCATGCTGGCCGACAGATCGGCCAGCGCCCACGTCTCCAGCTCCCGGTCGGCGATCAGATCGCGGACGTGTGGGATCGTGGTGCGGGCGGTGACCGCCCAGTCCATCCGCCGCACGTCGTCCTCGCCGGGCACGTAGACGCGGGTGTCGCCCAGCTCGCTGCCGGGGCCGGGCAGCAGGCCCTGGTGGCCGCCCTGGAGCAGCCCGTCCAGGCGGCGCACCACGGTCAGCTCCAGCCGCCGGAGCGCGGCGTGCGGGGCGCGGCTGGTCACCGCTGGCCCTGGTTCCAGACGACCAGCGGCGGCGGCACCGACATCAGGATCTGGCGGACCACGTCCTCGGGTTCGATGCCGTCGGCGAGCGCGTCGAAGGTGAGCATCAGCCGGTGCGACATCACGTCCACCGCCACGTCGCGCACGTCGTCGGGGAGCAGGTAGTCGCGGCCGCGCAGCAGCGCCAGCGCGCGCCCGGCCGCGACCAGGCCGAGCGTGGCGCGCGGGCTGACGCCGATCTCGATGGTCTCCTCCAGCTCGCGCAGCCCGTATTCGCCCGGGTTGCGGGTGGACATGACCAGCCGGACCACGTAGTCGGCGACCAGCTGGTGTACCGACACCTCCTCGGCGGTCTTCTGCAGGGCCAGCAGCTGGGCCGGGCCGAGCACCTTGCCGGCCACCGGCGGGGTGACGCTCATCCGGTGCAGGATCTCCAGCTCCTCGTGCGCGCTGGGGTGGTCGACCCGCACCTTGAACAGGAAGCGGTCGCGCTGCACCTCCGGCAGCGGGTAGACGCCCTCGGACTCGATCGGGTTCTGGGTGGCCAGCACCACGAAGGGCCGGGGCAGCTGGTGGGTGACCCCGGCCAGGGTGACCTGGCGTTCCGCCATGACCTCCAGCAGCGCCGACTGCACCTTGGCCGGGGCCCGGTTGATCTCGTCGGCGAGCAGGAAGTTGACGAACACCGGGCCGAGCTCGATGTCGAAACGTTCAGTGCTCGGATGGTAGACGCGGGTGCCGACGATGTCGCTGGGGACCAGGTCGGGGGTGAACTGGATCCGGGCGAACGTGCCGCCGACCACGGTGGCCAGGGTGGAGGCGGCCAGCGTCTTGGCCACGCCCGGCACCCCTTCGAGCAGGCAGTGCCCGCGGGCCAGCAGCGCCACCAGCAGGCGCTCGACCATGTGGTCCTGGCCGACGATCACCCGCCGGACCTCGTTCAGGGCGTCCCGGAGCGCGCCGAGGCCGGCCTCGCCCTCGTCTTGCGCCCGGGACACCTCGGTGCCCGGCTCTCCTTCAGCAACGGTCATGGGTGTTATTCAATCGTGACTCCCCGACAGAATCCATGCCCTGATCACTGCCCGCTCGGATGGGCGAAAACACCCGGTGTGTTTTCATGAAGGGGATGGCCACTCCACTGCAGTACGGCGACCCGCCCCGGCTGGGGCCCTTCGTGCTTCAGGCGCGCCTGCAGGCGGCCCCCGCGGGGCTGGTCTACCTCGGGCAGGGCGCGGACGGGCGGGCGGTCTCGGTGGCCGTGCTGACCCGGGGCGCGGCCCTGGATCCGGCCGCCAGGAACCGGTTCGTGACCGGGATCAAGGAAGGCGAGGCGGCCAGGTCCGGTGTGCGCGGCCTGTTCTCGCGGGTGAGCAGGCGGCGGAACGTGACCACGCCGCCGGTGGTGGCCTGGGACGGGGGCGAGGCGCCCTGGGTGGCGGTGCCGTACGCGCCGGGCGGGGTCGGGGCAGAGAGGTTCCTGGAGCCCGTCATGGTGTCGGGCATGCTGATCGGGGACCGGCACGGGCCGGACTTCGTGCCGTACTGGCTGGGGGATCGCAATCCGGCGCTGCCGGCCCCGCCGTCGCCCGCGCCGCCGCGCACCGAGACCGTGCGCTCGGTGGCGCTGGCCTCCGCGCTGCTGGCGACGCTGGTGCTGTTCATCGGGGCCATCCTGTGGCTGATGCTGGTCCGCTCCGACGACGAGCCGATGCCGGCCAGGCCGCTGCCGCCGACCGTCTTCGTGCCGACGCCGCCGCCGGTGCCGACCTCGCCCGAGCCGATGCAGCCGTCGCCGACCCCGGGGGAGACCGAGCAGGGCCAGAGCCCGTCCCCGGCGCCGGGCGAGAACGAGGACCCGGGTCAGGACATTTGACCCGGTCTGAGGCGAAGCGGGGGGTGTCGCTACTCTGCTGAGGTTCTTTGGTCAACCACGGTAGGGGTCGGGCGCCGATGCGGGCGGAACAGATCGTGCTGCTGCTCGTGGCGGCGCTGGCGGCCGGCTGGGTGGACGCGGTGGTCGGCGGCGGCGGGCTGCTGCAGTTGCCCGCCCTGCTGCTGGCCGGGCTCTCGCCCGTCGAGGCGATGGCCACCAACAAGACGGCCTCCATTTTCGGTACGGCTTCCGCCGCCGTCACCTTCGCCAGGAGGACCAAGTTCGACCGGGCGGTGGCCGTACCGGCCGGGATCCTGGCGGTGTGTTTCGCCGGGGCGGGGGCCGCGTCGGCGGCGCTGCTGGCGGCGGAGGTGCTCAAACCGCTGGTCATGGTGGTGCTGCTGGCGGTGGCCGCGTTCGTGACCTTACGGCCCGCGTTCGGTCTCGCGCCGGATCCGCGGCTGCGCGTCCGGGCGCGGGTGGCGGCGGCGATCGTGGTGAGCGGGGTGTTCATCGCCTTCTACGACGGCATTCTCGGGCCGGGCACCGGCACGTTCCTGCTGATCGCGTTCACCTCGATCCTGGGCCTGGACTTCGTGCACGCCTCCGCCACCGCGAAGATCATCAACACGGGCACGAACCTGGGGGCGCTGCTGGTGCTGGGGACGCAGGGGAAGGTGGTGTGGGCGCTCGGGCTCGGCATGGCCGCCTGCAACATCGCGGGCGCGCAGCTCGGGGCCCGGATGGCGTTGCGCCGGGGCGCCGGGTTCGTCCGGGCCGTGCTGCTGTGCGTGGTGTCCGCGCTGGTGCTGCGCCTCGGCTACGACCAGTTCTCCGGCTGAACCTCAGAACTCGTCGAGGAAGGTCATGAACCTGCACCAGAGGCTGTGGTCCTCGCGGTAGGTGGCATACCGGTGACAGTCCGCGCAGTACTGTCCGGCCGGTTTGGCGAAGGTTAGCGGCTGGTACGTGGCGACACCCGCGGCGTATCCGGGCTTCTTCGGGCAGTTCGCCATCGCTTGGAGCACCGAACCGGTCACCGTCTGACCGCACCAGGGGCACCGCGGCGCCGTCAGCGGGTTCGGCTGCCGCGGCGACGGGAACGGAGTGCGGCCGATCAGCGGCACGTTCACCTGCCGCGCGGTCTCCGGGGCGAGCCAGAGGCCGCCCGGGGTCGGCCGAATCCGCTGGAACGGCAGCTCCCGCAAACCCGCGACCGTCCCCGTGCCGGTGCCGATCACCGGGTCCTTGCTGGTGAACAGCGCCGACGTGCGGGCGCCGAGCGCGGCCACCGAGTAGTCGTCCGCGGGTACGGTGATCCGGGTGGTGGTCCCGATCCTGGCCGGCACGATCAGGCCGCTCCGGGTGGAACTGACGGTCCGGCTGGACAGTGCCACCGACACCGGGTCGCCGTCGCGCAGGCCCATGGCCCGGGTGGAGGCGGTCAGGCTGGGCGTGACCGACAGCACCTGCGTGCCGCGGTTGGCGCCGCCGAGCAGCGGGACGGCGTTCACGCTGGTGAAGCCGCCGCGCAGGGCGATCGACTCGCCCTCCGGGTTCATCGCCGCCAGGGGTGCCCCGCCGGTCTCGAAGAGCAGGTGCCGCCGGTCGTAGAGGTACTCGCCGGCGAGTACGAGAATGAATCCGCCGGGGCCGGCGATCAGACCGGCCGCGGCGCGGAACACGTCTCGGGTCCACGTGTCCCGTTCGGTGGCGGTCGGCCGCCACGACTGGGGGCGGTTGTCCTGGGTCATCACACGCTCCTGGCTGCGAGAGGATCACCGCCACCTTAGGTAGCCGCGACCGGCCCGCCCCAGGGTGCTGGCCCGCCGTTCAGCGCCCTGGTAACCCGATACCTAGATCCGGGCCGGGCGCAGGGCCGGGGCGGCCGCCGCGACGAACAGGGCCATGATCGCGGGGATGGCGAGCGCGACCGGCTTGCCGGTGAGCTCGGCCACCGCGCCGATCAGGACCGGGCCCGCCAGCAGGCCCGCGTAGCCGATGCTGGCCACCCGGGCCAGGGCCCGGCCGGACTGGGCCGGGTCGCGATGCCCGGCGGCGGAGAACACCTGCGGAATGATGCACGACAGGCCCGCGCCGAACAGCCCGAAGCCGACGACCCCGGCGACCTGGTGGCCGATCAGCAGGGTGACCAGCAGGCCGATCCCCGCCAGCCCGCCGCAGCACCGTACCAGCAGGACCGGGCCGAGGCGGGCGGTGAGCCAGTCCCCGGCCAGCCGCCCCGCCGTCATCATGATCGAGAAGGCCGCGTATCCGGCCGCGCCGACCGCCTCCCTGGCGCCCAGGTCCTCCACCAGGTAGACCGAGCTCCAGTCGGCCGCCGCGCCCTCGCCGACCAGGCAGCAGAACGCCAGCACGCCCAGGAACAGCACCCACCCGGCGAGCGAGCGGCCCGGCACCTGCCCGGCGGCGGCCTCCGGATGGCGGCCGGGGTCGAAGGAGTCCGGCAGCGCCCAGCGCAGGCACAGGATCGCGATCGTGGTGGTCACCACCGCGACCGACCCGAACGTCATCGGCACGCTGGCGCCCGCGTGCGCGAACAGGCCGCCGACGCCGGCGCCCAGGAAGCCGCCGATGCTGAACACGGCGTGGAAGGAGGACATGATCGGCTTGGCGTGCAGGCGTTCCACCACGACCGCGTTGGCGTTCATCGCCACGTCCAGCACGCCGTGCACGATGCCGAAGGTGAACATGGCGGCGGCCAGGGAGGGCAGGCCGGCCGCGCAGGCGGGGAGGACCAGGACCGCGCCCTGCAGCAGGCCGACGGGGACCATCACCCGGCGGCTGCCGTACCGGTCGATGAGGCGGCCGACGGCCTGCATGCCGGTGATCGCGCCGCCCGCGATGCCGAGCAGGGCGAGGCTCAGCTCGCCGTCGCCGAGGGACAGGCCGTCCTTGATGGCCGGGATGCGGGACGTCCAGGTGCCGAGGGCAATTCCGGCAATCATAAACAATCCGTACACGG
Source organism: Acrocarpospora sp. B8E8 (assembly GCF_039871605.1). Lineage (NCBI taxonomy): Bacteria > Bacillati > Actinomycetota > Actinomycetes > Streptosporangiales > Streptosporangiaceae > Acrocarpospora > Acrocarpospora sp. B8E8. The sequence goes on along the minus strand of NZ_JBDPLV010000002.1, from coordinate 231,660 downwards.
CGAGGCGGGCGCGGAGCAGCGTGGTGCGAGGAGGGGCGGCGATTGTCATGGTTCGACTCCGGGGGAGGTTCAGGTGAGGCGGACGGTGACGCCCGCGCCCGTGAGCGCGTCGTGCTGGTCGCGGGGGATGCCGATGTCGGTGACCACGACGTCGAGCTTGTCGTAGGAGCAGACCGCGCCGAACGCGGTCCTGGTGAACTTGCCGGAGTCGCAGGCGACGATGACGCGCCTGGCCGAGGCGATGGCGGCCTGCTTGACCGCGACGTCCTCCAGATCGTGGGCGGTGACGCCGTGCTCGGCCGACATGCCGCAGCAGCCGATCACGGCGGTGTCGAAGCGGAGTGAGCGCAGCGAGGCCTCGGTGAGCGGGCCGACGAAGTTGAGCTCGCCCGGGCGGACCTCGCCGCCGGGGAGCACGAGCTTGATCCGCGGCGCGGTGGCCAGTTCGTCGGCGCAGCGCAGCGCCAGCGGCAGCACGGTGAGGCGGCGGTCGTGCACCACCCTGGCCACCTCCAGGGTGGTGGTGCCGCCGTCCAGCACGACCGCCTCGCCGTCGGCCAGCAGGTTGGCGACCTCGGCCGCGATCCTGCGCTTGGCGTCCACGGCTTCGCGTTCGCGGACGCCGAAGGGGGGTTCCTCGCCGCGCAGCAGCAGGCTGAGGGCGCCGCCGCGGACGCGTCGCACGACGCCTTGCTGGGCTAGTTCGTCCAGGTCGCGGCGGATGGTCATCTCGGAGACGCCGTACCGGCCGGCGAGTTCGGCGACGGAGACGCTGTCGTGGGCGCGTAACGCGTTCATGATCGCCCGGATTCGGTCGGCACCTTCCATGTGTGCATTTGAACATAGGTCGTGTTCGGTGAGCAAACGGAATCTACTTTGTAAAGGTGGCAGACTGGGTGATATGCGTGCCAGCCGGTTGCTGTCCCTGCTCCTTCTCCTGCAGACGAGGGGCCGGATGACGGCGGCCGAGCTGTCGGCGGAGCTGGAGGTGTCGATCCGGACCGTCTACCGGGACGTGGAGGCGCTGTCGGGGGCCGGGGTTCCCGTTTACGCTGATCGGGGGCCTGCCGGAGGCTACCAGCTGCTGGATGGGTACCGGACCCGGCTGACCGGGCTGACCTCGGCGGAGGCGTCCTCGCTGTTCCTGGCGGGGTTGCCGGGGCCGGCGGCCGAGCTCGGGCTGGGGGAGGTGGCGGCGGCGGCCGAGTTGAAGCTGCTGGCCGCGTTGCCGCCGGAACCGCGCTCGCAGGCGGCCATGATGCGTGAACGTTTCCATCTGGACGTGCCGGGGTGGTATCGGGGGAGTGATGAGGCGCCGTTTCTGGCCGAGGTGGCCGAGGCGGTGTGGGAGCAGCGCCCGCTGCGGATGCGCTACCGCCGCTGGGGGCCCCAGGAGGTCGAGCGCGACATCCACCCCTACGGTCTCGTCCTGAAGGGCGGCTCCTGGTACCTCGCCGCCGAAACATCCGGAGATTTCCGGACTTATCGTGTTGCGCGGATTTTGGGGATCGACGCGCTACCCGGCCGGTTCGAACGGCGTCCCGGCTTCGATCTGGTCGAGTTCTGGTCCCGGTTCGCGGCCGAGTTCGCCGCTCGCATGTACACCGGCACCGCCACCATCCGCCTCGACCCCGACTACCTCGGTCTGCTCCGCTACACCATCGGCAACGACACCACCGACACCGCCCTCGCCGCCGCCGAAACCACGCCCGACGGCTGGCTCCGCCTCGCCGTTCCCATCGAGTCGATACGCCACGCCCGCTGGCAACTCCTGCGCCTCGGCTCGGCCGTCGAGGTCCTCGACCCTCCTGAGCTGCGCAAACTCATGGTCGAAACGATCGAGGAACTGTCCGTGATGTATCGGGATTGAGAGCCGGCCGTTCCGGTGATGCCACACGGGCGTGGATTGGGGCGGATTGTCCGCCGACGCCGGGAGCTTCTGCAGCGGCGGCGGCCGTGGCGAGCTGCTCCTGGCGACGTGCCACCAGAACGACGGCGGCTCCAGCCCGGACGAGGGCTTCGGTGTCCCAGGATTAATCCATTTGCTGTCACACGGCCGGGATGGCGACGATGACCGCGTGCTGTTCCTTGCCTTCCTAGGCTCCTGCGTGCTGCTCGCCATGATCCCCGGCGTCAGCACGGCGGTCATCGTGCGCCAGACGCTCCGCGAGGGGCGAGCGTCGGGCCTGGCCGCCACGCTGGGCAACGAAACCGGGATCTTCCTGTGGGCCATGGCGGCGGTGTTCGGGCTCTCCGCCCTGGTGCTGGCCTCCGAGGCGGCCTACGGCACGCTCAAGATCGTCGGCGCGGGCGTGCTGGTGGTCATGGGCGTACAGTCGATCTGGCACGCGCGCCGGGACTCGCCACCCGCCGGTCCCGGCAAGCCGGGCCATCCTGGGAGCGACTCCGCGGCTGGCTTTACCGGCGGCCTTGAGAGCGACTCCGCGAATGGCGTCGCAGGTGGTTCTGCAGGTGGTTTCGCGGGTTCCGCGCCAACAGGCTGGAGGCGTGCCTACGGTCTGGGGCTGGCCACCTGTGGCGCCAACCCGAAGGCGGCTGTGTTCGCGATGTCCTTCCTGCCGCAGTTCGTCCCGCCCGGCGCGAATGTGCCGGTCACGCTCATGCTGCTGGCCGCGGTCTGGGTCCTCGTCGACCTGGTGTGGTACGTCTCGCTGATCTGGCTGGTCAGCCGGGCGAGAATGGTGTTCTCCCGGTCGTCGGCGCGCCGGCGGCTGGAGCAGATCTCTGGGGCTGTGCTGATCAGCCTGGGCGTACGGCTAGCCGTGGAGGCTCATCAACTTCATTAGTCATCCCTAGTTGTATATGTATAGTTACATGCATGGAGTTGCTGCGCATGTCCAAGGCTGCGAAACGTCTGGGGATTCACCCGATGACGCTTCGCCAGTGGGCTATCGACGGCAAGATCCCGTTCTCCCGGGTCGGCCGGGAGTGTCGGTTCTCCTCGCTTGATGTGGAGAACATGACGCGCGGCAGTGACTCCGCGATCTCCCGCCCGAGGCGGGAGGTTCTGTGTGTGCGTGTCTCGGGTTCGCTGGGGCGGGAGTCCTCGCTGGCCGCGCAGACGGGCCGTCTGTATGGGATGCGCGGCGCCGAAGCCCGCAAGCGGTTGCTGGCTGAGAGCGGCCAGTGCCCGCGAGAGGCTGATGCCGCGTGAGCCGGAAGCTGTCGCTCGCCGAGGGCCAGACCTCCCGTACTGTGTGTGCGCGTGGTCTGCTGCGTATCGGTGTGGATGAGAGGACCGGTGAAGTCCTGCCGTCCGCCATGCTCGCTCAGCGGGTGGGATGGGCTATGGATCTGGTGTCCGGCATGACCGCTCAACTGCTGGCCGGGCATTGGAACGCCGCCGACGTAGAGGTGCTGGCGGCCGGTCGGGACGTCGGCGGCCGGAAGCTGCCGTCCAACGCGTGGATGGCGTTGCGCCGCCTTGGCTGGAGTGTTGCGGCGCCGGACGGTATCCGGGTCAACGACCGGATCCTCCGCATGGCTCAGGAGCAGGCCGGGCGTGCTCTGCGGTCGGTGAGGTGGCGTTCGGACCTGACGGCCGGTGTCCTGGCCACCTGGCCTGGTGATCCTGCCAAGCGGACCGCCGAGGAGTGGGACGCGGTGCGCGAGGCGCTGCCGGGCGGCCGGTGTCTGCCGTCCAGCGTGATCAAGTCCCGCACCCGGCAGATCACCGCCTTCACCGCCGGGAACGGCCGGATGCCGGTCGATGTGTTCGAACTGGAGGAGGTGCCCCGGGTAGCGCGGATGCTGCTGCTGTCGGCCTGCGACGGGCAGCAGGCCACCATCGAACGCGCCGACGAACCAGGCCGTGCACTGCTGCGCCTGCAACTCCCCACCCGCCCCGATCCGCGCTCCTACCAGGACTGGACGTGGGTGGCCTGCCCGATCACGCTGCCGCCGACGATCCCGGCCGGCGCGGTGTTGCACCTGCCCACCTTGCGCGTGACCGGCGCCCAGGTCCGGGCGGATCTCGCCTGCACCCATGCCGTACCCGAGAGCGCCCGCACCGGTCACAGCGTCGCCCTCGGCGTGGACTGGGGCCTGAACACCCTGCTCAGCGCGGGCACGGCACGGCTGCACGAGGCCGGCCGGATCACCGCGCTCGGGGCCGGAGCCCAGTTCCGGGCCGCTGGTGTCCTGGCCAGACAGCACCGCCTGCGCCGCTTGTCGGAGCGTCTGCACGCCAAGGCCGACCACTACCGACGGATCATCGGCACAAACCAGCAGCACGCTTTGACGGGCAGGCGCCAAGTCCTGCGGGATGAGATCCGGTACGTCTCTGACCGGCGATCCAATCTCAATGACGCCCTCGCGTGGGCTGCCGCACGCTGGGCGGTGGATCAGGCCATCGCCGCCGAGGCGAGCGTGATCTATGTCGAAGACCTGCGGTCGATGGAAGCCAAAGGCATGAGCCGCAGCCACAACACCCGCATGTCGGCCACCGTGCGCGGCCAGATCGTGGACCGTATGCGGCACCTGGGCGCCGAGACCGGTATCGCGGTGGTGACCGTCCCGGCGCGGAACACCTCCAAGCACTGCCCTCAGTGCCTGACCCCGCTGCGGCACCGCAAGGCGCCCGACCGCCCGGCCACGCCCGGATGGAAGTGGGCTATCTGCCCCTCCTGCCAGTGGCAGGGCGACCGCGACCAGGGCGCGTGGCGGCGTATCGCCGCACGCGGCCTCACCCACCAGGCCAAGACCGTTTTGGACCGCACCAGCGGCACCATGATGATCCGCACGGTCGTGGACACCCTTGAAGCCAAGGCCGTGGTCACCCCGGCCGAGAAGACCAGCCGGAAGGACCGGTCCAAGACCGGCCCCACCCGGCACCGAACCACACGTCCGACGCCCAGGCGACGCCGGACACCCTCCCCCACCGGGCCGTGCGGTCCAGCGGGCAAGCGTCCGGAGGGACACGCACCAACGGGTCGGACCCGGCTGCCCCGCGCAGCCCACCGGCACCAGGACGTGACAACGATCAGCACACCCACCACCGGCCACAGGCCACGAGGAGCAGCACTGGGCGCGGGCTTCCACCTGCACGCTCACGCTACTCCGCCACGGTGGGCAATCCCATTGCCGGACATTACGTCTGGCACGAGATCGCTTAGCTGATTAGAGACGCTCGATGAGCATCTGGTGGGAAGAGTCCGGAACCGGCCGGCCGGTAGTGCTGCTGCACTCCACGTCAGCCGACGCGCACATGTGGGACGACGTGTGGGAACCCCTCGCGTCCGCCTTCCGCGTGATCCGGCTGGACCTGCGCGGGTACGGCAAGAGCCCCCTGGTCGCCGAGAAGTCGTATTCCAACGCTGGCGACGTGGCCGAACTCCTGGACAGCCTCGGGATCGACGGCGCGGCGGTGGTGGGCTCCTCAGGCGGCGGGCGGGTCGCGCTGGAGCTGGCGACCATCCGTCCCGACCTGGTGTCGGACCTGGTGCTGATCGCCGCGCGGCCGGGCTCCCGCCGACGCCGGAGCTGGAGGCGTTCGGCGACGAGGAGGACCGGCTGATGGAGGCCGGGGACGTCGTGGGCGCGGCCGAGTTGAACACGCGCACGTGGCTCGGCCCCGACGCGAACGACCAGGCCAGGGCCAAACTCGTCGAGATGCAGCGCAACGCCTTCGAGCCGCAACTGGCCGCCGACTCCGAGCCCGATTTCACCCGCCCCTAGGTCGACCTGACCGCGATCACCGCCCCCGCGCTGGTGATCACCGGCGGCCACGACCTGCCCTACTTCACCGCCACCGGCCACCACCTGGTTGCCGAGCTGCCGTCCGTGACCCTGCTCGAACTCCCGTGGGCAGGCCACCTAACCGCCCTGGAGCGCCCGAGGGGAATCGCCGACATCCTCATCACCCACCTGAGCTGACCGCAGGCCGGTGCGGGCAGCCGGGATCGCCCCGCCCGGCACCCCGATCACCTGGCCAGACCGCGACGAACTGCGGCAGGAGGGACGTCGCGAACACAGCCGCCTTCGGATTGGCGCCGCAGGTGGCCAGCCCGCGACCGTAGGCGCGAAGCCGCCCACGATGCCAGGCTCTGTGGCGATTCGCGGATCGGGTCACAGGTCGACGGAGGACATGCCGCGCTCGTCGTAGCGTTCGCCGGCGACGGAGGAGGCCAGCTTGCCGAGGTTGTCCAGCTCGCCGGTGGTGAGGGTCAGGCCGGTCGCCGCGGCGTTCTGCTCCAGGTATGGCACCCGCTTGGTGCCGGGGATGGGCACCACGTCCTGGCCCTGAGCGAGGACCCAGGCCAGGGCCACCTGCGCCTCGGTCGCGTTCTTGCCCTTGGCCAGCTGGGTGATCTCCGCCACCAGCGCCTGATTGGCCGCCAGGTTGTCGCCCGTCCAGCGCGGGTTGTTCCGGCGGAAGTCGTTGTCCGCGAAACCCTCCACCGTGGCGTACGCCCCGGTGAGGATGCCGCGGCCGAGCGGGCTGTAGGCGACCAGGCCGATGCCGAGCTCGCGGAGCGTGGGCAGGATCTCGGCCTCGACGCCGCGCGTGAACAGCGAATACTCATACTGCCCGGCGGTGATCGGGTGGACGGCGTGGGCGCGGCGGACGGTGTCCGCGGCGGCCTCCGAGATGCCCAGATGGCGGACCTTGCCCGCTTCGACGAGCTCTTTGAGCGCGCCCCAGGTGTCCTCGATCGGGACCGCCGGGTCGACCCGATGCTGATAGTAGAGGTCGATATGGTCGACGCCGAGGCGCTGGAGCGAGCCTTCGACGGCGCCGCGCACGTAGTCGGGGCGCCCGTTGACGCCCACCCGGGTGCCGTCGGGGAGGCGTTCGATGCCGAACTTCGTGGCCACCACGACCTGGTCACGGCGTCCGGCGATGGCCTTCCCGACGAGCCGCTCGTTGGTGAACGGGCCGTACATGTCGGCGGTGTCCAGCAGGGTGATGCCCAGGTCGAGGGCCCGGTGGATCGTGGCGATGGACTCGCCCTCGTCGCCGGGGCCGTAGAAGTCGCTCATGCCCATGCAGCCGAGGCCGAGCTCGGACGTGCGCAGAGCGCCCAGCGTGTGCTGCTTCATATGTCACTCCTCCGTCACTGGTCGGTCCCGTCAAGTCTTCCGGCTGGAGTGCGGACCAGGTCAAATTGATCTACATTGTAAAGGCGGGTTCCGGGTAATTTGCACAACTCCGAACACCAAAGACCAAAACCTCAAGCTGCGTGCACGACACGATTGTGAGGTCTTAGCCCTTGCGCAGGTCGTGGATTAGTCTGAGTGATGTTCCGACTCAGATGTGGAGGTCATCGTGCCTGAGCTGCCGTCTGACATCCGGGGCTTGGAGCGGCTGCGGGCACAGCTGTTCGCCGCGATCACACAGCTGCCCGATTTCCGGCGCGGCGCCCTGAATGAGGTGTACCGCAAGTGCGGGAAGAGCAACTGCGCGTGCGCTAGCCCTGGGCATCGCGGGCACGGCCCGCAGTACAACCTGACCCGCCGGGTGGCCGGCAAAACGGTGAACACGCATTACAAGCCGGGCCCGCAGCTGGAGGCGGTAAAGGAGCAGGTCGCGACCTACCAGCAGTTCGCCGATCTGGTGGAGGAGGTGAGCACGGTCAGCGAAGCGTTGTGCGAGGCCAGAGCCGCGAAAGCGGCCGGGACGGGCCGCCGGGGATCCGGCCCCGCCCCCGCCCCCGCCGACGGCGGGGAAAAAGGGGGCTCTGGGACCAGGTCCGCGACGAGATCGCGCAGGTCCTCGCCGGGGAAGTGACCGCGCTGGCGGCCCAGGCCGCCGCGCTGCTGCAGGACGGCGGCGGGCTCGCCTACGTCCATCAGCTACGTCCATACCTTCGAGGCGGCCGAAGAGTTCGACCCCATCCTGGAAGCCGAATACCTGCGCCGCCACGGCGACCACATCCGTCAGGTCATCGTCATAGGCGATGGCGCCAAATGGATCTGGAACCAAGCCGACCGCCTCTACCCGGCCGCCACCCAGATCGTCGACCTCTACCACGCCCGCGAACACCTCACCGACTTGGCCGACCACCTCGCCTTCATCACAGGCGACCGCGACAGCTGGCTCGCCGAGCGCCGCGACGAACTCGACGCCGGCGACATCGACGCGATCCTCACAGCCGCCCGCACCTACCCGCTCACCGGCATCAAAGCCGCCGAACTCGACACGAAACTCGGCTACTTCGAAACCAACGCCCACCGCATGCGATACGCCCGATTCCGCAGCCTCGGCCTGTTCGTCGGCTCCGGCGCCGTCGAAGCCGCCTGCAAAAGCGTGATCGCCCAGCGCGTCAAACACGCCGGGATGCGATGGAACGTCCACGGCGCCAACGCGATCATTACGCTTCGTTGCGCCCACGCCGCCCAGCCCTGCGACGGCCGCTGGGACCAGCTCTGGCCCTCCACCGACAGTGACCACAGCGGCCTCACCCAAGGCCCGCGAGCCATCTGAATCACACCGTCACTCAGAACCCCAGCTCACCAAGATCACTACCTACATTCTTATCGTGCACCCCTCAAGCTGGGGTAACGCGGTTTTGTCGGTGGCGGCGGGCACGATGAGGGCATGGCTTCGTGGCAGGAGATCGAGAAGGAGGTCCCCGAGTTCGCCAGGCGCGTGCTGGCGGCGATGGGGACGGGCAAGCACAAGACGATGGCGACCCTCCGCAAGGACGGCTCGCCCCGCATCAGCGGCACCGAGGTGGAGTTCAAGAACGACGAGGTGTGGGTGGGGTCGATGCTCGGCGCGATGAAGGCGCGAGATCTGAAGCGGGATCCGCGGGTGGCGGTGCACAGCCCGTCCGTCGATCCGGATCCGGACAATCCGAGCGCCTGGCCGGGGGAGGCCAAGCTGTCCGGCCTTGCGGTGGAGATCACCGACCCCGGGGTGCTCGAGGCCTTCGGAGGACCGCCCGGTGACTTCCACCTGTTCCGGCTGGACGTGCGGGAAGTCGCCTACACCCACGTCGAAGGCGACCACCTGATCATCGAAAGCTGGTCAGAGGGCCGCGGTCTACGCGAACTCCGGCGTAAATAGCCGCCCTGGCCGCTCAGATGTCCCCGTCGTCTGCGGGGGCCGGGGACATCTGAGCGGCCAGGGCAAGCAATCGCGGTCCCGATTCAACCCCGTCTCGGGTGCCGGCGGCGGTGTCGCAGGCATCGCCTCAGGCGATCCCAGGCTCGCTCCGCGGGTCTCGCGGTGTTGCCGGATCACTCGCTGTCATGCGGCGCCGATGACGTCGGTGCCATCGACGTCGCTGTCGCTGTCGCTCTCGTCGCACCGGCGCCGAGAGCGACAGCGGGCTCCCGCGAAGCGGGCGATCTGCCAGGAGTTCCAAGACCTCCCATCGGCCGTCCTTGGCCGGGCCATCTTCCCCAGCGGTCCGGTGACGGGGCAGGCGGTCGATGGGAGCTGCCCCGCCGCGGCATCCACGCGGGCGCCGGGTGCGGGCCCCAAAACCGGACGCAAGACGTTCAAGCGAGGCGGGCATCCACGCGAGGGCCGGGTCCGGGTCAGGTGACCAGTTCCACCACGACGTCCACCTGCTCGGCCCGATCCTTATCGTCGGCGAGCCTTGGCGCGCTGGCCTCCTCCGTCACCTGGCGTGCGCTGCGACGGCCGCGTAGGGCGTGACCGCTGGTCAGGGAGGAGACGTCTGCCTGGCGCGCGGATGGAAGGCGGTGGGTGTTCGGGTGGGTCAGGTGGCGGAGAAGCCGCCGTCGACGCAGAGGGTTTGGCCGGTGAGGTAGGCGGAGGCGGGGGAGGCTAGGAGGATGGCGATGGCGGCGAAGTCGGCGGGGAGGCCGTTGCGGCCGGTCATGGTGCGGGCGGCGAGGACTTCGACGCGGCCGGGGATGGCCTGGGCGGGTTCGGTGAGCGGGGTGAGGACGAAGCCGGGGATGAGGGTGTTGCAGGTGACGCCGTGCGGGGTCCAGGCTTCGGCCTGGGAGCGGGTCAGGCCGCAGATGCCGGCTTTGGCGACGCCGTACGCGCCGCTGTCGCCGAAGGCGCGGATGGACTGCTGGGAGCCGATGTTGATGATGCGGCCCCAGCCGCGGGCGGCCATGCGCGGGCCGAAGTGCTGGCCGAGCAGGTAGGGCGCGGTGAGGTTGACGGCGATGGTCTGCTCGTAGTCGTCGAGGGTGAGCTCGGCCATCGGGCGGCGGATGTTGTTGGCGGCGTCGTTGACGAGGATGTCGACCTCGCCGAAGAAGCTCGCCGCGTGCTCGGTCACGCGGGCGATCGCGGCACGGTCGCCGAGATCGGCGCTGATGGTCGCGGCTCGGACGCCATGGCTCGCGAGAGCGGCGGCGGCCCTGGCGAGCTGCTCCTCGCGGCGCGCCACCAGAACGACGGCGGCTCCAGCCCGGCCGAGGGCTTCGGCGATCCCGTATCCGATCCCGGAGCTTCCCCCGGTGACGAGGGCGACCCGCCCCGCGAGCGAGAACATGTCCGAAAGATAGGACGACATGGCGGGTTACCGTATCATCCCATCTTTCGGATTCGCACCCCGTCCCGTGACCCGGCGACCTTGTGCGCTAACTCAGGCTGAACGCCCGGCCTGCGGCGAGTGCGGTGGCGTCGTCGGCCGCGACGGCCAGCCAGGACAGCCCGTTCTTGTCCGCGCACAGCAGGGAAGCCCCGTTGACGGTCGCGATCCAGCTGGGCGCGGGGTTGAGGTCACGGGCTTGGCCGGCCCGGGGAAACTCCCTGGTTGAGGAGAGGACGAGGATGTGGCGGCCGGTGGGATCGGCATAGCTGTACACGGTGGCGGGCAGGCCGCCCACATCGCGCTGGGCGGTGCCGCGCCAGCCGTAGGAGCCGATGTTCTTGCTCGCGGGAGCGGGCCAGGCGGTCAGCCGCAAGGCGTCCGACCTCAGCAACTCGGCGGCGGTGAACCCGCACAGATCCATCAGCACGATCGCGATCCGCTGCTCCTGCGGCAGCCGCCGCAGGGCCGTCTCGATGGTGGACCGGTTGACGGCCTCCTCCGCCACGTCGGCGGGGCCGGGCGGGTCGAATCCGGCCTGCCAGGTGGTCTCGGCGTGGGCCGCGGTACGGCGGAGCCGGTCGCGGCCCAGGTTGAGGCAGATGGTGGCCAGCCACGGGGCGGCCTTGCGCGGGCGGCGGCCGTCGATCCAGGCCGCCCACGCTCGCGCGTAGGTCTCCTGCACCAGGTCCTCGGCGTCCGGCGCCGAGGGCGTCAGCCGCCGGGCCAGGTTGAAGACCAGGTCCGCCGCGGGCATGGTGGCCTGGAGGAACCGGTCGTGCCTCGGGTTCATCTCACCGGGCCGCGGCGCGCTCGCCCGGCCCGATGGCCAGGAAGCCCTCCTGACGGCGGACGCCGGAGCCGTAGAAGAAGAAGGCCAGCACGGTGCCGAACACCACGTGGGCGAACAGCTCGAAGGGCTGGTTAGCGTCGCGGAAGACCGGGAACAGCAGCGGCGAGAGCACCAGGAAGTTGACCACGTACAGCAGCGCGCCGAACACCGTGCCGATCAGTGCGGCGGTGCCGTTGGTGCGCAGCATCGGCGCGATGAGCGCGAAGGTGATACCGAAGGCCATCGACAGCACCATGTGCACGACCAGGCCGACCCAGATGCTGGTCTGACCCGCCATGATCGCTTCCTTGCCGCCCTGCGCAATGCTGGCGATCATGTGCAGCGGCATCTCGGCCTTGCCGGGCGGCTGGGTGGAGGCGAACCACATGGTGACCCCGGCGAAGATCATGCCGGAGACCAGACCGCCTACCGCGCCGCGGATGAGGCGGCCGGGGAGGGGTTCAGTAGTCATCATCGGCTCCTTGAGGAAGAGTTCGTTTGTCCCTGTCCCCCGTATGGACGGGTGACAGGCGGCGCTGATTGCACCTGGTCCCAGCTCATCGCAAACCCGACCCGGGGCGCCCGCACTATGTCAGCGGGCTGACACCATCACTTCTCCGCGTCGGCGAAGCTGAGGCCCCGCCCGTCCATCACCGGGTCGAAGGCGCCGGTCGCTGGATCGGCTGGCCCCATTCGAAGAACCCGAGATCTCCGCCGCGGTCGGGCAGGTGTTCGGCGATTCGATGCGGCCGTGCCGGACGATCCATACGGTGGTCGATGGCTTGCCGCAAGAGAAGATCAGGGATCCGCGCGGGTGCAGGGTCTGGGCCAGCGCGGCCAGGTCGTCCGGAGTGAGCGGGGCGGCCTCGCCGCGGCCGACGCACCGCGCGATCCATGCCGCTTCGCGGATTCGCGCGTCCGCGGTGTCGGTGCCGCCCAGCAGGCGGGCGGCCTGCTGGAGCGCCGCGGCGGGCAGCCTGGCGATGTCCGTGTTTCGATGATGTCACCATCTCCGCGTCGGGAAGAGCGGCGACGGCAGCGCCCCCGAGGGCAACGTGATCCGCATGCACGAGGACATCGCCGGTTACGGCGATCTGGACAAGATGACCTGCAACTGGACCGGACCGTCGCCAACCGGCAGGCGGGCCGCCGCGTTACCCGCCCGGCGTCGCGACAGCGTCGACGGCGGCAGCCGCCCTGTCACCTGGGGCGCGGGCTGGAATCCCATCGATCAGGGATTGCTCCAGAGGAACCAGTAGCCGTATGTGAGGTCACAGTGGAACGAGGTCCAGAGCCCGTTCTGGACACCGTAGTCGCCGTACCAGAGGCAGTAGGACTGGGTGAAGTAGACGTTACGGAGCGTTTCCGCCTGGGCGGGCGTGGCGGTAGCGAAGATCACCAGGCCACTGGCCAGGGCCACCGCGACGAGTAGGGCTCGAACCTTGCGCATCGATCCTCCTGAGGAGTAATCCAGCCGGCGCCCTCACCATCGCATCGGGAGCGACATGGAGATAGGCCACGCCCAACGGGTGAGGCGTGACCTGGCACGGCGTCCAAAAAGCGCGCGGTGCTCATGAAATATTCAGCGGCGCACGGTTCCCGCTGGCGGTCATCGGGCTCGGTACCGGCGTGCTGCAAGCCGTCCGTCCCGTTGGGGGCTGGTGAGGTACGGGTGGACAGCGATTGCGACGTCCCTGGCGTCAGCTGGGCGGGATGGGGACCGAAGCAGTTGATCTTCGAGCGGCTCGCCGCCGTGGGCCGTGCCCTGGCGTCGGCGGCTCCGGCCACGTCTGGTCCGACGCCGACCCGGGCCTGTGAGCGGACCTCGCCGGCCAACCGGCTCGATCGAACGCCACCTCGCCGAACTCGCGCGCGGCTGCCTTATCTTGGCGCGGTTCGTACTCGCCCTGACGGCCTGCGGCGCCCGATGCACCCGCACGGGCGCCGCCAGGCGGCGTGGAGACACCTCTGAGAAGAGTCGTTCCCGAATCCGGGGACTGTACCGTGCTCGGCCATGCGTGAGCAGGGCAGCGCGGCTTTCGCCTGATCTTCCCCAGAAACCCGGCGAAAGGCATAATCCGGAGAGTGGCTCAGCCGTCGGGTCCGGGAGAGTCGTCGGGGTCTGGCTGCCGCCGGATAGGGGGTGGCATCCTCCTCGTCTTAGGCGTCTTCGGCTTGCTCACGGGACGGATCGGCTGCGGTATCGAGATCGGCACCGGCTCGCGGCCGCCCATCGTGCGCGATCTCCAGGGCGGCGTTCCGCAGGGCACGTACTCCCCGGCTCCTGAGGCAGCCTGGGTCAAGGACGGGTGCGTGGACACCGGGATCACCGACGAGGGCGGCCTGGGGCTCGGTCCGCAGCAGGCGGTGACCTGCGACTCCCAGTACGCGGAAGCGAAGATCGTCGACATCGTCGACGGAGGCGAGCGGACGGCGCGCACCGAGTGCCCCATCGACACCGACGGCTTTCTGGACAGGCCCACCGGTGAGACGGCCTGCCTGCGCAACCTGGCCGGGCCGCATGCCGGTGATCCGGGCAAGGGCGGCGGCATCCTGCGGGTCGGCGACTGCATCTACGCCCCCGACGACGGCAGGGCACCGCCCACCGAACGCGAATGCTACGACCGCGACGGCCCCGGCAAGATTAGAAGCTTCGCGAAGAAGAAGGCGCAGTGCCGCGACGGCGACACCGCGACCAGGCGTGCGGCCCCCACGCCGGTCATCTGCCACGGCGCGGGAGCGGCCGCCGTGCGTCTCGGCCCCGTGGCCGAGACCGGCGCCTGCGTGAAGAAGCCGGCGGCTCTGTCCCTGCCCGGCCTCGGCACCAGCGTCCGCACCCCCGCGCAGGTCGCCTGCTCGGACAAGACGGCCTGGGCCAGGGTCCTCGGCGCCGCCCGCGGTAAGGACCGCTGCCCCTCCGCGACCGACTACACCCTGACCAGCTCGCTCTCCTACCCGTCCACCAGCTGCCTGCGCAGACTCTAGAGAACATCCGGCGACACGACCGCGAAAGCTCCAGGTGCCCAGGTGCTGTGGCCGGCGATCGAGCAGGCCTGACGGCGCCGCAGCGACCACCACACCAGCGCAACGAGTACGGCGAGCCCGGCCAGGCGGAACCACCAGGCGTAGGAGTCGTAGAGCTCGATCGCCCAGGCGAAGGCGGTGCCCGCGTTGACGACTCCGAGCAGGGGCCGGGACGGTGGGGCCGACATAGCACGACCGCTGCTCGATTACGTTCGGGGACTACGCCGATTCCTTTGCCGATGCCGCCTTCTGATCTGGTCCGCCGCGCGCCACGAGCCCAACCCGCGCCTGCGCGCCGCCGCGCTGGCCGCCTGGGGGACGGTGACGTCGGAGCGGACGTTCGCGTTTCGTAATGGCACGGAGCCACTCCGGCCGCGATGCTCTACGGGGAGCCGCACTGAGGAGCGCGCATGGACGGACTGGGTCGATCCCGTCGGGGAGTGATCGCTGCGGGAGCGGCCTCCGGCCTGCTGGCAGGCCTGGTCGTCGGGCCCGTCGCCGCCTACTCGGGCATGATGCGGGCCGCGCCCATGGCACCCGGGTGGCTGATGTTCGGCGTCTACGCCACGGTCACCGGCGCGGCGCTGGGCGCCGTCGCGAGGCAGCGCCGTCCGGCCCCGATGATCGCGGCCGGGCTGCTGGTCGGGCTGCTGGCCTGGGTGGGGTGGACCCTGACCGTGGAGCCGCTGCTGCATGGCCGGCTGCCCACCTGGTCGGCCCGGGCCGCCGCGGACGGTTACCGTGCTCTGGTAGCCGACTCGCTCCATGGGGCGCTGATGGGGGTGCTGCTGTATGGGCTGTCGGCTCTGGTCCGCGTCTCCGCGCCGGTCCAGGAGCCGGTGGGCAGGCGCGTGGTCGTGGTGGGCGGCGGCTTCGCCGGTGTGGCCGCGGCGCAGAGGCTGGAGGATCACGCCGCGCGGGGCCGCCCGTTCGACGTGACGATCCTCAGCGACTCCAACTACCTGCTCTTCACGCCGATGCTGGCCGAAGTCGCCGGGGGTGCGCTGGAGGCGCAGCACATCAGCGTGCCGGTGCGCGCCGCGTGCCCGCGGACCCGCTTCGTCAAAGACCGTGCCGAGACGGTCGACCTGGAGCAACGGCTGGTGCGTACTGCCCGGGGGGCGGTGCTGCCCTACGATCACCTGGTGCTCGCGGTCGGCGCCGTGCCGCACTTCTTCGATCTTCCCGGTGTCGCCGAGCACGCCTTCACCCTCAAGAGCCTCGGTGCCGCCACCGTGCTGCGCGAGCACGTTCTGGGGCTGCTGGAGCAGGCCGACGCCGAGCCGGACAAGGGCCACAGGGCGGAGCTGCTCACCT
This sequence comes from Acrocarpospora sp. B8E8, assembly GCF_039871605.1. Classification (NCBI taxonomy): domain Bacteria; kingdom Bacillati; phylum Actinomycetota; class Actinomycetes; order Streptosporangiales; family Streptosporangiaceae; genus Acrocarpospora; species Acrocarpospora sp. B8E8. The sequence goes on along the minus strand of NZ_JBDPLV010000002.1, from coordinate 216,003 downwards.
TCGTCGTCGCCGGGGGCGGGTTCGCCGGGACCGAGGCCGTCGCGGAGTTGTTCGACCTGGTCCACGGGGTTCTGCACTTCTATCCCGGGCTGGATCCCGGCGAGCCGCGCTTCGTGCTCGCGCATCCGGGGATGCGTATCCTGCCCGAGTTGTCGGCGGAGCTCGGCGCCTACGCGCTGGACCGGCTCCAGGCGCGAGGGGTCGAGTTCCGCCTCGGCACGCGGGTGGCGTCGGCTGACGCGCAGGCCGTGCGGCTGGCGGACGGCACGGTGATCGGCACCCGGACCTTGGTGTGGACGGCGGGCAACCGGCCCAGCCCGCTGGTCCAGCGCCTGCCGATCGCGATGGGCCGGGGCGGGACCGTCGTCACCAACGGCTGCCTCAAGGTCGCCGGGGCGGAGGGAGTGTGGGCCGTCGGCGACTGCGCGCAGATCCCCGCCGAGGACGGCTCCGCCCAGCCGCCGACCGCCCAGCACGCTCTCAGGGAAGGGCGCACGGTGGCCGACAACATCGCCGCCGTGACCGCCGGACACGCTGCCTCGCCGTTCCGGTTCCGGACGCGGGGAACGCTCGTCGCGCTGGGCCACCGTACGGCATGCGCCGAGATCCGGGGGCGCAGGTTTTCCGGCCTGGCCGCCTGGCTGCTGTGGCGCGGAATCTATCTGGCCAAGCTGCCCGGGCTGGAGAAACGGCTCAGGGTGCTGTTCGACTGGCTGCTCGATCTCGCCTTCCCCCGCGATATCACGGTCACCATGTCCCGGCCGGCCAAGGAGCGAATGTGATCGCCCGGGGCGCGCTGGCCGGCCTGGCCGGAGGAGTGGCGTTCGGGGCGGCGATGGCACGGCTCGGAATGCTGGAGACGGTGGGCTCGATCGTCCGGGCGGAGTCGAGCGTGGCCGGCTTCGCCGTGCACATGGTGATCGCCGCGGTGATCGGAGCCTTGTTCGGGCTGCTGATGAACGGACAGGACCCGCGGGCCGGGCAGACGCTGCTGTGGGGGCTGGTCTACGGGGCCTTGTGGTGGTTCCTCGGGCCGCTGACCATTCTCCCGCTGCTGCTCGCGCGGCCGGTGGCCTGGGATCTGGGTTCGGCGCAGGCGCTGTTCCCGAGCCTGGTCGGCCATCTCCTCTACGGCGTGGTGACCGCGCTGGCCCTCGCGGCGCTCCTGCTCGCCGGTCCCCGGATCCGCCGGCGGGAAGGCCTCGGTCCCGCGATGATCCGCGGAGTGGCCTACGGGTTCATGGCCTGGCTCGCGGTCGAGCTGACCCTGCGGCCGCTGATCGCCGACGGGGAACTCGGCTGGGCGCCGGCCTTCGCCAAGGCCGCCGCCGGTGCCCTGCCCGCGTACCTGCTCGGCGGCGCGGCCGCCCTGGGCGCCGTCACCTGGACGAGCGGCCTTCGCCGAGCTCTGTTCACCGACAACATCCGCCTGCTGCGCCAGGAGGGCGCGGGGCCACGGAGTCTGCGCGCGATGGGCCACGGCGCTCTGGCCGGGCTGGTGGGCGGGCTGGCCTTCACACTGATCATGCTCCCGCTCGGACTGCTCCCGATCATCGCCCGCCTCGTCGGCGGCGACTCCACCGGCGTCGGGCTGCTCATCCATCTACTCATCGCTCAGATCATCGGGATCTCCTACGCCCTGCTGTTTCAGGGTCGCTCCTTCGACCCCGCCTCGGCACTCGGCTGGGGAGTCAGCTACGGATTCCTGTGGTGGATGCTGGGCGGGCTGACGCTCCTCCCGTTACTGCTCGGCGCCCCTCCCGGCTGGAACGCGCCCGCCATGGCCGCGGCGTTCCCGTCCCTCATCGGGCATCTGGCCTACGGGGCGGCGCTGGGAATCGTCTACTACCGGCTGGAGAGCCGGGTGAGCCCTTGGTGGATCAGCCGCAACCGGCTTGAGGAGGACCGGGCAGAGCAGGGGCGGCTGCAGACCCTTGGCTCCGCGCCTGCCTTGTGGACGATCACCGTGCTGATCGCGCTCACCGTTCCGCTCCTGTTGGGCGGCTGAACGCCGGCACACCCGGGTTCGCGAGCATGCCGCGCGGTTTCGCGCTGGCCCTGGTCGGCGGTTACGCCGAGGACGCACCTACCTTGCGCCGCCGTCCGGCACCTGACCCAGCACCCGGCACAGCGCCGCCACCGACGGCGCGCCCTCCAGGCGACCCTTCTCGTCGCGATACATCCGGCAGGCCAGACCGGTCGGCACCGCAGGGCCGGCGAACGGGTCGCGGCCATCGACCGGCAGCGTCGGCGAGCCGCGCATCTGCCAGCGCTCGGCCTGCTCAGCATCGCTCACCGTGCGGTGTGTGATCGAGGCCCTTGCCGCGGCGCCGGTCTCGGCCAGCGCCTGAGCCAGCCGTTCCTCCAGCACCGGCGAGTTCGGGCAGTCCGGCACCGCCACCACCGTCAACTCCATCGCGTGGCCTCCTTCCGAGCTGCGAGTTGTGCCTGCCCCATCACGGTAAACCTTCCAGAACGCTGGAAGGTCAAGGTCCCAAGGCTGGAGATATGCGCGTGCCGCGGTCGTGGCGCTGATCTGGGCGAACTCGCCCCTGGCCGCTCCTATGCAGCCGTTCTGCCTCGCCTCCAGCAACGACCGAGTCTGCCAATTCGACTATGCCGGCGACCCGGACGACGTGATCATCGATCTGTCCGACGCCCACATCTGGGACGCCTCCTCCGTCGCCGCCCTGGACGCTGTCGAAACCAAATACGCCGCCCGCGGCAAGAAGGTCGCCATCGTCGGCCTCAACCAGCCCAGCGCCAGACTGCACGACGCCCTGGCCGGTCAGCTCGCCGCCGGCCACTGACAACAGGGGCGGGCATTCCCGGGCTGCCCGCGAGGCCGCCGCCTGACCGGCGGACCGGGTAGGAAGAGTTCCGGGGAGCTGTGCCACCCCGCGGTTTAGACTCGATCGCTGCCGCGATCAGCCGGTTCGAACGTGAATGGCCCGGGCCGCGCTCTGAGGAGACAAGATGATGCCACCCGACGGGCATGTCCACATCGAATGGTCATGGGATACCGTCACCGGCTCGATGGAGGCGTCCTGCCGGAAGGCGATCGAGCTTGGCCTGCCCTCGATCGCCTTCACCGAACACGCGGATCTCACGCGGTGGACGATTCCAGCGGGCACGGCGGGAATACTGCCGGAACACATCCGCCCGTGGCTCCGTCCGGACGGAACCCTTCAGGCGCCCGATCTCGACGTCGCGGGATATCTGGAGGCCGTGCGAAGGTGCCGGGACCTGTTTCCGGCTCTGCGCATTGTGTCCGGCGTGGAGCTGAGCGAGCCTCACCGTCATCCCGGCCGGGTTGACGCCCTGCTGGCAGCCGGTCACTTCGATCGGGTTCTCGGCTCGGTGCACGCCCTGGAAGGCGGCCTTCCGGTCGATGTCCTTTTCGATGCCCGGCCCCAGGAGGAGATCCATCGGGAGTACCTTGCCGAGGTCCTCACGCTGGTGGAATCAGCCAGCCCGTTCACGGTCCTGGCGCACATCGACTACCCGATCCGCTACTGGTCGGGGCACTACCGGCCGAGCCTGTTCGAGGCGGAACTGCGGGAGGTGCTCGGCGCGCTGGCGAGTAGCGGCAGGGTCTTGGAGGTGAACACCAGGGTGCCGCTCCACCCGCGGGTCGTCGGCTGGTGGCGCGAGGCGGGCGGTTCGGCGGTGTCCTTCGGCAGCGACGCCCACGCGCCCATGGCGGTGGGACACGGATTCAGCCAGGCCGCGGCCATGGTCGAGGCTCAGGGTTTCCGCCCCGATCGTGATCCGCATGCCGTCTGGACGCGCCGATCCACGTGAGTACGGCCCCGGCGTCGTTCGCCGGCGTCACCCCGCCCTGGGAGGAATCGATGTGTCCGGACGCGCCATGGCGCGGGAGCGTTCGTCGTCGGCCGGCCTTGAACGCCATATCTCCTTCATGGAGCTCCGTTGCGCAGTGCGCCGGAGGCCCCCGGCATTCACACGAGCACACGGGTCGCGTCCCGGTGAGCGGGCCGTGCCCGCCTATGGCTGCCGCCCGCCCAGAAGCCGCTCAGGGCGTACGCCGTTCCCCATCAGGTGATCATCGTATAGTTATCGCATGACGACGAGAGCGGTGTCGGTGACGATCGACGAGTACCTGTTCGCGTACGCGCAGGCGGAGGTGGACGCGGGCCGGGCCAAGTCGGTGAGTGCGGTGATCAACGCGGCGCTGGCCACCCGCGCTGAGGCGGACCAGGCCGCCGACGCGGCGGTTTTGGCCGCGGTGGAGGCCGTCCGGGCCGACCCGGCCCGAAGCGCGCGCGTTGAGCGCATGACGGCGCACCTGCTGAACCGGCGCGGCGGCGGGTCGGTGGCCGTGGATGTCTGAGGCCTCCTACGTCCTGGACGCCTCGGTGGTGTCCGAGGTCGCCCGCGGGGACGGGGATCTGATCACGATGCTGTTCGGACTCACGTCCCAGCGAATCCGGGTCGTGGTGCCCGCGCTGGTGGTGTCGTCGGTGGCCGCCGAACTGGGTGAACCATCCGGATTCCTGCCGGCGGTGCGCGGGATCGCGCGCCTGGAACACGGTTCGTACGGGTCGCTGGCCGATTTCGACGACGCGCTGGAGCTCGGCCGGGTCCTGGGCAGGCTGGGCGAGGAGGCGCGCTGGCCGGACGCGCACACGGTGATGCTGGCACGGCGGTGGCGAGGCCAGATCCTCACGCTCGACACGTCCCGCTGGAAAGGCTACGAGCTTGACGGCGTACCGGTCGCGGAGGTCGCGGACCCGCAGGGGTGACCCGGCGGGCGCCGGGTCAGTCGCGGGGGCAGGCGGGGTGGAGGGTGGACAGGACGTCCAGGACGCGGCGCATGACGCGGTCGAGGTCGCGCAGCGTCGTCAGGTCGAGGTGGGCCAGGAGGTCGCGCCAGGTGGCGTTGCCGGCGTCGAGGATCTGGGCGGTGAGGTCGCGGCCGACGGGGGTGAGTTCGACGCGGCGGACGCGGCGGTCGGCGGGGTCCTCGTGGCGGGTGGCCAGGCCCTGGGCGACGACGCGGTCGACGATTCCGGTGACGGTGCCCAGGCCGATGCCGAGCTCGCGGGCCAGGTCCTGGCCGGAGGCCGAGCCGAGGAACGACAGGGACATGACGACCTTGAGCTGCTGCATCGTGAGATTGGAGGCCAACAGGGGGAGGGAGCGGTCCCGGGCCAGGAAGCGGCCCATGCCATGCTGGGTCTCGCCGAGACTCTCCAGCAGTGACCGTCGTTCTTCCGCTTCCTTTGCGGAAAGACCGAAGTCATCGGGGTCGTTGACGTAACCGCTGACGTCGTCACCGGGGGTCAGGTCCGGTCTCGTGCCTGTCTCGTCGCTCACGCTCACCTCTCGCAACCTGAGAAGGTTATCAGGAAAGCCAGGCGACGTTAAATATTCGTACAAGGCGAAGTGTTAGGGTTGGGCGAACATTCCCGCGTCATCCTGAGGAGTCCCGCCCCCATGACGTCCCTGGCCAGGCTGAGCCTCGCCAACCGCAGTCTCGTCATCATGATTGCGGTGGTGCTGAGTGCTTTTGGCGCGTTCGCCATCCCGTCGCTGAAACAACAGCTTTTCCCCTCCCTGGAGTTCCCGGGGGCGTTCGTCATCGCCGCCTACCCGGGCGCCTCTCCCGACATCGTCGAGGAACAGGTGACCAAGCCGGTCGAGAACAGCTTCCAGGGCGTCGCGGGCGTCACCGAGATCAACTCGACGTCCCGGGAGGGCATGGCCCAGATCCAGGTCGCCTTCGAGTTCGGCACCGACATCGACGAGGCCATCGGCAAGATGCAGCAGTCGATCTCCCGGATCGAGGCGCAGCTCCCGGCGAACGTGGATCCGCAGGTGCTGGCGGGCAACACCGACGACATCCCGGTCATGGTCATCGCGGTCAGCGACGGCGGTGACCAGCAGGGCACCCTGGACCGGCTGGAGCGGATCATGGTCCCGGCCGTGCAGGGCGTGGCGGGGGTGCGGGAGGCCGAGGTCACCGGGGCCCGCGAGAAGCAGGTTGTGATCACCCCGGACAGCAAGGAGCTGGCCAGGCTGGGGCTGTCCCCGGCGGTGATCCCGGATCTGCTGCGCGCCAACGGTGTCGCGATTCCGGCCGGGGCGCTGGTCGAGGAGGGCAAGAACCTCACGGTCCAGATCGGGGACCGGATCGAGGGCGTGGAGGATCTGAAGGGGCTGTATCTGGCTCCCGCCGTACCGGCTCAGGCGGCCGGCGGGCAGCCGGCGCGGCCGGGTGCGGCGGGAAGCGCGGCCGGGGCGCGGCCGGTGGCGGTGCCCAAGCCGCCCAAGCCGGTCACGCTGGGCTCGGTCGCGGACATCGAGGTCAAGGACGGGGACGCCTCGACGCTCACGCGGACCAACGGCAAGCCGAGCCTGGGCGTGTCGATCACGATGACGCCGGACGGCAACGCGGTGCAGATCTCGCATGACGTGCGGGCGCTGATGCCGCAGCTGGTCCGGGATCTGGGCGACAGCGCGGAGCTGACCGTGGTGTTCGACCAGGCGCCGTATGTGGAGCGCTCGATCGAGGACCTGACCACGGAGGGCCTGCTGGGCCTGACGTTCGCGGTTCTGATCATCCTGGTGTTCCTGCTGTCGATCCGGTCGACGATCGTGACCGCCGTGTCGATCCCGCTGTCGGTGGTGATCGCGCTGATCGCCCTGTGGGCAGGGGACTACTCGCTGAACCTGCTGACCCTGGGCGCGCTGACGATCGCGGTCGGCCGGGTGGTGGACGACTCGATCGTGGTCCTGGAGAACATCAAGCGCCATCTCGGGTACGGCGAGGAGAAGCGGTCGGCGATCCTCTCCTCGGTGCGCGAGGTCGCCGGGGCGGTGACGGCCTCGACGCTGACCACGGTGGCGGTGTTCCTGCCGATCGCGTTCGTGGGCGGCATGGTCGGGCAGTTGTTCAGCCCGTTCGCGATCACGGTCACGGTGGCGCTGCTGGCCTCGCTGCTGGTGTCGCTGACGGTGATCCCGGTGCTGGCCTACTGGTTCCTGAAGGCGCCGAAGATCTCGCCGGAACAGGCGCAGGCCGTGCGGGAGGAGGCCGAGCGCAAGGAGCTGCGCTCGCCGCTGCAGCGCATGTACCTGCCGGTGCTGCGGTTCGCGACCCGGCGGCGGTGGATCACGCTGCTGATCGGGTTCGCGGTGTTCGCCGGGACGATGGCGCTGGTGCCCAACCTGAGGACGAACTTCCTGGACTCCTCCGGCCAGGACACCATCCAGATCACCCAGCGCATGCCGGTCGGCACCAACCTGGAGACCACCGACGCGGCCGCCGCCAAGGTGGAGGCCGTCCTGGCGGCGACGCCGGAGATCGCCTCCTACCAGGTGAACGTGGGCGGCGGCGGCCAGTTCATGGGCGGCGCGGGCGGCAGCGCGGACCGGGCGTCGTATTCGGTGACGCTGGCCGACGACGTCGACACCCCGGTGCTGGAGGAGAAGCTGCGGGAGCGGCTGTCGGCGCTGGGCGCCGGCGAGGTCGTGATCGGCGGGGGCGGCGGCGGGTTCAGCTCCGACCAGCTGCAGGTCATCCTGCAGGGCGCCGACAACGCCGAGCTGAAGACCGCGGCGACCACGGTGGCCGGCGCGCTGGCGGGCACGCCCGGGCTGCGGGATGTCGCCTCCAACCTGGAGGATTCCGCCGAGCGGATCGAAGTGCACGTCGACCGGGAGAAGGCGGCGTCCCACGGCCTCACCGAGGCCGGGATCGGCCAGCTGGTGGCGCAGGCGTTCCGGGGCGCGCCGGTCGGGTCGATCGACCTGGACGGCCGGTCCAGCGACATCGTGCTGCGCACGGGTGACGCCCCGGCGACGCTGACCGAGGTGCGGGACCTCACGCTGCCCACCGCCACCGGGCCGGTGAAGCTGTCGACGGTGGCCGAGGTCGAGAAGGCCGGCGGCCCGACCCAGATCAGCCGTCTGGACGGCGAGCGCACCGCGACCGTCTCGGGCACCGCCGAGGCCAGCGACCTGGGCGCGATCACGGCGACGGTCACGGAGAAGATGAAGGGCGTCACGCTGCCCGCCGGGGTGAGCTACCAGATCGGCGGGGCGAGCGCCGACCAGGAGGAGGCCTTCGCCGACCTCGGGCTGGCCATGCTGCTGGCGATCGCCATCGTCTTCATGATCATGGTGGCGACGTTCCGCAGCTTCGTGCAACCGCTGATTCTGCTGGTGTCGATCCCGTTCGCCGCGACCGGGGCGATCGGGCTGCTGCTGGCCACCGACACCGCGCTCGGCGTGCCCGCGCTGATCGGCATGCTGATGCTGATCGGCATCGTGGTGACGAACGCGATCGTCCTGATCGACCTGATCAACCAGTACCGCGAGCAGGGCCTGGGCGTGGTCGAGGCGGTCATGGAGGGCGGCCGCCGCCGGGTTCGCCCGATCCTGATGACCGCGCTGGCGACCATCGGCGCGCTGACGCCGATGGCGATCGGCCTGACCGGGTCGGGCGGGTTCATCTCGCAGGCGCTGGCGATCGTGGTGATCGGCGGTCTGGTCTCCTCGACGTTGCTGACGCTGGTCCTGGTGCCGACCCTGTACACGATGGTCGAGCGGACGAAGGAGCGGCTGCGGCGCAAGCCGGGCGGCAAGCATGAGATCGAGGACGTGAAGGTGTACGAGGAGGAGGCGCTCACCCCCTCCCGCTGACCCGGGAAGAAGGCCGCGTGACCATCGGTCGCGCGGCCTTCTGTTCTGCCTTATTGATCTACTTTGTAAAGCAGGTGGCTGGGTGAAAAATCGCAGCCCAGCAAGCGAAACCCTCAGCTAGGACGAGGCGGCGATGCGAGTCGCGGGGAGCGGCGATAGGCTGGGGCAACGTGACCAAGCCGCGTATTCCCAATGTCCTGGCCGCTCGTTACGCCTCCGCCGACCTGGCTCGGTTGTGGTCTCCCGAACACAAGGTGGTGCTGGAGCGCCGCCTGTGGGTGGCCGTGCTGAAGGCGCAGGCCGATCTCGGGGTGGCGGTGCCGGCCGACGCGATCGCCGCGTACGAGAAGGTCGTCGATCAGGTGGATCTGGCGTCGATCGCGGCGCGGGAGCGGGTGACCCTGCACGATGTGAAGGCGCGGATCGAGGAGTTCAGCGCGCTGGCGGGGCACGAGCAGGTGCACAAGGGCATGACGTCGCGGGATCTGACCGAGAACGTGGAGCAGTTGCAGATCCGCGACAGCCTGCTGCTGGTGCGGGACCGGATGGTGGCGATGCTGGCCCGGCTGGGGCGGCTGTCGGCCGGGTACGCGGGCGTGGTCATGGCGGGCCGTTCGCACAATGTGGCGGCGCAGGCGACGACGCTGGGCAAACGTTTCGCGTCGGCGGCCGATGAGCTGCTGGTGGCGTACGCGCGGCTGGAGGAGTTGATCGCCCGCTATCCGCTGCGCGGGGTGAAGGGCCCGGTCGGGACGGCGCAGGACATGCTGGATCTGCTGGGCGCGGATCGGCTGGCCGAGCTGGAGGATCGGGTGGCGGCGCATCTGGGGTTCGCGGAGCGGTTCGTGAGCGTGGGCCAGGTGTATCCGCGTTCGCTGGACTATGAGGTGCTGACGGCGCTGGTGCAGCTGGCGGCGGCGCCGTCGTCACTGGCGAAGACGATCCGGTTGATGGCCGGGCATGAGCTGGTGACCGAGGGGTTCCGGGAGGGTCAGGTCGGTTCGTCGGCGATGCCGCACAAGATGAACACGCGCTCCAGCGAGCGGGTGAACGGCCTGATGGTGGTCCTGCGGGGGTATGCGTCGATGGCCGGGGAACTGGCGGGGGATCAGTGGAACGAGGGGGATGTGTCGTGTTCGGTGGTGCGCCGGGTGGCGTTGCCGGACGCGTTCTTCGCGTTCGACGGCCTGGTCGAGACGATGTTGACGATCTTGGATGATTTCGGGGCTTTCCCTGCGGTGATCGAGGCGGAGCTGGACCGGTACCTGCCGTTCCTGGCGACGACGAAGATGTTGATGGCGGCGGTGCGGGCGGGTCTGGGCCGGGAGTCGGCGCATGAGCTGATCAAGGAGCACGCGGTGGCGGCGGCGCTGGCGATGCGGGTCGACGGTACGGGCAACGACGTCCTGGACCGGCTGGCGGGTGATCCGCGGTTCCCGCTGGACCGGGCGGCGCTGGAGGCGTTGCTGGCTGACCGGCTGTCGTTCACGGGGTCGGCCGAGGCGCAGGTGGCGGCGGTGGTGGCCCGGGTCGAGGCGGTCGTCGCGGCGCGTCCGGAGGCGGCGGCTTACACGCCGTCGGCGATTCTCTGACCGGTTGACGCCGGGGAAAACCAGGTGAGCGGGCGAAGGGGACGAGGCACAGTTGGTGCATGATGTCCAGTTTCGTTCCGGGTCTTGAGCTGTCGAGGGCGTTCTATCGCGAGGTTGTGGGGCCGCTGCTGGGCGGGGTGGCGCATGGGGCGGCGCTGATCGGGCCGGGTTCGGAGGTGCTGGGTTTCGACACGGCCCGGTCGGCTGATCATGATTGGGGTCCCCGGGTGCTGGTGTTCGTGGCGCCGGGGATGGTGGAGGGCGTACGGGAGCAGGTGTGGTCCCGGCTTCCGGCGGAGTTCGGCGGCTATCCGACGGCGTTCGGCTCCGATCGTCATCCGGTACGGCCGGGCGTGGAGGTGGCGGAGTTCGGGCCGTGGGCGCGCTGCCAGCTGGGCTTCGACCCGCGGGGTGAGATCACGGTGGAGGATTGGCGGTCGGCGCCGTGGCAGCGCCTGGCGGAGCTGACCTCGGGTGAGGTCTTTCATGACGGCCTGGGGGAGCTGGCGGCGGCGCGGGCGGGGTTGCGCTGGTATCCGCCGGATGTGTGGCGGTATGTGCTGGCGTGTCAGTGGGTGCGGATCGCGCAGGAGGAGGCGTTCCCGGGGCGGGCGGCCGAGGTGGGGGATGAGCTGGGGTCGTTGCTGGCGGCGGGTCGGCTGGTGCGGGATCTGATGCGGTTGTCGCTGCTGATGCGGCGCAGGTATCCGCCGTACGGGAAGTGGCTGGGGAGCGCGTTCAAACGGTTGAGCGGGTCGGCGGAGCTGGGGGAGGCGCTGAGCGCGGCGTTGCGGGCGGGGGATTGGCGGGCGCGGGAGGAGCATCTGTGCGTGGCGTACCGGCGGGTGGCGTCGGTGCAGAACCGGCTGGGGCTGGCGGAGCCGGTGGAGGGGTCGGTGCGGCCGTTCTTCGCGCGGCCGTTCCGGGTGATCGGGGGGATGCGGTTCGCCGAGGCGCTGATGGGGGCGGTGTCGGATCCGCGGGTGCGGGAGTTGCCGCTGGTGGGGACGGTGGATCAGTTCGCGGACAGCACGGACGCGCTGACGCGTTCGGATCGGGCGCGTTCGCTGGCGGCTGCGGTGCGTTGACGGCGGTCCGGCAGAACTTCTATGGTTCATTAGTAGAGTAATGAACCAATGAGGCGGGCGATCCAGCGTGTTCGATGACCGGAGCCCGATCTACCGGCAGATCGCCGACCGCATCAAGGCCGATGTGCTGAGCGAGACGCTGAAGGGCGACGAGCAGGTCATGTCCACCAACCAGTACGCGGCCTTCTACCGGATCAATCCGGCCACCGCGGCCAAGGCGTTCCAGCAGCTCGTGGACGAAGGCGTCCTGTACAAGAAGCGAGGTATCGGCATGTTCGTCAGCCCGGACGCCCGGGAGAGCCTGCGGGCCGCCCGCCGGGAGAGTTTCTTCGCGGAGGTGGTGGATCCGATGGTGGCCGAGGCCAAGGCGATCGGCATCCCGCTCGGCGAGGTCGTGGGCCGGATCAACGAACTGGGGTCGCGATGAGGATCGAGGTGCGGGATCTGGTCCTGCGTTACGGCGAGACGACCGCGCTGGACGGCATCACCCTGTCCCTGGGCGAGCACAAGATCTACGGCCTGCTGGGCCGCAACGGGTCGGGCAAGACGAGCCTGCTGTCGGTGCTGGCGGGCTTCCGCCGCGAGTCCGAGGGCGTGGTCCGGGTGGACGGGGCGCCGGTCTTCGAGCACGCGCCGGTCACCTCCCGGATCAGCCTGATCCGCGACGCGGGGGAGACCACCGACATCGGCACGGTCGAGGACGCGCTGTTCTTCGCCGAGTGGCTGCGCCGCGACTGGGACGCCGAGTTCGCCGACCACCTGCTGGAGCGGTTCGCGCTGACCCGCAAGATGACGGTGAAGACCATGTCCAAGGGGCAGCGGTCGGCGCTGGGGGTGATCATCGGGCTGGCCGGGCGGGCGCCGCTGACCATGTTCGACGAGTCGTATCTGGGCATGGACGCGCCGTCCCGGCAGGCGTTCTACGACGTGCTGCTGGCTGACTACATGGCCCGGCCGCGGACGATCATCATGTCCAGCCATCTCATCGAGGAGGTGAGCCCGCTGTTCGAGGAGGTCGTGATCATCGACGCGGGCCGGGTGGTGGTGCACGAGGAGGCGCAGGCGCTGCTGGCGCGCGGCACCGCCGTGACCGGCGCGGCCGCGCCGGTGGACGCGTTCACGGCGGGGCTGACCGTGCTCGGCAGCCGCCAGCTGGGGGCGACGAAATCGGCGATGGTGTACGGCGTGCTCGACGAGGAGCGGCGGCGTAAGGCCGTGGCGGCGGGCCTGGAGCTGGGCCCGATCGCCATGCAGGACCTGTTCGTCCACCTGACCGGAGGCCCCCGATGAGGTTCCCGACCCGGCTGCTCGCGGCCAACCTGCTGTTCGCCGCCCTGCTGTGGGCGAGCTATCTCGTCGTGGTCGCGCTGATCACGCTGGGGATCTCCGTCTTCAACGAGGTGAGCGGCAGCGTGTGGGAGCCGGCCGGCCAGCTGCCCCGCTGGTATGTGCTGTTCACCGGGGTGACGCTGGTGCGCGAGTACCTGCCGATGTACATCGCGCACGGGCAGACGCGCCGCCAGTTCGGCGGCCAGGCGGCGATCACGATCGCGCTGTTCGCGCCGTGCGTGGCGGCGCTGATGACGGCCGGTTACCTGCTGGAGAACGGCCTGCACGCGCTGGCGGGCTGGCCGCAGGGGCTCAACCGGCCCCATCTGTTCGCGTCCACCTCCCAGGCCGCGCTGATCTTCACCGAGTACACGATCGAGTACCTGGTGTGGGCGGCGGCGGGCGCGCTGATCGGCGCGGGCTTCTACCGCTGGCAGGGCGGCGGGCTGCTGACGATCCCGGTGGGGGTGGCGCTGGTGCTGGTGGCCGCGGGGGCGACCGGCACCGAGCTGCGGATCCCCATCGCGACCCGCCTGTTCGGCTTCGATGTGGATCTGCCGCCGGGCCTGCCGGTGACGCTGGGGGTCGGGCTGGGGGTGTTCCTGCTCGGGCTGGCGCTGACGTGGCCGATCATCCGTGATGTGCCACTGCGAAATCAGCAGGGGTGAGCAGGGCGGGCAGCTCGGTGAGGGTGCGGATGGCGGGGATGCCGGGCGGGGGCGGGCTGGTGCCGTACCGGTCGAGCCAGATGCCGTGCATGCCGACCCGGGTGGGGCCGACGGCGTCGAGGTTGAGGTTGTCGCCGACCAGGGCGACCTGGTGGGGGTCGAGGCCGAGTTTGGCGGCGGCGGCCAGGTAGCAGCGGGGGGAGGGTTTGAAGTGGCCGCCGAGGAAGTCGGGGGTCAGGACCGGGTCGAGGCGGTCGAGCAGGCCGAGCCGCCGGAGTTTGGCCTCCTGCTGAACGGGCTGGCCGTTGGTGAGCACGCCGAGGGTCAGCCCGGTGCCGGACAGGGCGTCCATGACGGGGTAGGCGTCGGGGAAGGCCTGCCAGGCGGCTTCGTAGCGGAGCAGGAACCGGCCGTAGGCCTCGTCGAGGTCGGCGGGGACGGGCAGGCCGAGCTGGTCGCAGTAGTCGCGCAGGCGCCGGCGGCGCTGCTCGCCGAAGGAGCATTCGCCCTGGTGCCAGGCGGGCAGGTGCTTGTCCTCCAGGCGCAGCCACAGGGCGGGGCCTTCGGCGAGGAGCGGGTGGCAGGGGGAGAGCTCCGCCGTCCACGAGGTCACCGCGGCGGCGACGGCCGTGCGGTGGTCGAAGAGGGTCTCGTCCAGGTCGAAGAGGATGGCCCTGATCATGTCTGCCATCCTGGGTAACTGCTGTTACAGGGGAGTTTCCGCGATGTGAAACCGGAAACCCCGCCGTTTGCCGGCCGGTCAGAGCCGGCGGTCAGGTTTCCCGGGGGAGACTCACTCGAGCGATCAAATCCAGCTACTGTACGCGAAGTCAGGATAGCTTTCGTGGAGGAGCCCATAGAACCGTACATCCTCGACGCCGTGCGCACACCCGATCGGAACGACCACGTGGCCCAGACGGCCGGCTCCCATCGCTATAGCCTCGTATTGCGCCCACGCTAGACAGCCACATCAGCCGCTATGCCCGGCCACCGGCCGTCCGGGCTCCCCACCCGGGTCGGCGTCACCAGGGGCGGGCAATCACCGCTGCCGCGGACCCTAGGAATTCACGCGTCACAACGGGCGCAGGTGCTCGATCGTGACACGGTGCCGCTCGGTCAGCCGCTGGGCGATCAACGAGCGGTGGCAGGCCTCGGAGTCGCGCTCGACACAGAGCAGCGCTGCGGTCCCACTGCTCGGCAGCTCCGACACGATCGGTGCGAGGTCGGCGCGGTCGAGGATCTCGGTGGTGTAGCGGCGGATGTACTCGGCAGCGAGTTCGCGGCGCGAGCGCTTGCCGACTCCTTGGCGGTCATCCTCGGCGTACTGGAGCCGGCGTAACTCGGTGGTTGGGGCGAGCTCGGGATGGTGCTCGTAGGCGATCCGGGCATGGGCGAGGGCCGCCTGCAGCCGGTGCGAGTTCGCCCAGGCGTACTCGGGTCCGCGGACACCGCGGCGCTGGCGTACGTCGAGCAGCAGGCGAACGTCCGCGTGCCGCAGTCGTTGCAGGAAGGACTCGCCGTCGAAGCCATAGACGCCGATTGTCACCATCGTGAGCACCGGAAATCACCCACCTGTCTCCTACTCGTGCCGCCTCCGGCAGCCCTGCCGGAGGCGGCGGGGTCGCATCACGCGACGGCGGTCCCCTCAAGCTCGACCATCAGGTCGGGGATCGCCAGCCGTGCCACCCCGAGCATCGTGGTGGACGGTGCCACCCCGGCGGCGCCCAATCGCGACGCCAGCACGCCGTAGTGCTCGAAGAGCCGATCGACGTCGGTGGTGTAGACGTTGAGCCGGACGAGGTTCGCGAGGGACATGCCGGCCTCGCCGAGCACGGCCTCCAGGTTGTCGAGGCTCAGCGCCAACTGCGCCGCCATGTCACCGGCATGCTCGGGCTTGCCGTCGCCGCTCATCGCGGTCTGCCCGGCACAGTAGAGGGTCCGGGTGTGCCCGGAGACGATCTCACCCTGGTTGTACCCCATCTCCACCGACCACGCCCACGGGTTGACCGCCGTTCGCTCCATTGCCACATCAGCTCCATTCGATTCGTCGGCATTGCGTATGTCCATCGGCTCGGTAGCCACCGTCTTTTCGTCGTGGTGATAAGCCTCCTGGCAAATCACGACATCCTGTGTCATGTATTTCTGTAGGGTTTTCGTATGCGCGCTGACCGGTTGGTCTCGCTGGTGCTGCTGTTGCGGCAGCACGGTCGGCTGTCCGCGGCCGCGCTGGCCCGCGAGCTGGAGGTGTCCACCCGCACCGTGCTGCGCGACATCGAGGCGCTGTCGGCAGCTGGCGTCCCGGTCTACGCCGAACGCGGCCGGCACGGTGGTTTCGCGTTGTTGCCGGGCTTCCGGACCGAACTCACCGGACTGAACCACGACGAGGCCCTTGCCCTGCTGGTCGCCGGATCGCGGCGCGGCGCGCAGGCATTCGGCCTCGGCTCGGCGCTCGCTTCGGCGATGCTCAAGGTGGTCGACGCGCTACCCGAAAGCTATCGGGACACCGCGGCCGGCGCGGCCGAGCGATTGCTCATCGACCCGGAGACCGACCTCCTCTCGCGTCGGCTGGTCGCTGAGGAGGTGCCTGACACCGTGGCGGCCGAGGTCCTGCGCGCGGTGTTCGCCGGACACAAGCTGCGCATCCACTACGCGGCTGTGGACCAGACCCCGAAGTGGCGCACGGTGGACCCGATCGGCCTGGTCACCATACGCGACCGGGGCTACTTGCTGGCCACGAGGTCTGGCGCGGACCGCACCTACCGGCTGTCCCGGGTCTTGGCCGCCAAGGAACTCGCCGAACCCGCACAGCGACCAGACCGGGTCGATCTGGACCGGGCCTGGCAGGAACGCAGCACGCGGTTTCGGACCGGCGGCGACCAAGTCACCGTGCTGGTACGGGTGGACCCGGCGCGGCGGGAGGACCTGGTGGGCACCGCGCTGGCCGTCCGCGCCGAAGAAGCCGACTCAGACGGCTGGCTGCGGCTGGAGGTGACCTTCCAAGATCCGAGACACGCCGAATGGGCGCTGTGGCAGCTCACCACGAACGCGGAAGCCCTGACCCCGCAGTGGTTGCGCAACTCCCTGCGCGACCGCGCCACCGCGATCGCCACCCGCTACGGAGCGTCACCCTGAGTTAGGGTGCCGATCATGGCTTGTCGCATTTCCGAGCTGGTGATCGATTCCTGAAGCTCGGGGCGCGCCCGGCCGACATCGGCCAGACCAGCGAGGAGCCCTGGCACGTCCTGGCCGACCACGAAGGCAACGAATTCCGCTTTCTGCGAGCCCGCCTGAGCTGAGCATCGGCCCCACCGGCAAATCACACACCGTCATCATTGTCACGCAGAGCTACTTTTCCCTGGTGGCGCCGACCCGAGTGGGGAGCCGTCCGGGAGGCCACGGATCTTTCCGGCCCGCGCGTGGATCGCCGGTAGGCGATCGCGGGGGAGCGGCGTGTCGTCAGCCCTGGTCGCGGTGGGAGCCGGGCGCATCCTCCCGGCCCGCGAGATCGGCCGGACCGGTGGGCGGCCGTCCCGGCAGGCCGTCAGGCGAGCCTGGGCGGGTGGGACGGAGCAGCGGGTGCGCGCGCATCGCGACCTCCAGTTCGCCTGGCAGTTCGTCGCGGTAGCGGCCGAGGGTGCTGAGGTCGCTGTGCCCCAGGACGCGGCGGACCGCGTCCATGTCGGTGCCGTCGGCCAGCAGGTGGGTGGCGGTGGTGTGGCGGAGCCCGTGTGGGGTGACCGTACGGCGGCGGTCGGGGTCCACCCGCTCCTGCACGCGATCGATGACCGCCTGGACGTCGCCCCTGGCCAGGCGTTTCCCGCGCCAGGACAGCAGCAGCGCCTTGTCGGGGACGGGCGGGCGCGCGTGCAGGTAGGCGGCGAGGGCGGCGGCGACGTCGCGGGGGAGTGGCACGTCGCGGGTCCGGCCGCCCTTGCCGAAGATGCGCCAGTAGCGGACGCCGTCGTTGGTGTAGAAGTCCTCGACGTTGGCGCGCACCAGCTCCGACACCCGCGGCCCCAGCGTCGTCAGGAGCAGCACGATGAGCGCGTCACGCAGGTCGGTCCGCTGGTCGCGGCGGCGCGGCCGGGCCGGCGCGGCGGGGGAGCGGGCCGCCCCGATCAGACCCTCGGCCTGCTCCTTGGTGAGGGCCCGCCGTTCGGGACGCAGCCCGCCCCGCTCGCGCGCCACCACCGTCGCCGACGGCATCGGATTCAGCTGCACCCAGCCCGCCAGCGCCGCGTGCTTGAACATCGCCGACACCGACCGCCGGAACCTCGCCTGCGACGACGCGCTCTGCGCCGCCTCCGCGCCCGCGGCCGACCGGCGTTCGTCGGGTTTGCGGGCGAAGGCCAGCAGGATCGCGTCCACATCCTCGCCCGACAGATCGTCCAGGATCCTGCCCGGGCCGCAGAGCCGCACGAATGTGGCCACATCCCGCGCGTACACCTCGCCGGTGCCCGCGGACAGGGCGCCGGTCACCATCTTGGCGCGGACCAGCTCCACATAACGGTCCGCGGCCTCCTCAACGGTCAGCCGATTCACTTCACCCGGGCGCATGACCCGAGACGATAGCGACCCCCACCGACAATTCCCGGCCGCCCGCCACCCGGCCCGCGGGCGTCCAGGCACAATGGAGAAGATCGACACGAAGGGGGATGAGAGTCGTGACCTATCCGGATCCGGTTTACCTCGGCGACGGCGGCGAGATCAACGCCACCTACCGCCCCGACGGACAGCGGCCCGACATCGACCACGGCTCCGGCAGCGCCGCCCACTACCTCGCCACCGGCGCCACCACCAACGGCAAGTTCGGCCTCTACCGGTGGGAGATGGGCCCCCATCCGACCGGCCCCGCGCCGCACTTTCACCGCTCGATCAGCGAGTCCTTCTACGTCCTCACCGGCACCGTACGCATCTTCGACGGCACCGGCTGGATCGACACCGGCCCTGGCGATTACGTCCACGTCCCCGAAGGCGGAATCCACGGCTTCCGCAACGAGTCCGGCGCACCCGCCTCCATGCTGCTGCACTTCGCCCCCGGCGCCCCCCGCGAAGGCTACTTCGAAGGCCTCGCCGAATTCGCCGCCATCGGCCGCCCCAGCGAGGAAGAACTCACCGAGTTCTACTTCCGCCACGACACCTTCTGGATCTGACCGGTTCCAGGCCGCCGGGCTGGGACAGCGCCTGGCGGCGGCGGCCGCCCTCCTCCCACATGGCCGCGAGCTCGCCGTGCGCGGCCGCGCGGAACACGTCCAGGAGTCCTGGCCCCGGTCGAACAGCGCGCGATGGTAGGCGGCGACCAGGCGCAGCTGCTCGGCCGGATCGGCGGGCGCGGCGAAGTCGAAGACGCTGCTGATCTCGCGGGCCTCGGCCTCGAACACGTCCAGCAGGGCCAGCAGGATCGCGTCCTTGGTGCCGAACACCTTGTAGACGGTCTGGACGGCGACGCCCGCCTCCTTGGCGATCTCCGAGATGGGCGTGGCCACGTAGCTCCGGCCAGCGCCGGTTCGTGGAGGATTTCACCGAGTCATCCTGGTGAACTTCCTCGATCTGCCGGCCGTCGTCACGCCCGTGGGGGTGTCCGGGGGTCTGCCGCAGTCGGTTCAGCTCGGCACGTTCACGCCGATCGCGCCGCGGCCGGCCGAGCAGCTCGCCCACGCCTGAAACGGGGGAGGATTCATGCGGCACCTGGCTATGGCCTTCGGGCTGACCGGGCACTCCTCGGGGCCGACGGAAACACCACAAAACGGGCAGTCGTGAGCGGGGGAGGGACTGTCTTCGGGAAATCGAGCGAAGGGTTGCCTGGCCGGACCGCGATCCGGACTCCTGACCGGGAACCAGCGGCGATCGTGTCGTATCCGCGTCCGGACGCGATGGAGGAACCCACCGCGCCCGGACGCGAGAGGACCGGAGACGGGTCATCCGGAAAAGTCGGGCCGGGGTGGCATTCCCTCGAGCCCACCGTCTCGGCGCGACGGTGGAAGGGACCGGACCGAACCTTCCAGAAGACGGGGACATGATCGAGGTGCGTTCCTTCACCACGGATACATCGGATGTTTTGTTGGCGTAACCGCACATGTCCTACACATTTCGTGACAATAGATACCACTTTTGATTTTTGTCAACAGAAGTCTGCCGATTCGTGACCAAAATCGGCCCTATGTGACGTTGTACTGCGGATTTAACCCAGAGTGACATGAATATTCCCCTGCGTACCGATCGGGTAAGGGTGACGGAACCATTGACCCCGTTCTGGTCGCGTAGTAACAATGTGATCGCTCGGCTCAACAGCGGTGGCATGCTCGCGGGCTTGACACGAATCACAGTGACGTGATCGGCGCACGCGTCCCTCGATCGAAAGGGAGTAAGCGTGAGCGACACGCATGCCCGAGAAGACTCGCTCCGCCGTAGCCTCGGACTCAACCGACGGCAGTTCATGGCCGCCACCACCGGGATGGCCGCCGCAGCGGCCATCCCGCTCGCCCTCCCCGGCGCGGCCCAGGCAGACCCCGTTCCCGTACGCGACGAGCGGAGCGCCCTGGTGCCCGCGTCCCAGCGGGGCATCATCCTCTACACCGTCCGTGACGCCATCAGCCGCAACCCGCTGACCAGCCCGCTCCCGTCCGGCTTCCGCAAGGTGTTCGAGGCGCTCTCCGCGATCGGGTACGCCCAGGTCGAGTTCGCCGGCTACACCCAGAACGCCAACTCCGAAGGCGGCGCCAACCTCGAGACCGTCGAGGGCGCCCAGTTACTCCGTACCTGGCTGGACGAATACGGCCTCAAGGCCCAGGGCAACCACGGCTTCATCCCGGGCTCGTGGCCGCTCAGCCCCGCCGACCTGGACCGGTTCCAGCGAACCCTGGAGATCGCCAACATCATCGGCATGGAGCACGTCGGCACCGGCAACGACCCGACCGGCAGCAACTTCAAGGCCGACTGGGACCTCGCCATCGAGAAGTGGCACGGTCTCGGCCAGCTGGCCCAGGCGGCCGGGCTCAAGCTGTACACCCACAACCACGACGCCGCCTACAACTTCCTGCTGGACAGCGGCCCGCTGGACACGCTGGGCCGGCCGACCCGCTCCTCCGGCATCCGGAAGCTGGAGTACTTCCTCAGCCAGACCGACAAGCACCTCATCTTCCTGGAGATGGACCTGTTCTGGGCGCACGTCGCGCAGTACAAGCACACCCTCTTCACCGCACCGGACGGATCAGTCCAGACCGACATCTTCGATCCGTTCTCGCTCGTCCGCGACAACCAGAAGCGCTACCCGCTCTTCCACATCAAGGACGGCAAGCTCAACCCGGCCACCTCCAACGGCTACGACATGGTGCCGCTCGGCACGGGTGACATCGGCTACAAGGAGTTCTTCAACCGGGTCAAGATCCGGGACAAGCACCACCCGATGTACGAGCAGGACAACGCCCCCGGCGGAACCGCCAACCCGGCGCAGTCCCTGGATTACGCCCGGCTGAGCTACGAGAACTGGGCAGCTATGAAGGAAGACCGCTACTACGAGTAAGCGCGTCACCAGTCGCCTTTAATGCCGGACCGCCATGCGCATCCGCCGTTGCCCCGGCGGGCGTGGCGGTCCGGTCCTGATACTCCTCGTCCTAGGAGAAGTACCTTCATGCAGCGTACCCAAAAAGCGCTGGCCGTCCTGGTGACAGCTCTGGCGCTCCCGTTAAGCCTGCTCGCGGTGCCGGCCCCGGCCGCCGCCGCCGAACCCGCGACCACCTGGTCGAACTACGAGAAGATCACCCTCACCAAGAACGTCGGCGAGCCGATCGACCTGGCCGTGCTGCCGGACCGCCGGGTCCTGCACACCGCCCGCAACGGCGACATCCGGCTGACCGACCCCGCCACCGGCGTCACGACGGTCATCAACACCATCCCGGTCTACGCCAACTCCGAGGACGGCCTCCAGACGATCGCCCTCGACCCGGAGTTCGCGACCAACCAGTGGGTGTACGTCTACTACGCCCCCCGCACCCTGACCGCGCCCTACCCGGAGACCACCCCCACCGGCTCGGCGCCCAACTCGCTCCCGGCCGGCCAGGACGAGACCTACTGGAACCAGTGGAAGGGCTACAACCAGCTCTCCCGGTTCAAGTGGACCGGTTCGGCCCTCGACCTCGCCACCGAGCAGGTCATCATCAAGGTCGAGACACAGCGCGGGCAGTGCTGCCACGTCGCGGGCGACATGGACTGGGACGCCGACGGCAACCTCTACCTCGCCACCGGCGACAACACGCCCGCCAGCGCGCCGGGCGCCAGCGGCTACGCGCCCAACAACGACGCGCCCGGCATGAACCCCGGCTTCGACGACCGCCGCGGCGCCGGCAACAGCAACGACCTGCGCGGCAAGATCCTCCGCATCAAGGTGCAGTCGGACGGGACGTACACGATCCCGGCAGGCAACCTATGGCCGCCGGGCACCGAGAAGACCCGCCCGGAGGTCTTCGTCACCGGCGTGCGCAACCCGTTCCGGATGGACGTGGACGCGCAGACCGGCACCGTCTCGTGGGGCGACTACGGGCCCGACGCCGGAACCGCCAGCCCCACCCGCGGCCCGCTCGGCTACGTCGAGTGGAACATCACCCCGATCACCAAGCCCATGAACAGCGGCTGGCCGTACTGCACGGGCGACAACTTCAACTACAACAACTGGGACTTCGCGACCTCCCAGCCGCGCGAATGGTTCGACTGCGCGGCGGGGCCGACGAACACCTCCCGCTACAACACCGGGCTCGCACAGCTGCCCCCCGCGACCCCCGCTGACCTCTACTACGGCGACAACAACACCCATCAGCCCGCGGAATGGGCCGGACTGGTCGACTTCGAAGCCGCAGGCGGCCAGGGCCCGATGGGTGGCCCGATCTACCACTACGACGCGGCCAACCCCTCGACGTCGAAGTTCCCCGAGTACTGGGACAGCAAGGCGTTCTTCGGCGAGTTCTCGCAGGACTACCTCGCGGCGTTCACCGTGACGCACCCGGACGGGCCGGTCACCAAGCTGGAGCACTTCCTGCCCAACAGCGCGCTGCGCACCGCCGCCCAGCCGCTCACCGACAGCCCGATGGACCTCGAATTCGGCCCGGACGGCTCCCTCTACGTGCTCGACTACGGCGACGGCTTCTTCCGCGCCAACCCCGACGCCGGCCTCTACCGGATCGACTATTCCCCCGACAACAAGACGCCGCAGGCGAGGATCACGGTCGACAAGGCCTCGGCCAGCGCGCCGCCGCTGACCGTGCAGTTCGACGGCTCCGGGTCGACCGACACCGAGCCGGGCGCCCTCACCTACGAGTGGGACCTCGACGGCGACGGCGACTTCGACGCCACCGGGGCCACCACCAGCCACACCTACGCCACCCAAGGCCAGTACACCGCACGGCTGCGCGTCACCGACTCCGGCGGCCGGGCCGGGCTCACCTCGATCGAGATCACCGTGGGCAACACCGCGCCCGTGGTGACCGTGACCACGCCACCGACCGGCGCGTTCTTCGACTGGGGCAACGCGATTCCGTACCAGATCACGGTCACCGACGCGGAGGACGGGAACACGCCGGTCTGCTCGCGGGTGCAGTGGACCTTCGGGCTCGGGCACGACACCCACGCCCACCCGGAGACGCTGGGCGCCGGCTGCTCGGGCACCTGGCCGACCCCGGCCAACGCCACCGACCACGGCGAGACCGAGAACATCTTCGGCGTCGTCGTGGTGCAGTACCGCGACAACGGCGCCAACGGCATCCCCGGCGCGCTGGGCGAGGCCAGCCTCATCCTCAACCCCAAGCTGCTGGAAGCCGAGCACGCCGACCAGCTCACCGGCGTCACCGACACCGACGACGACAGCGCCTCCGGCAAGGGCAAGATCACCTCGCTCGACCCGGGCGACTCGATCGCGTACGACCCGGTCAATTTCATCGGCGTGAACTCGGTCCAGACCAAGGCCTCCGGCGCGGGCACGCTCTCGCTGCGCTGGAACTCCGCCACCGCCGATCCGTTCGCCACCGTCACGATCCCCGCCGGCACGGGCTGGCAGACGGTCACCACCTCGCTGGCCGGCGCCCCCACAGGCAGCGGCAAGCTGTTCGTCACCTCCGGCGGTGGCGTCGAGGTGGACTCCTTCACCTTCTCGGGCAACGGGGTGGGCGACAAGACGCCGCCGACCGTGACCGCCACCACCAACCCGGCGACGCCGAACGGCGCCAACGGCTGGTACACCGACAACGTCACCGTGACGGTGAACGCGACCGACAACGGCGCGGTCGCCAGCCGTCAGTACTCCCTCAACGGCGGCACCACCTGGCTGAACGCCAACAACCCGGTGACGCTGAGCGCGGAGGGCACCCACGAGGTCAGCTACCGGGCCACCGACACCGCGGGCAACATCTCGCCGGTCGGCACCCTCACCGTGAAAATCGACAAGACCGCCCCGGTCCTGACGGTCAGCGGGGTGGCCGACACCACCTACGGCGACTCGGCCTCCATCACCCCCGTGGCGACGGCGACCGACGCGACGTCAGGCGTGGACACCGTCACGCTCGCCATCGACGGCCAGCCGATCATCTCCGGCGCCGCGGTGCCGTTGTGGAAGCTGCCGCTGGGCGCGCACACCTTGACCGCCACGGCCAAGGACAAGGCGGGCAAGACCACCACACAGTCGGTGGCCTTCACCACCACCACGTCCTACGCCGACCTCACCACGCTGGTCAACCGCTTCAGAGACAGCGGAAACATCACCGTGAACGGAGCCAAGAGGCTGGTCAATCATCTTGAGGACGCCCAGTACAGCCTGAGCAAGAACAAGCCGCGAGCGGCCAGGGACGAGCTCGTGCGGTTCATCGAGGATCTGTCCAAGCGCGACTACGTCAACAACGCGGAGGTGCGCGCGGCACTGGCCAGAGACGCCCAGGCGCTGATCGAGCAGTTGAACTTGTAACCGACGGCGGGGGAGGGCCGTCCAGGGCCCTTCCCCGCCCCACCCTTTCCGGATGGATATCAGCTCATTCAGGGAAGACGGATGATCATGGTATTCCGAACCAGGGGAGTGGTCGCGAGATCAACGCCCAGCTGCCGCCTGGACCCGTCCGCTGCGGAATTGGGCGAAGAGCGCCGACGCTACGTCCGGCGTTGTTCACGAGGATGTCGATGCGACCATGTCGAGCGATGACCTCGGCCACTGCCTCGTCATGGCTCGGGTTTCGGGGAGGGCGCCAGCTTCTGCGCGGATCACGCCTGCTTCATGCTGATCTGCTTGAGCACGGGCTGCGGACCTGTCGCAGCGATTAGTGACCTCGTTCCCGGCCGAGGAAGCACGACAGGAGTCGCCTGAAGTCGTGCGGGTGCTCGAGCGCCGGCACGTGCCCGCATCGGCCGAGCACGTGCAGACGGACATCGGCCAGGTGTTCGAGCAGGGGCAGGGCTGCCGTCCCGAGCGGGGTGACTCGGTCCTCGGCGCCGTGGACGAGCAGCACGGGCGCGCGGACCCCTGCCAGCGTTTGCGCCGAGAGGGTGAGCTCGTCGGCCCAACGTGCCCTAGGTGGAGGGAACAACGACGCGAATGCGGCCGCCCCCGCTCGCATCGCAGCTGCACGGGCAGCGACGGCCGACTCGGTCACGAGCGCTTGGTCGAGGACGAGGCGACTCAACATGTCTCGTGCCCCGAGCGGGCCGGCGGGGGCGGCCCAGACCGCGTCGAGCTCGGCGGACAGCGGCGCCCCGGGGGCGCCCATCGTCGAGACCGCCACGACACGGGTGACCTGCTGGGGACGCGCGGCCGCCAACGCCAGCGCCACGGCACCGCCCATGGAGTGGCCCACCACGGCGTAGTACTCGGCACCGAGAGCATCCATCAGGCCCGCGGCCTGCTCCGTCCACAGCCGGAGCCCGCCCCTGGAGCCCGCCGGGATTGGTGTACGGCCGAACCCCGCCTGGTCAGGAGCCACCAGGTGCCAGGACGTGCCCAGCGCCTGTGCCGTCGTTGCCCAGGCGCCAGATCCGGTCGTACCGGGTCCGGAGCCGTGCAGCATCAGCACCGCGGGCCCGGTGCCGCTCTCCAGGACGTGGACGGGGGAGCCGTCGACTGTGACGGTCCGAAGTGCCGTCACCGAGACAGGCCAGGTGTGCTCATGCCGATGCGGACTTGATGGACTTCGAGAAGAGCTCCATCATCGCCCTGCCGAATTGCGGCATGTCGGGCCACCCCCGGCAGGAGACGAGGTTGCCGTCCACGACGTCGGGAGCGTCGATGACCGTCGCGCCCGCGTTCTCCATGTCACCGGTGATGGGGGGGAAACACGCCGTCTTTCGACCCTTCAGCAGCCCGTACACAGCCGGCACCTGCGCGCCGTGGCACACCAGCGCGATCGGGAGGTCGCGCGCGAAGAAGTGCTCGGTGATGCGCCTGACGTCGGCGTCGACCCGGATCCACTCGGGGGCACGTCCCCCAGGGATGATGAGGGCGTCATAGCGCTCGACGTCGACCTCGGCCCAGGGCACGTCGACCGGCAACTTTCGGCCGTTCTTCTCCACGTAGGCGTCGGAGTTGGGGTCGAACTCGTGGATGACCAGCTGAATGTCACGCATCGTCCGTGACGAGACGTCAACGTCCCAGCCGCCCTCCTGCACGCGATAGTAGGGATACATGGTGTCGAGCTCCTCGGCGGCGTCGCCGGTCAGAAGCAGCGCTCTGGGCACCTACTTCTCCTTGCATTTGGGGCGGTGAGTTGGATCAAATCCGATCCGATTGAGTCAGCATTCCTCGGCCCAGCCCGCCCGTCAAGCCTCTACCGCCATTCCGTCCGCGCCCTTGGCCTCGTCGAACAATCGTCGGAACCGCTCGCCGGACAGCAGGATGTGCCGACGCATGGCGTAGGCGGCGGCGTCGGGGTCACGCGCGGCGATCGCGGCCAGAACTTCTTCGTGCTCGGCCATGGCCAGGTGAGTGACCTGGGTGTCGTGGAGAAGCCGGAACAGGTGCACGTGCGTGTGCAGGCGAGCGAGCGCTTCGCGGATGACCTGGTTCTCCGCGCTCAGGGCGACGAGATCGTGAAAAGCGGCGTCGCGTAGCCCGAAGGCGCCATAGGCCATGAGCCCGTTGCCCCCCTCCAGCTCCGCCATCTCCTCCAGCAGTCGTCGCAGACCGGCCACCTGCTTCGAGGATGCGCGTTCGGCGGATCTGCGCGCCGCTGCCGGCTCGAGGAGCAGGCGGACCTCAAGCATGTCCTCGAATCGGTCACGGGTGATTTGGGGGGGAATGCGATAGCCAGCATGGGGCACACGCACGACCAGGCCCTCGGCCTCCATGCGGTTCAGAGCGTCTCGGATCGGCGTCTGCGAGACCCCCAGCTCTCGCGCCAGGACATCGATCGTGACGCGGGAGCCAGGCTCGATCCGTAGCGACATCAGCTGTCCGAGCAGCGTGTCGTACACCTCGTCGGCAAGCCGGCCGCGAGATCTTCCCGGCGGCATTCCGCCCGTCATGGCCCCACGGCCCCGCGCGATCATCGCTTCGTCGTCCATCGTGACGTGAGGTCCTTTCTTGCGTCTTCGGGAACCTGTTGACATTGGTTGCAACGCTGCGGGATGTTGACGCCCCCAATCGGATCGTATAGGAAAGGTGACGGATGCCAGCCATCCTTCACCCATCGGGGAACCGCCCGCCATCGCTCCGCTTCGATCAGTTGGAGCTCCCATGAGCATGCTCGACGTCCTACTCGATTCGCCACCGGGCCGCACAAGGACCGAAGGACTTCTCGACTGCCTGAAGCCCCATTACGTCGCGGCGTACTCGTGACGCCGGTCCGCGGGTCAGCCCCTGCGACAGCCGGCAACACGCCTGAACCCAGCAACTGCTCGGCGAAGCACGCAGCAAGGCTACAAAAGTCCCCACCCAGAAAGCAGGCAAGAAGATGCGGTATCCAAAGCGAATAGGACGACTGTCCGTTCCCGGTCGAAAGGTGCGGCTGGCGACGGCGGTCATGTTGGTGGCCACGACCGTGGCGGCTTGCGGCGGCCAGGACGACGCGAGCGCCCCCAAGGCACCGGCGACCATCCCGGAACTCACCAAGGACCCGCTGACCCTCAGCTTCATCTGGTTCGACTGGCCCCCCGCCCACGCGCTGGAGGCCTTCGCGAACGCGGAGTACACCAAGGAGCGGTCGAACGTGACCATCAAGGTCAACACCGTGCCGAACGCGAACTGGCACGACGCGATGTTCACCCAGTTCGCAGCGCACAAGACCGACTTCGACATCCCGATCCTGGACTCGCAGCACATCGGCGAGGCCGTGACGAACGGCAACATCCTCGACATCACCGACTTCGTCAAGCAGAACATCGACGTCAAGGCCTACAACCCGTACCTCCTGGCGGCCTACGGCCAGTACCCCCAGGCGGAAACCGGCAAACGCGACGAAAACGCCAGCCTGTACGGACTGCCGCTGCTCGGCGACACCTGGACGATGATCTACCGCAAGGACCTGATCGGCGACAAGCCACCGCAGACGTGGGACGAGATGATCTCAGTCGCCGCGAAGTGCCAGGCGGACAACCCTGGCGTCAGCGGGCTGGCTTTCCACCAGGCCAACGGCTCCGACGCCGCGGCGGTGACCTACAACACGGTCAACGGCGTCTACGGCGGCAACCTCTGGGACTCCAAGACGCGCAAGATCGACGGCGTCATCAACGACACTGCGGGTCAGGAGGCGATGGACGTCCTGGTCAACAAGATGAAGCCGCTGACCGCCGCGGGCTCCGGCAACTGGTTCATCGACGAGGTGAACGCGGCGGTCGCCCAGGGCAAGGCATGCATCGCGTTCAACTGGATCGCCGCGAGCGGCGGCCTGCTTGACCCGAAGCAGTCGACGCTCGGCACCACGCGGGAGGAGATTCTCGGCAAGCTGGGTTTTGCCACCCTGCCGAGCCAGAAGACGAACCTGGTGCCTCTCGGCGGCATGGGGATGCACGTGTCGGCCTACTCGCCCGAGGCGAACCAGGCGGAGGCCCTGAACTTCATGAAGTGGTTCGAGCAGGCTGACATCCAGAAGAAGTGGGCCGCGGCCGGTGGCGTGCCATCGCGTACGGACGCCCTGGCGTCGCCCGAGTTCCTCAATGCCGGGCCGTTCAACCAGGTGTACGCCGACTCGGTTTCGCGGATGCGGGACATGTGGAACGTGCCCGAGTACGCGCGTCTCGTCGACATTGAGAACACCAACGTGAACGCGGCTCTCAACGGCGCGAAGACGCCGAAGGATGCGCTCAACGACATCGCCAAGGAGCAGCAGGGCGTACTCGACTCCGGCAGCCGCAAGGGCGGCGGCGGACTGTGAGTGGCCCTGTCCCTCTGACGACCGACCAGCCCGGGCAGGTGGCGTCCGCGACGCCGCCTGCACCGGGTCGGTCCCGCCGGTTGAGCGACCGCGGGCTCGCCGTGGCCTTCATCTCCCCCGCGCTGCTGCTGTTGCTCGCAATGTCGGTGTTCCCGTTGCTGTGGGCGTTGTACCTGTCTTTCACCGACTACTCGGCCACCCGCGGGGGGTCGGCCCATTTCGTCTGGTTCGAGAACTACACCGCCATCCTGACTTCGCCGCAGGTCCACCTGAGGGCCTTGACGACGTTGATCTACGTGGTCGGCGCCGTCGCCCTGCAGACCGTGCTCGGTTTCGCCATCGCCTACCTGATCTCACGGCGCACGCACGGGCGAGGACTGCTGACCACTCTGTTCCTGGTTCCGATGATGCTGTCGCAGGTCGTGGTCGGGCTGTTCTGGAAATTTATGCTCGACGCGCAATTCGGCGTGATCAACAGCATGCTCGGCTCGCTCGGCCTGGGGCAGGTGGAGTGGCTCACCCGGCAGCGAACGGCATTGATCTCCCTGATCGTGGTCGACACCTGGCAATGGACGCCGTTCATCATGCTCATCGCGCTTGCGGGCCTTACCGCGGTCCCCAAGTACTTGTACGAGGCCGCCTCGATCGACCGGGCGTCCGAGTGGTTCCGGTTCCGCACCATCACTCTTCCGCTGGTGTGGCCGCTGCTCCTTATCGCTGTGTTGTTCAGGGCCATCGAGGCCTTCCGGCTGTTCGACCTCGTCTACATCCTCACCAGCGGAGGTCCGGGGGTCTCCACCGAGACGTTGTCGTTCCACGTCTACAAGGTCGCGTTCCTGGGCTTCAACACCGGAACCGCCTCGGCGTACGGGATCCTCATGGTCCTCGTCGTCATCGTCCTCACGCAGCTCTACCTGCGCTACTTGAACAAGCTCAAGGAGGACTGATGGCCGTCTCCGTCGACGAGGCCGTGTCCGCAGGTCCTGTCCGGGATCACACGCCCCCCGCGCGCCGCTTCGGCGGCCGGGGCCGCTCCGTGCTGGAGATCGCGCTGCTGACCGTGCTGGCCGTCGTGATGCTCTTTCCGGTGCTGTGGATGATCGAGACGTCCATCAAGGAGAACCGGGACGTCTACGCCATCCCGGCCAAGTTCTTCGACTTCAAGGTCACTCTGGATCATTTCAAGGACGTGTTCGTCGCCTCCGGCGGCGGTCGCTCGACCTTGTCCGTCGCGTTCCTCAACTCCGTCGTGGTCGCCGGGGCCTCCACGGCGCTGGCCACCGTGCTGGGGGTCCCGGCGGCCTGGGCCTACTCGCGCTTCGCCGTGAAGGCCAAGAAGGACCAACTGTTCTTCATCCTGTCCACCCGCTTCATGCCGCCCGTGGTAGTCGTGATCCCGATCTTCCTCATGTACCGCCAAGTCGGACTCATCGACACCAAGCTCGGCCTGATCCTCATCTACGCCGCGTTCAACGTCCCGTTCACGATCTGGATGATGAAGGGGTTCGTCGACGAGGTGCCCGCAGAGTACGAGGATGCCGCCATGCTCGACGGCTACACCCGCTTGCAGGCGTTCTGGCGATTCACCCTTCCCCTGCTCGTGCCCGGCATCGCCGCGACGGCGGTCTTCGCCCTCATCTTCTCGTGGAACGAGTTCGTGTTCGCCATCTTCCTTACCTCCAGTGACACCGTGCGGACGGCCCCACCCGCCATCGCCGGCCTCATCGGTGGAACCACCGTGGACTGGGGTCTCGTCGCCGCCGCCTCCGTAGTGTTCGCCCTACCGGTGCTCGTCTTCGCCTACCTGGTGCGCAAGCACCTCGTCGCCGGTGTGACGCTCGGGGCGGTGCGACGCTGATGGCGGGCATCGAGGTGGCCTCCCTGCACAAGCGCTACCCGGACGGGACGGTCGCCGTTGAACACGTGGACCTGTCCATCGGCGACGGCGAGCTGTTCGTGATGCTCGGCCCTTCGGGTTGCGGCAAGACGACCACGCTGCGGGCCATAGCCGGCCTGGAGAGGCAGACGACGGGCGACATCCGCATCGGCAACACGCTGGTCAACGACCTGCCGCCCGCCGAGCGCGACATCGCCATGGTGTTCCAGTTCTACGCTCTCTACCCGCATCTGAGAACCCGCGACAACCTGGCGTTCCCACTGCGGGCCGAGGGACTGCCCAAGGCGGAGGTGCGCGAGCGGGTCGACGAGGCCGCCCGGCTGATGCGGCTCGGCCCGCTCCTGGACCGGCGACCGCGCCGGCTGTCCGGCGGGGAGCAGCAGCGCGTCGCACTTGCTCGCGCCCTGGTCCGACGACCACGCGCATTCCTCATGGACGAACCTCTCACCAATCTGGACGCGGAGCTGAGGGCGGACATGCGCACGGAGATCAAGCACCTGCAGGGGGAGCTGGGGACGACGATGGTCTACGTCACCCACGACCAGGTCGAGGCGATGTCGCTCGGTCACAGAATCGCCATCCTCAACAAGGGCCGCGTCGAGCAGATCGGCACGCCGCTGGAAGTCTACGACCGTCCGGCGAGTCTTTTCTGCGCCGCATTCATCGGCTCCCCGCCGATCAACCTGATTGAGGTGGAGGTGGCCGACGGGAAGCTGCGCAGTCAGGGCGGACTGGTCCTCACGCCACCGCCAGGCCTGCCGCGCGACCGCCCCCTGGTCGCAGGCGTCCGGCCGGAGGCGCTGGAAGTCACAGAACCAGGGGCGGAAGGTTCGGTCCCGGCCCGCGTGGTCTCGGCGGAGTGGCTGGGCGACGAAATCATCTACTTGGTTGACCACGGCGGCCAGCGCGACGTACGGGTTCGGATGCCACCGACTGTCCGTTTCGCCGCTGACGCACCGGTCGGGCTGCGGCACACCGGCGGGCCCCCGGCGGTCTACGACGTGAGCACGGAAGAGCTGGTGGCCTGATGGGAACCGTGGCAGTGCACGGGCTGTGCAAGTCCTTCGGTAAAGTCCAGGCCCTGGACGGGGTGACGCTGGACGTGCCGGACGGATCGTTCTTCGTCGTGCTCGGACCCTCCGGGGCAGGCAAGACGACGACCCTGCGAGCGATCGCCGGCCTTGAGAAGCTTGACGCCGGGTCGGTGCATCTGGACGGGAGGGACGCGACCGGTGACACCCCGGCCGCACGCGACCTGGCCATGGTCTTCCAGAACTACGCCCTCTACCCGCGACACACGGTGTACGAGAACATCGCTTCGCCGCTGCGGGCACGCCGCTGTTCTTCAAGCGAGATCGCCGCTGCCGTCGAGCAGATGTCGAGCCTGCTGCACATCGAACGTCTGCTGCAGCGTCGTCCGGCGCAGTTGTCGGGCGGTGAGATGCAGCGTGTCGCCCTGGCCCGGGCGCTGGTCCGTCGCCCGCGCGCGTTTCTCATGGACGAGCCGCTGACGAACCTCGACCTCAAGCTCCGCGTCGAGATGCGCACCGAGCTCACCCGCATCCACCGGAGCCTCGGAGCAACCTTCGTCTACGTGACCAACGACCAGGTCGAGGCCCTGTCCATGGCCGACCAGGTCGCGGTCCTCAAGGAGGGGAAGGTGCAACAGGTCGGAACGCCGACCGAGGTGTACGAGCGTCCAGCCAACCAGTGGGTCGCGGGATTCGTCGGGAGCCCGCCGATCAGCCTGCTCGCCTGCCACGCCGAGGGAGATCGTCTGGTCGGTGCGGAAGGCTGGACGCTGCCGCGGCCCCGCTGGACCACGGCTGAGGACGGTCGTCCGCTGCTGCTGGGCCTGCGCGCAGAGGACCTGTCCGTCGAGCGGCGTGGGAACGCGTCGTTGTCGGGTGAGCTCTACGGCCTTGAGCCGCTCGGTGACCGAACGGTGGTCGACGTCCGAGTGGGGACGGAGATCCTCAAGGTCAAGGCACGACCCACCGTCACCGGTACGCCGGGCGAGCGGCTGCTTGTCACGGTCGACCTGGACCGTGCGCACCTGTTCGATGCGGGCACCGGGCTGACGCTGTCCGAGGCCGGGAGGTAACCGCGCAGGGCGGCGACGTCAACATGCGCCCGCACGTGGCAATCGAGCCTCGGCGGACCGTCACCGGTGAGCACGGCCTGACGACGCTGAAGCAGCCATGGCCCGAGAAGGCGATCGGTGGCGCGGGGCGTCGCCCTGCAGCCAGGGCCGCAGCCCGGGCCGCAGCCAGGGCCAAGGCCACGTTCGACCCGTTCGTCAACGCGCGTGGCGCGATCGCTGAGGTCACGCTGGACATCACCAAGAACATCACAGGAGGCGACGCAATGAGTGACCCGATGAACGTCCTGGCCCCCGAGCACCGGCGGCTCCGGATTGGCGGCGCCTGGCGCGACGCCGCCAGCGGAGCCACCTTTGCCGTCGAGGACCCGGCCACCGGCAAGACCATCGCCGAGGTGGCGGACGCCGATGTCGTTGACGGGCTCGCCGCTCTGGACGTGGCGAGCAAGGCAATGGCGGAGTGGGCGGCGACCCCGCCGCGAAAACGATCAGAGTTGTTGACCGCGACGTACCGGGCACTGACCGAGCGATCCGAGGAGGTCGCCCGGCTGATAACGCTCGAGATGGGCAAGCCGCTCGCCGAGGCTCGGGGAGAGGTGGCCTACGGCGCCGAGTTCTTCCGTTGGTTCGCCGAGGAGGCGGTGCGCGTCGAGGGGCGCTACAACACCGCTCCCGCTGGTGGATATCGCATCCTCACCGTGCCGAAGCCGGTCGGACCGTGCGTCTTCGTGACGCCCTGGAACTTTCCGTTGGCCATGGGTGCCCGCAAGATCGCTCCTGCGCTGGCGGCGGGCTGCACGACGATCACCAAGCCAGCAGCCCAGACGCCACTCACCATGCTGTTCCTGGCCCGCATGATGGAGGAGGTCGGCGTTCCCCCGGGCGTCGTCAACGTCGTGACAACCAAGCGTGCCGGCGAGGTGGTCTCAGCACTGCTAGCCGACCGTCGGACCCGCAAGCTTTCGTTCACCGGGTCGACCGAGGTCGGGCGCGTGCTGCTACGACAGGCGGCGGACAACGTGCTGCGCACCTCCATGGAACTGGGCGGCAACGCGGCCTTGATCGTGTGTGCCGACGCGGACCTGGACGTCGCGCTCGACGGTGCCATGGTGGCCAAGATGCGCAACATCGGGGAGTCCTGCATCGCGGCCAACCGAATCTACGTCGAGGAGCCGGTGCGCGAGGAGTTCACGGCGCGCTTCGCCAAGCGGATGGGCGCGCTCTCGGTGGGCCATGGTCTCGACGACGGCGTGGACGTCGGGGCGTTGATCGACGAGGCCTCGGTCACCAAGATCGACGAGCTCGTCGCCGACGCGGTCAATCGCGGCGCCCGTGTCTTGGTGGGCGGCGAGCGTCCGGATGGGCCGGGTCACTTCTACCCGCCTACGGTCCTCGTCGACGTGCCCGAAGACGCGCGGATGCTGGAGGCGGAAATCTTCGGCCCGGTGGCGCCGATCATCTCGTTCACGTCCGACGACGAGGTAATGGCGAAGGCCAACGACACCGAGCACGGCCTGGTCGGATACGTCTTCACCCGTGACCTCCAGCGG
The DNA here is from genome assembly GCF_039871605.1 of Acrocarpospora sp. B8E8. Lineage (NCBI taxonomy): Bacteria > Bacillati > Actinomycetota > Actinomycetes > Streptosporangiales > Streptosporangiaceae > Acrocarpospora > Acrocarpospora sp. B8E8. The sequence goes on along the minus strand of NZ_JBDPLV010000002.1, from coordinate 181,773 downwards.
GCGCTCCGGTTCACCGAGGGGCTAGAGACAGGGATGGTCGGCATCAACCGTGGTCTGATCTCGGACCCGTCAGCTCCGTTCGGAGGCGTGAAGCAGTCCGGGATCGGCAAGGAGGGGTCGCACGAGGGCATCCTTGAGTACCTCGACGTCACCTACGCGGCGATCGACCTACCGTGACCGGCCCGCTGCTCCGGGTGCCCGCCGAGGATCACCGCGCCCTGTGCACACATGACCTGACCGGCCTTCACACGTGGGGCGGGACCCGGGCCATGGTCGGCACGAAGCCGCTGGCACCCGGGGACGCCGTCGACTCCGCCGGTGCGCGCGCCACAGACGCGGCCGCGGCGGTGGATGGGGCGATCAGCCCCTTCGGCGGTCCCAAAGGCTACGCCCTCGGGCTCATGATCGAGGTGCTGGTCGCGACCTTGACTCGTACCGCCCTTGGCGACGATGTCCGCGGGACCCTCGACCCGACTGACCCGCCCACCAAGGGCGACGTCTTCATCGCGATGGACCCGAGGGCGCCCGGGCACGACCGAGTCTGGGAGCCCGGCGCGCGCGCCTGCGCCACCCGGCAGCCAACCTTGCCCACGCCGTCCCGGTCTCGCAGGTGACCTGGACGTCCGCCCAGCAAATCACCGCCGACGTTCCAGAGAGGCACTGACATGCTTGAGACCGTCCGCGGACCACGCCAGCTGATAGTGGGCGAAGGGGTCGCGCAGAACATCCCACGAGTGGTGGCCGAGTGTGGCTCGCGAGTCCTCATCGTGACCGACCGGGTTCTTCTGGGGCAGCCGGGCGTGGCCGAGATCGTGGCCGCCGTGCGGGAGAAGGTCGAAGTCGTCGGGGTGTTTGCCGACGCGACTCCGGACGTGCCACTCGCCGATGTCGCCCTGGCCGTCTCGGTCGCCGCAGAGGTGGACGCCGACGTAATCCTCGCCATCGGCGGCGGCACGGTGATCGACCTCGCCAAAATCGTCGGCGTCATCCGGCGCCACGGTGGGACGCCGCGCGACTTCTACGGCGAGTCGAAGGTGCCGGGGCCGACGATTCCTCTCATCGCGGTCCCGACGACGTCAGGCACCGGCTCCGAGCTCACCCCCGTCTCGGTGTTGACCGACCCGGACCGCGAGCTGAAGGTGGGGGTCTCCAGCGTCCACATCGTGCCCGACTTCGCCATCGTCGACCCCGAGCTCACCTACACCTGCCCTGCGACCGTCACTGCCCACTCCGGCATCGACGCGTTTTGTCACGCGGTGGAGAGCTACACCGCGCGACCCCGGGCCCACGGACCGCGCGACCCGGTGGAGCAGGTCTTCCTCGGCCGCAACTCGATCACCGATCACTACGCGCTCCTGGCTGCGGAGCGGATCGCCCGCAGCTTGCCCCGTGTCGTCAGGGACGGAGGCGACAAGGACGCGCGCGCGGACATGTCCTATGGGTCCATGCTAGCCGGGCTCGCATTTTCCCACGCAGGCAACGCGGCTCCGCACGCCCTCCAGTACCCCATCGGCGCAGCCACCCACACACCGCACGGCCTGGGCGTCGGGCTGCTGCTGCCCTACGCGATGGACGCGGCCAGGGATGCCATCGGCGACCGGTTGGCCATCCTCGCCGGGGTGTGCGGGCTCGACGTGACCGACGCCTCGGACGCCGAGGCCGCAGATACGTTCCTCACCTGGCTCGACGGGCTCCTTGCCGACATCGGCATCCCTACCACCTTGGCGGACATCGGCGTGGCACGCGCCGACCTCCCGCGCTTCGCGCAGATGGCCAGTGGCGTCACCCGCTTGATCCAGAACCATCCAGGCCCGACCGACACCGCCAGCCTGACCGCGATCCTCGAAGCGGCCTGGATCGGGGACCGGACCCGACACGTCCTGACTCCGGAGCAGAGATAGTGACGGGCCTTTCACATGACGACGAGTTCCCTGCCCCACCCTGGGTATCGGAATTGTCGGCTACGCCTTGATGGGAGCCGCCCATTCCCAGGCCTGGCGCACGGCTGCGCGCCCACCAGGCCGGCCACGGCCACAACCCCACCGGCCCACCTCGCTCCACGCGGTGACATAACGTCATCATTCCACTGCGGATAGATCAACGCGAGTGAACAACCGAATCGTGATCGCATCTGCTCCCGGCCCCGACCAGGAGGAAGCGGTCGCGGGCCTGCGAACGGACATGCCGACACGGGCGACTCCACCGGCCGCCAGGCAGCGTGACTGCCGTCACCGATTCCTCAGTCACGCTGGACTCTCCTTGCGCCGAACGACTCCCTGGTGCCGGCACTGCTTGATCGCTCTGTCCTACAAACACCATCACGAATCTAACGCCCTCGCCTGCGGTAACCCGACCGAGGATCGTTTTGCACGCTTCGTCGGTGGGGGAGCGATTCCCTCCTGGCCGTCACGGCAGATGTCAAACCGAATGAGACGTATCAGGCTGCTTGTTCTGTATCGGAGTTTTCTTCCTCCTGTGCGGGCTCGTTGATCCAAACAGCTTCGGGCAGGCTCGGCGGTGTGGGTGCGCGGCGGAAACGGAAGGGCGTATCCGGATCACGCTGGACCTTTGACGTGATGAAGCGCCGGGCCATGCCGCTGGGTAAGATCCGAACCTGCTGACGTCGTCGGCGGGGGAGAGGACCGGTAAGAGCTCTGTCTCCTTGAAACCGTGGAGACGGTCCTCTGCCACAGCGGTCCTCAGCAGGGCCGATGAGGCTTTCCTCTTCTCGATCATGACGTTTGAATGTGATGGGCGACAGGCCGTCGTTGGCGCTGTGCCGCCTGACAGTGTTGTAGAAGTCCGCGTGATACGAGGCGAACCGGTAGGTGCCGCCCAATTCCTCAAACGAGCGGCTGATCCGCATCCAAGCGGCTCGCCCACGCTCGCGAGCGGTCGACAGGTCCTGGCCAATGCGGTCCTTCGACTTGCAGAACCAGGATTACGACAGAGCGCCTGGCAGGAGGTGATGTGGCCGATGCCGTGCTCGCCTTTCCGGGAGCAGACGAAGGTCGCCACGCTTACCGGCCCGTTGCCTCTGGCAAATCGCCACGAACCGCCCATGGTGTCACATAGTGGTCACGTCGCGTAATGAAACCAGAGTCTATGCCGGATGAACAAGATGCAGTGAGACAACTTGCGCCTTGGAGCCAGATTCGGTGAGACGGGGACGAAAGCTGCTTCAAAGGAGGCGCCGTCGAGCCTCCTTTGAAGCAGCTTTCGTCCCATACCAGACAGAATTCACCTTCTGTCTGGTATGGCTAGTTTTGTGCCTATTCGCGCAGCGAGTTGACCCTCACGTAACGGGAGCCCGCACCCTGGAAGGGAACGAAAAGGGGGAAGAGGGCCGGGATGGGCTATTCGGTGGGGCAGGTGGCCGCGTTCGCGGCGGTCACCGTACGCACCTTGTACCACTACGACGAGATGGGCATATCCGCCAGCGCGGACACGAGCAGCTTTCAGGACAGCGCTTCGATGGGCGCGATCGTCACTAGGTGCTTCACGGCGTGGGCGAGCTTCGCGTCGAGGGTGATGAGCGCGTCGGCTTGGAGCCGGGTCAGTGCGACGTACTCGGCGTCGAGCGTGTCGGGCCATCCGAGCTCGTCGGCGATCTTCCAGGCGACGTTCTGAAGGACGCGGTCTCCGAGTAGCCGAATCCGTAGCGCGCGTACGTAATTGAGCTGGCGATCGGCGTCCTTCTTGGTCATCTCACCGTGGCGTACCGCTTGGTAGAGCAGGGAGAGCAGCTGCGAGCGAAGGAGTGTCGGGGCCAGGAGCTGGTGCTCGTCGGGGATCACCGCTTCGTCGCGGGCCAGGCGAAGGGCCACGTCAGGACCGATCACGTACTTGGTCATAGCGGGCCGGGTCCTCTGCATTCGGGATGGCTCGGCGGGAGTCGTCGGGGTCGATGCCGGTCGAGCGGCGGGAGCGGGTGGCGTTAGGCCGGACCGGCTGCGTTCAGATGAGGGAGACGAAGGCTTCGGCTTGTTCGTGGCTCATGCCGGTTTCGCCGCGTACGAGATGGATGGCTTGTTCGGTGTTGCCGGCGGCTTTGAGTTCGAGGACGCGGGTGGCGAGGTCGGCGGCGCCGGGACGGTCGGGTGGGGTGGGCACGAAGCGGCCCGCGGCGATGGCTTCGGTGATGGTTTTGGCCTCCTTGAGGCGGAGGCCGGTTTCCTGGCGGAGGAGGCGGATGGCGTCAATTTTGCGGCCTTCGGCGGCGAGTTCGCGGATGCGGCCTTGGATGTGTTCGGGTACGGGCGGGAGGAATCCGGGGGTGCGCCATGCGAGGGTGGCGCTGGGGCGGCCTCCGGCGCGGACGGCAAGGACGATGACACCGGCGATGATCACGATCACGACGATGACGACGAGAAGGACGACGAGCTCGGTGATTCCGATGCCAAACATACCTTGATCGTAGTATTTCCACGTTCACCAGTTGCTCGATAATGAACATTATGTCAAGTAGCAACCCTTTTGTGGGGGTGGCAGGGCTCCCAGGTTGGCTGCGTCGTCCGCGGCAAAATCACCGGCACGTGGCGTCCACGCAAGAGCGGCCGGAAGCTGACCATCACCATCAAGACGTTCGGCTCGCTGCCGGATCGGGACAAGAAGTCGCTACGGGATGAGGCTGAACAGGTCGCGCCATTGCGAGGTGCGTCGTCCGTGGACGTCGAGTTCGACACCTACTGACCCTCCGCCCGTGTGATTCTTATGCATCTGGTCCAGAACGCGCTTTTGTCTCACTGAATCTGGTCCAGTTTGCCGGTTGTCTCACTCGATTTGGTCCGTACAGCCTAGGGGGGAGATTCACGGTCGTGCGACGCAAGTCTCATGGGTGTCGCGGCTGGTCTCCCTGAGATGCCCGGGTCTGCTCCCCTGGCCTCGCGGGCGCGGGAACAGCCCGGCGCCGGTGCCTGAGTTGGTCGCGGAAACCGATCCACCCGCCGGGTCCTCCGAGTGGAGGAGCTCCTCCCCCGGTTCCGCGGGTGCGGATCGGGGAGGAGCCGGGCGTGCTCGGCGGGCGCTGGTTATGGGACGAGGACGAGCTTGTTTTTGAGTTCGGTGAGTTTCTCGGCGATCTTGGCCTTGACGGCTCCGCTGAGTTCCCTGATGACGTCGGCGATGAGGATCGCGAGCGCGTCGGGCTCCTCCTGGTCGGCGGCGGGCAGGATCGGCTTGGGCGGGGGCGGTACCGATGTCGGCGGTACCGGCGGTTTGGGCTTGGGGATCGCGGAGATGGCCGGAGGCGCTTTCACTGCCGGGATGGGTGGTGGCGGCGGGATGGCCGCGGCGTGCGCGGTGGCGGGTAGTGCGGTGCAGACGGCGACCGACAGGGCGAGGAGCGTGTGTTTCATCGTGAACTTTCGCGTTGATCGGGATTGCTGTGGTCAGCGTTGTTCCGATCGCGGCGGGAGGCCCGGCGGCGGGCCGCCGTTTGGGTGATTGTTGATCAAGGATTGGGGTCGCTCCCCCGGTCACGTGCCGGGCAGCTGGTAATCGAGGGTGAAGGTGTGCTTGCCCTGCTCGTCGACGGCGATCTGGCCTTGTCCGTGGATGCCGGTGAGTTCTCCGGTCCCGGAGGTGTCGACGATGATCCAGGTGAGCCAGGGCCGTTCGCCGTCGGCACCGCCGTTGTGCCGCAGGACGAAGGTGCCTTTCCGGCCGTTGAGGACGCCTTCGAGGTGCTCGATTCCGGTGTACGCGGCGGGCCCGGACGCGGTCCCGACCGTGAGTAGTTCGGTGACGCTGGTGCCGGTGATGTCCCCGTGGAAGGTTTTGGTGAGGCGGTTGCGGCCGATGCTGGCGCCCTCACGCTCGTCGGTGGCGAGGGTTTCCCAGGCGGTGATCTCGAAGCTTCCGGTTGCGTGCATGGGCCCAGCGTGGCAGAGGTGACTGCCACTTCCTGTCAGGTATCGGGACCTACTCCCCCGCAAAGGCCGGAGCCGTGACGGTGTCCCGTTCGCGGTTTCTTCCGTACGTCGCTGCGGCGCTCACACCCAGGTGATCAGCCGGGACGGGAGGGGGCGCAGGTTCGGCCAGAGGGTGGTGGCGTGCTGGTGCATCTTCTGGCAGAGGTGGGCGAAGGCGGGCATGTGTTCGAAGGCGGCGGCCACGGTGAGCCGGTGGGTGAGGCGATCACGGGCGGAGACGGCGCCCCAATGCCAGTTTTCGCCGGTGAGCCGGGCGAGGTGGTCGGTCTGGCCGCGGTGGGCGCGTTCGACGAGGGCGTCGCCGCGGATGAGCCATCCGGCGCAGGCATCCAGCAGGGCTTTCCTGCCGCCGGTCAGGCCGCGTGTGGTCAGGTAGGCGGTTTCGGCTTCGTCGACGAGAGAAGCGGGCAGGGCGGTGGCGTTCCAGCAGGTGGGCAGCCCGATGCGGAGGTAGGCGAGTTCGGCCAGGCCGTTGCCCAGGGCGGCGGCTTCGAAGTCGAGCAGGCGGGTGCCCGTCGGGGTGTGGCGGTCGTTGCCAGGGCAGGGGTCGCCGTGGATGAGATCGTGGTGGCCAGTGGGGTCGAGCCGGTCGAGCAAATCGGCGAGTTCGGTTTCGGCGTCGGCACGTACGGCGATGCCGAGGGCGGCGGCCAGGGCGAGGAAGGCGTCCGCGTCGGCCGGGGTGGGGCCGTGCCAGGGTGGAAGGGCGCCGGTGTCGGCCGGGGTGGTGACGGCGTGCAGGCGGGCCAGGGTCTCGGCGTAGCGGATGGGCCAGGCGCCGGTGCGCCGGTTGGGCAGCTGTTCCAGGACGAGGAGGCGGTGGGCGGGATCGCTGGCGATCAGAGCCGGGGCGACCGGGGGGTGGGCGCGGGCCGCCAGGCGCAGGGCGGTGGCCTCGCGGGTGTGCCGCTCCCCCGCGTCCATGTTGTCGAGGCCGGGCTCGGGGCCGCCGATGATCTGTTTGACGATGGCGGGCTGGCCGTGGAGTTCGATGCGCCAGACGCGGGAGCGTGGGCTGCTGCCGAGCCGCTGGGGGTTGGCGGGGGTGCCGAGGGTGTCGTACAAGGCGGGGGGGCCAGGGCAGCGGGGGCGGATTGTCAGTCACTGTTCGTAGTCTATGGTCGTCGGCGGGAGGAGGTGTGCGGGGTGACTGGCATTCCGGAGCGGAAGCTGGAGTTGGTGCGGAAGCTGCTGGCGGTGGCCGAGCATCCGGGCACGGATCCGACCGAGGCGGCGGTGTATCTGGAGAAGGCGTATGCCGTGATGGCCGCGTACGGGATCGAGCAGGCGATGCTGGCCGACGCCGGGGTGGTGGCCGATGAAGTGGGGCAGCTGACGGTCACGGTCGGTAATCCGTATCAGGCGGATCGGCGGGCGCTGCTGGCGGGGGTGGCGGCGGCGTTGCGGTGCCGGGCGATCTACTGGCGGTCGGGGCGGGAGTCGGTGGTGCGCGTGGTGGGGTTCGGGTCGGATCTGGCGGTGGTGGAGCTGCTGTTCACATCGTTGTGCCTGCAGATGGGGTCGGGGGTGTTGCGAGTGCGGGTGCCGGAGGGGCTGGCGACGGTGAGTTTCCGGAAGAGCTGGATGGCGGGGTTCGTGCATCGGGTGTGCGAACGGCTGGGTGAGGCGGAGCGCCGGGCGGCCGCCGACAGCGCGGCGAGCACGGCGGGCGGCCGGTCGGCGGAGCTGGTTCTGGTGGATCGGCGGGCGCAGGTGAGCCGGGTGTATGAGGAGATGTTCCCGCGGGTGCGGCGTGGGGCGCGGCGGCGGTTACGGGATTGGTCGGGCTGGGAGGACGGGCGGGCCGCGGGCGACCAAGCGGATTTGGAGGCCCCACGCGTGGGTTCCCAGCGGCCGGCGGGGTTGATCGGTCCGGATACCGCGTGATCAGGGCATCCTGACTGCCCGGCGAACCCCGCGCTCCTCCCCCAACCTATTTACGTCGATGTGTGTCCTCTGCGAAGTGCATGTCGACCGCGACTCGTCCGTTGGCCGAAGGCAACCGGTGTCGGCCCGTCAGCTCCGTGGGAAGGCGCGGCGGTGCTGGCCTCTGCTTCGCCGGTAATCGAAATGAGTGGTCAGGGCTGGAATGGGGTGACGGCGGTGACCGCGGTGACGGGGATGGGGCCGTAGATGTGCGGGAAGGTTTCGTCGCTGCCGGTGGGGGTTTCGTGTTTGACGGGGCAGCCGAGGAGGTCTTCCTGGATGTGGAGGAGAAGCAGGGGTTCGGTGACGGTCGTGTAGTAGCGGGCGGCGACGCCTTGGGCTTGGGCGAGATCGGCGGAGGCGTGGATGAAGCCTTCCTGTTCGAGGGTGCGGCCGAGGGTGGAGACACGGTAGTGGCCGCTGGTCTGAGCGTGGGCCCAGTCGGAGGCGAGGGCCAGGTGGAGAATCATGGCGTGGACTTTAGCGTGCGGTCCGCGGTGCGAATTGACGGAGGGCTGCTCGTGCCGTACCAGGCATAGATCTGGGTGCGGATGTTCTATGTCTAGTGGCCCTTCAAGGCGCGGCCGCGCATGGAGAGGGCGAGTAGTGCGGTGATCAGATATATCATGGCGCCGCCCCAGGCCGCGTCCCAGGCAGCCTCGAAGGCGCCTTCGCGGGCAAGGATGAGCTGCACCGGGTACATCAGGAAGGTCGAACCGGCGGCCGGGTAGAGCGCGAAGCGCCACGGGTGCTGGAGTGACCAGCGCCGGGTCTGCTGGGTGACCTGGTCCCCCCGGTCCGGCTTGGAGATCGCCCCGATCCCCGAGATCAGCGAGAACAAGGTGATGCCCACGTAGAGCGCCCCGCTCAGGTCGACCGACCCGATGGCCAGTCCCAGCAGCAGGCTGGTCGTCGTGACGGCTCCCCCGGCCACGGCCGCGGTCTTCCAGGGAGCGCCGCGAAGCGCGGCACCCGCCAGTAATGTCTCCTCGCGTCGTGTGGGTTCGTTCATGCCTTCAGCCTGTTTGTCCGCTCGCTTTCGTCGCATCGGGGAAGTCCCTGACCGGCCCCTGACCCTGCTCGGGCATGCTGACCCGCGGGACCGCCCGATTTCGGTGGGGTCGCGCCACAACCAGCCAAGTTCGGTCCTGAGCATGAAGCCGCGTGCCGGCGCGTGAGGGTCCTGACGTCATCCGATCCGCTGCATGGCGCGCTCGCGGCGCGCGGCCACGCTGGAGCCCGACTCGCCGCGTGCCATCCGCCGCAGTACGACCGGTGCCACGAGCAGGCCCAGCACCGCCCAGGTGCCCAGTACGCCGACGGTCTCCAGGTGCCGCCAGGATTCGCCGATCTCGATGGCGACCGCCGAGTCCGGCAGGAGGGCCGAGCGCATGCCGAGGCCCATCCAGTAGATCGGGAAGATCTGGGCGATCCCCTGCAGCCATTCGGGCAGCGCGGTGATCGGGTAGAAGATGCCGGAGATCCCGATCAGGGCGAGGTACGGCAGCTGGATCAGTCCCTGGGCGCGTGCGCTGGTGAAGACCGAGCCCAGGACCGCGCCGATGGGCAGGGTCGCGACCAGGCCCAGTGCCAGCACCCAGGCCAGGGTCGGCCAGGATCCGGGGCCGATCTCCAGGCCGTCGACGAGAAGCATGGCGGGCACGAGGAAGATCACCAGGTCGGCCAGCAGGCCGCCGGAGATCGAGATCACCTTGCCGATGAGGTAGGCGGGCATCCCGTGCGGGGTCGCCTTGGCCCGCAGCAGAGTGCCGTCCTCGCGATCGGCGGTGAGCTGCTGGCTCATGCTGATCACGCCGATCGAGGCGTTCATGCCGAGGATGCTCGGCAGGGCCAGGGTGCCCAGCAGAAGGCCGCTGGATCCGAACGACGTGTCCCGGATGAAGAACATGGTGGCCACCATCAGCCCGGGCCACAGGAAGTGCGAGAACAGCTCGGCACCGTTGGTGAACGACTGCCGTAGCTCGATCAGGCCGCGGGACCAGCCCGCGCGCAGCGCGATCGTGGCGGGATTCATCGGGTGACCTCCGGGGTCGATTCGGCCTGGCGGACCAGGGCGAGGTAGGTCTGCTCCAGCGAGGCCCGGTGGACCTCGAGCTCCTGGATGTCGTCGCCGTGGCGGGCGAACAGGTCGCGGGCGAACGTGGTCGAGTCGGCGGTCTTCTCGACGAAGCGCTGTCCATCGCGCAGCCAGCGCACCTCGTCCTCGCCGGTGATGCGCCGCGCCAGCTCGGCTGCGGTGCCGTCGGCGATGATCCGTCCGCCGTTCAGGACCAGGATGCGGTCGGCGAGCTTCTCGGCCTCGTCCAGGTCGTGGGTGGTGAGCAGGATGGTGGTCTCGCCGGCGGCGGCCATGGCCCGTACGAGGTCGTGGAACTCGTGCCTGGCCTGCGGGTCGAAGGCGGCGGTCGGCTCGTCGAGGAACAGCAGCTCGGGCCGGCCCGCGAGGCCGATCGCCACGTCCAGCCTGCGCCGCTGCCCGCCCGACAGTGTCCTGATCTTCTTGCCGGCGTGCTCGGTCAGGCCGACCGCCTCGAGCAGTTCGTCGGGGTCCCAGGGCCGCTGGATTTCGGGGGTGGAGTAAGCGGCGTAGTAGGTGCCGAGGTGGGCCAGGAACTCGCGGACGCGCCATTTGCCGTGGTCGCGCCAGGACTGCAGGACGACCCCGAGCCGGGCCCGCCATCGCTCGTCGCCGTGCGCGGGGTCGGCGCCGAGTACCTCGACCCGGCCCTGCGAGCGGGTGCGGAAGCCCTCCAGGATCTCGATCGTGGTCGTCTTGCCCGCGCCGTTCGGGCCCAGCAGGGCCAGCACCTCGCCGGTGCGGGCCTCGAATGTGACGTCGTGCAGGACGTCGACCGAGCCGTATCGCATGCGCAGCCCGTCGACGTGGAGCACGACCTTCTCGCTCGTCGTCATGAAGTGACCTCTCTTTGTGGGCGGACGCCCTCGCGCCGGAACGCATGCTTGTCGCGAGGGCATGACGCATCACGGCCCGAAACCGACAGGACCGCATCGCGGGGTGGGCGGCCGTGGCAAGGGCCGGGACATATGGGGATAGCGACGGAGAATCAGGCGGCTCAAAGGTCGTCTGGCCGTGCTTAGGAGGAGAAACCGGACGGCATGTCTGCCAGGGCGGCCGTGGCCGGCCGGGATGTAATCGGTGGGACGATTACCAGCTCTCGCGGGCGAGCGTCTCGCGGGCGCGTGCCATCAGGCCCACCCGGTCGACCCCGGCCAAGACGAGCGCGCGGGGTACGGTGCCGATCTCGGTGTCCAGGACGCCGAGCAGCAGATGCGCGGGCCGCAGGTCCTTCTTGCCGGTGGCAGCGGCGAAGCCGCGTTCGAGCGCCAGCCTGGCCGAGGGGCCGACCTTCGGCGAGTGCTTGGGATCGCGGCTGGGCCGCGGGAGGTCGAAGGAGGCAAGGGACACCCCGACCGCGTTCAGGCTGTGCTCGAACTCCTGCCCCAGCGCCTCCCTGATGGTCTGGCGGCCGAGGCTCGCCGAGGTCAGGACGCGGTGTGCGGCCGTGTCCTCAAGAGAGGCGATCGCCAGCAGGAGATGGTGGGCCTCCACCGCCGCGGAGCCGTCCTCCTGCGCCTCGGCCGTTCCCCGCACGATGACCGCGTTGATGTAGTGATCGATTGCGCTCACTGTCGTCTCCTCAGCGCGACGCCCCCGGCGATGAGCCGCTTGGCGTGCTTCTTGTGGACCGCCTGCCGGGTGACGCCGAGCGCTTCGGCGACCTCCGGCCAGCTCCAACCCGACCGCATGGCCTGCTCCACGGCAGCGTCCTCCAACTGATCGGCAAGGCGCCGCAGCGCCACCACCGCCGCCAGGGCATCGCTGGGGTCCTGGGGAACAGGTACGCCTTCCGCCGACATGTAAGCAACCGTAGTTGACTAATCAGGCAATAGTCAACCTAGATTGCTTAGCCAGAGCGGATTTCGACGCCCTGTATCGCGATGCCCTCACCGCGGCCTGGGTGCGCCACTTCGAGCCGTGGCTGGATCTGCCCGACGATCTGCCGGGGCAGGCCAGGGGCAGGCTCACGGCCGCGCGGCTCCTGGCCGACGGCTACTGGATGGCCGCCGCCACCGACGTCCTGGCGACGGTCACCTTCGGCGACCCGCTCACCGCGACGACAGGCCTCGGCATCGCCCTGGTCATCGGCGGCGTCCTGCTCATCGAGCTCGGAGCCGCCCACTGACATCGCCGAATTCTGCTGCTAGGTCTTGGTGGCGCGGAGGGTGTTGAGGGCTCGGGTGAGGGTGTCGTGGGCGGCTGTTCCCGGGCGGGCTTCGACGGTGGTTTCGATCCAGAGGCCGGACAGCAGGGTGGCCAGGAAGCGGACGTCGGCGGGGCTGTGCGGGTAGCGGTCGCGGCGCAGGGCGGTGGCGAGGGCGGCGTCGCAGCCGTCGGTCCAGGTGCGGGCGATGGCCTGGAGGACGGGGTCGCGCCCGGCGTGGACGTAGAGCTCCCACAGGCCGAGCTGGCGGGCCCGGTCCTGTCCGACCAGGGCGGTGAGCCGGTCTACGAGCGAGCCGGGACCGCTGAGGATGGCGCCGGTGGCGGCGAGTTCACACTCGACGAGCCGGGTGAAGGCGTGGGCGACGAGCTGGTCGCGGGAGTCGAAGTAGTAGGTGGTGGCGGCGAGGGGAACACCGGCCTGGTGGGCGACCGCGCGATGGGTGACGGCGGGAAATCCTCCGTCTTCCAGAAGGGCGACGGCGGCGTCCAGCAGAGCGTCGCGCCGTGCCTGGGCGCGCTTCTGAATGGCCTTTCCGGACGCGTGGCGGGCACTGGTGGCAGGCTCGCTGGGCCCCTCCCCCGCCGGTACGGAACGCCCATGGCCAGCCTGAGAAGAGCCAGGCTGAGAGGTCCCGGCCTGGAAAGGGCTGGGTTGTGGGTGGCTGGTCAATGGGATCCGGTGAGGTTGATGAGCACGACGCCGCCGATGATGAGCAGGATTCCACCGGCTTTGGCGAGGTTCATGGATTCGTCGAGGAACAGCGTGCCGATCGCGGCGACGGCGGCCGTGCCGATGCCGGCCCAGACCGCGTACGCGACGCCGACGGGCATCTGCAGCTTGAGCGCCTGCGACAGCAGGACGAAAGAGGCGACGTAGCCGATGACAACGAGCACAGCCCAGCCCTTGTGGGCGAATCCATCACTGAGTTTGAGCGCGGTGGTGGCCAGGACCTCGGATACGATCGCGCAGCCCAGCAGGATCCACGCCATGACATCTCCTCAAAACGGTACGCTTGTCCCAGTTTAGCCGACCGTCCGGATGCGCCGATCGCTAAAGCCCCCATGACGAGCAGACGGCCCCCTTGCCAGGGCACACAGCATCCAAGGAAAGATCCGTTATCGTGCGTCGCGTATCCCGAGAATGTATGCCGCGGTAAGCGCGACGGCGCGGTCTTCGTCATGTGACAGATCCGCGAGGGCTCGTGACGCTGTGGTTCCCGGGATGTCCGCGAGCGCCTGGGTCAGCCGTCGACGGGCAGACGATTCAACGGTGCCGTGGGCGAGGCGATCAACGAGGCTGGCAGCGATCTGATCCGCCAACGCGGGAGGACTCGCCAGCGCGCTCAGCGCATCGGCCGCGTCGACGTCATTCGTCCCCTCGACGACCATATCGATGAGCGTCGGGACCGCGTCGGCCACTCCACGTGCCCCGAGCGCCAGAGCCGCATACCTGCGGACCACGATGTCGGGGCTCGCGAGGGCGTCCCGCAGCAGCGCGGTCGCCTCACCGCTCGGAATCTCGGCGATGGACTGGACGGCACGTTTGCGCACCTCGGCCGCTGGCGAGCCGAGGCCCTCCGCCAGCAGCGCCAATCCGTCATCGCCCGATTGCGCCAAAGCCCATCGAAGGGCTCCGGCGACGTTCGGGTCCGTCTCGCTCAGCGCTGCCTCGACCAGTGCTTCCACTGGCACCGGAACCTCTTCGACCGAGGACAAGGCCGCGCGCTGGCGCTTGCCGGCGCTCTTTGACCCCAACGCCTGGAGGAGCGCGACGATCTGGAGGACGTCCTCCCAGCCTGCGGGTTCCGCGGCACCGATCCGGCGCAGTCGCGTGAGCAGCTCGGTCTCCGCCGCGATGCGTTCTCGCGTCTGGCGGATGAGGTCCTCGACGAGCTCTGAGGGCGTGAAGTCGGGATCATCGAACGCGCGCCTGACTTCACGCAGCGACAGTCCCAATGACCGCAGGCTCTCGATATGGAAGATCCGCCGGATGTCCTCGCTGGAGTACTCGCGATAGCCGGCATCGCTGCGACCCGTTGGCCGCACCAGGCCGAGCGAGTCGTAATGCCTGAGCATGCGGGCGCTGACCCCGGCCCGCCGTGCCACCTCACCGATCAACACTGCCCATCACTCCTCCTTGCCGGTGTTGCCGAGGGCCACGACGCGCTTCGCCTCCTCGATCGCGAACCCGAACGCGGCGTCCGGGTCGCGCAACAGCCGTTCCGTGGCGATCGCGTGCGCGCGCACCCCTGGGTCGAGATCCGTCATCGCGGCGCGCAGCGTCGGCACGATCACCTCGCCGAGCGCGATCAGCGCCCGGCTGAGGCTCAGCTGCATCTCCCGTCCGCCGCGCCCGAGCTGTGTCGACAACGCCGCGGCCAACTCGGGCTCTTCCCCTTCGGGCACGAGCACGACCGCTGCCCGCCAAGCGCTCCGCGCCACCTCGTCGTCGGCGTCGGACAGCAGCGCCCGTGTGATCGCCGGCCACGCTTGCCGATCCCCGATCTTGGACAGCGTGTGCAGTGCCTGGCTTCGTGCCTGCGCACGCTCCGAGCGGACTTCCTTGAGCAGCTCTGGGACCGTCATCGACGCCGAGTGGCGAGTGAGTGCCCACGTCAGCATGTCGCGCACATAGAATTCGGGCTCGATCGCGCATCGTTCGATGAGCTTGCCGATGAACCGCGGGTCAGGGGTCGTGCCGACCGCCAGCGCTGCCCGCAGCCGTACTGACGAGCTGCTGTCCTCCAGCCCCTGCAAAGCTCGAATCGTATCCGTGTCCTGTTTCGGCATGGCCATCGGGACCACCTCCTCGGCAACAGTGAAGACCTTGTCACCGTGTCAAGGTCAAGCGAGGTTGTCGCGCATGCGGCTGAGCATGGTGAGGAGCTGGGTGATCTCGGTGGTGGTGAAGCCGCGGAGCAGGCGGGTGTTGGCGCGGCCGAAGCTGGGGGCGATCTTGGGGAGGAGGGCGCGGCCTGCCGCGGTGAGTTCGATGACGATGGAGCGGCGGTCGGCGGGGTTGCGCCGGCGGCGGATGAGGTTCTTGGCTTCGAGGCGGTCCAGGAGGCGGGTCATGCCGGCGGTGTCGGTGCCGAGGAGGGCGGCGAGGCGGTTGGGGGTGTTGCCGGCGGCGTGCATGAGGAGGGCGGCCTGCTGGGAGGTGACGTCGAAGGGGGCGAGGTCGTCGTCGAGGGCGGTGCGCAGGTCGCGGGCGACCTGCGTGAGCTGGGCGCCGCCCGCGAGGACGAGGTCGAACGGGGGTGCGGGGTCAGGGGTGGCGTCCATGGTCGTCATGGTAGCTGCCCTCGAATTAACTGCTCCGACATTTGCTGTCGCGACAGCTAAGTGCTAGCTTCGCGGCCATGAACGATGCCCCCCACGTCGACTCCCGCGTACTGGTGGCCGGCGCCGGGATCGGCGGCCTGTGCCTGGCTCAGGGCCTGCGCCGGGCCGGTGTCGGCGTGACCGTCTTCGAAGCCGACCCGTCCTCCGCCTGCCGCGGGCAGGGCTACCGGATCACCCTCAAGTCCGCGGGCGTGCAGGCCCTGCGCTCCTGCCTTCCCCCCGAGCTGTACGCGCTGTGCCTGGCCACCTCAATCCGCCCGGCCACCACGATGACCTTCACCGACGAGCGGCTGACACCCCGGTTCGGCAAACCCATCCCGGCGCTGCCGCCGGAGGAACACCTGGGCGTCAACCGGCTGACCCTACGCGAGATCCTGCTGTCCGGCCTCGGCGGCGACGTGCGCTTCGGCGCCGCCTTCGAGTCCTTCGACCGCACCGCCGACGGCCGCGTCCTGGCCCGCTTCGCCGACGGCTCCACCGCCACCGGAGATCTCCTGGTGGGCGCCGACGGCACCGGCTCGGCCGTGCGGCGGATCATCGCGCCGCACGCGGAACTGGAGGATCTCGGCGGTTTCGTGTACGGCCGGACCACGATCACCCCCGACCTGCTCGCCTGGCTGCCCGAGGTGCTGCTGGACAGCTTCAACCGGGTCACCGGCCCGGCGGGCGCGATGTCGGTGGCCACCTGCCGCCGCCACACCCCCGCTGCGGGCCCCGGCCTGACCGACATTCCCGACTATCTGGCCTGGACGGTCGACGGCTGGCCGGACGGACCGCCCACCGGCGCCCGTCCCGAGGAACTGCACCGGCTGGCCGCCGAGATGGTCGGCGGCTGGCACCCGGCGGTACGCCGCGTCGTGGCGGAAGCCGACGTGGCGGCCACGTTCGCGGTGCGCCTGCGCTCAGCGCTCCCATTCCCGCCGTGGCGGGCCCCGGGCGTGACCCTGCTCGGCGACGCCGCGCACACGATGTCGCCGGGCCGCGGCGAGGGCGCGAACATCGCGTTGAAGGACGCCGCCCTGCTGGCCGCCGAGATCACGGCCGCAGGCCCCGGCGGCCTGGCCGCGGCGGTGGCGCGGTACGAACGAGAGATGTTCGCCTACGCCTTCGAGGCGGTCGCCGCCTCCCGCGACCACCCCTTCGCTCCCCGGCGCCGGTGACGCCGTAGCGGTGCCCAGGACGCGGCCGTCGGGTCGGGCTCGGCCAATCGAAGATCGGCCTCCGCGGGCGGGGCGTTCCATCCCGTTCCACCCGGGGTTTGCGGGAACAGGTGGCGGACGCGGTCGAATGCGTGTTCTACTGATCTCTATGCCATGGGATGCTCTCCCCCTGCTGGACGGGGGCCCACAGCGGCCGCGGATCGAGCGGCAGGCGGTGACCCGGGAGTTCGGCGGTCTGACCTGCTATGAGGTGGCGGCGAAGGTGGCGCTGGAGCGGGTTCCCGCAGCGGCGGAACTGCCGTTCGGGTGGGCGGCCAGCCCCTACCGGGGCTGCCAGGCGGGATGCCGGTACTGCGCGGGCCGGCGCGGGCACCGCTATCTCGGCCTGGACGCGGGCGACGATTTCGACTCGCGGGTCGTGGTGAAGACGAATCTGGCCGACCGGCTGCGCCGGGAGCTGGCCTCGCCACGCTGGCAGGGCGACCCGGTGGCCTTGGGCTTGACCGGGGACTGCTACCAGCCCGCGGAGGAGACCTACCGGCTGATGCCGCAGATCATCCGGGCGCTGGCCGAGGCGGGCAATCCGTTCACGGTGCTGACCAAGAGCCCGCTCATCCTGCGGGACGCGCCGGAGCTGCGGGAGGCGGGCAAGCTCACCCGGGCGCGGGCGGCGGTGTCGGTCGGCTTCGTGGACGAGAAGATCCGGCGCGGTCTGGAGCCGGGCGCGGCGGGGGCGCAGCGGCGGCTGGAGGTGTGCGCGGCGCTCAACGACGGCGGCGTGCCGTGCGAGGTGCTGATGGCGCCGATCCTGCCGTTGATCACCGATTCGGCCGACCATCTGCGGGCCACGGTCCGGCGGGCGGCCGAGGCCGGGGCGGTGGCGGTCACGCCGGTGGTGCTGCGGCTGCCGCCGGGGGCGCGGGAGTGGTTCATGGCGTGGCTGGAGCGCGAGCAGCCCGGCCTGGTCCCCCGCTACGCCGCCCTGTACGGCAAGTCGCCCGCCGCGCCGCCGGAGTATCGGGCGGGCATCGCGGCGCAGGTGGCGGTGCTGGCGGAGACGTACGGGATCGGGCGTTCCGCCCGCGGGTGGAAGCGGCGCCGCTCCCCCGCCCGCCAGCTGTCGCTGGTGTGAACCCTGGGCTCGTGGCGGACCCGGGGGCCCCGCCCTGTACGGTTAAAGCATGTTCAACCGTAAGCCCATCGAGGAGCGCATCGCCGAGCGGGTCGCCAAGCGGCCGCCGCTGAAGGAGGGCAAGCACTTCGAGCACAAGCCCGCCCTCATCGTCTTCCTGATCGTGATCGGCCTGGTCGTGGTGAAGTTCATCGGCGCGTTCCTGCTGATGAAACTGGGCGTGCACTAGAACGCTCAGGACTCCGAGGACGCTTCGTCCTTCAGGGCGCTGCCGCTCTTCCATTTGGCGTACGACATCTGCCAGAAGCCCCACCCGTTGTTCCACTCCAGTTCCCGGTCGGTGCCCACGACGGTGACCACGTCGCCGCGGTGGAAGTTGTCGTAGAACCACTTGGCCTGGGTTGGGGAGGCGTTGATGCAGCCGTGACTGACGTTGGCGCGGCCCTGGGAGCCGACCGACCAGGGGGCGGAGTGCACGTACTCGCCGCTGTTGGAGATGCGGACGGCGTGGTTGACGATCTCCTTGTAGTAGCCGGGGTCGCCTTCCTTCTTGCCCGGGGAGATCATGGTCTCGGGGTTGTGCTTGGACATGGTCAGGTGCACGCCGCTGGTGGTGGTGTATTCGCGGGTGGTGGCCTTGCCGGCGCTGATCTTCATGGTCTGGACGACCTTGCCGTCCTTCTTGACGACCATCATGTGGGTCTTGGTGTTGACCGTGCTGACCAGGCGGGCGCCGATCTTGATGGTGTGGGTGAAGGACTTGGTGCCGTACATGTCGGGGCCGCCGCGGATGCCGGTGAGGTCGGCGCTGAAGGTGACCTTCTGGTGGGCGGGCCAGTATTTGGCGGGCCGGTAGATGACCAGGCGGTCGCTGATCCACCGCCAGGCGCCCTCGGACGGCTTCTGCGCGTCGACCTTGAGGGCGGCCTCGACGGCGGCCTTGTTGGTGACGGCCTGGTTGAAGGTGACCATGATGGGCATGCCGACGCCGACGGTCTCGCCCTTGATGCCGGGGGTCACGTCGGCGACGGCCAGTTCGGCTTTGGGCTTGAGGGTGGTGAACTCGCTGGTCGCGGTGGTGGGGCCGCCTTCGCCGGTGGCCTTGGCCGACACGGTGTAGGTGCTGGAGGGCCGCAGCGGCTTGTTGGAGGTCCACTTGGTCCGGTCGGCGTCGAATTCGCCTTCGACGTGTTCGCCGTCCGATTCGACGAGGACTTCCTCCAGGGCGCCGCCTTCGGAGGTGACGACGACGTTCTTGTCGGGCCTGACCCGGTTGGTGCCTTCGGCGGGGACGATCGTGATCGCCGGCGCGGGGATCGGTGGCTTCTCGGTCGCCTGAGGTGCGCTGCCACCGCCGAGCAGACCGCCGCCGGACCCGCTGGTGCATGCCGAAAGCAGCACCGTCATCGTTACGGCGATCGTGGCGATCGCGCCGACCGGCCAGGTGCCGCGCGTCTTGCTGTTCAGCACAACCTCTCCCCCACGGTGGCAAAGTGCACCCAAAGACACTATTAGGGCTGGCCGCATGTGTCCGCATCTTTCTGGAGAGTTAGCTCACATTTTGGTAGCGAAACCAGATGGAATCGGCGCCCTCAAGAGTAAAGTCCGCGCCCGCCGTTTTGATTCCCGCTTGACGGTCCGGTTAGAGATCCAGGCGGTGGGTGAGGCCGGTGTGGCGGCGGCCGGCGCCGCGGGTGCGTACGGCCTGGCCGAGGGCGCGGCGCGAGCCGACGATGACGACCAGGCGCTTGGCCCGGGTGATGGCGGTGTAGAGGAGATTGCGCTGCAGCATCATCCAGGCGCTGGTGGCCAGCGGGATGACCACGGCGGGATATTCGCTGCCCTGGGAACGATGGATGGAGACGGCGTAGGCGTGGGCCAGCTCGTCGAGCTCGTCGAAGGCGTAGTCCACGCTCTCGTCCTCGTCGGTCAGGACGGTGAGCCGGTTCTCCTCGGGGGTGATGCCGGTGACGACGCCGACGGTGCCGTTGAAGACCCCGGCCGCGCCCTTGTCGTAGTTGTTGCGCAGCTGGGTGACCTTGTCGCCGATCCGGAAGACGCGGCCGCCGTAACGGCGTTCCGGCATGCCCTCGCGGGCGGGGGTGAGGGCTTCCTGCAGGGCCAGGTTGAGGGCGCCCGCGCCGGCGGCGCCGCGGTGCATGGGGGCCAGGACCTGGACGTCGCGGCGCGGGTTGAGGCCGAACTTGGCGGGGATGCGGCGGGCGGCCACGTCCACGGTCAGCGCGGCGATCTCCTCCGGCTCCTCGCAGGGGAACAGGAAGAAGTCGCGGAACTCGCGGACCAGCGGGGACTGGCCGTTGTTGACGCGGTGGGCGTTGACCACGACGCCGGACTCGGCGGCCTGGCGGAAGATCTGGGTGAGCCGCACCCGGGGCACGCCGGGGGCGGCGAGCAGGTCGCGCAGGACCTCGCCGGCGCCGACGGAGGGGAGCTGGTCGACGTCGCCGACGAACAGCAGGTGCGCGCCGGGGGCGACGGCCTTGGCGAGCTTGTTGGCCAGCAGCAGGTCGAGCATGGAGGCCTCGTCGACGACGACCAGGTCGGCGTCCAGGGGGTTGTCGCGGTCGAAGGTGGCCTCGCCGCCGGGGCGCAGCTGCAGCAGCCGGTGCACGGTGGTGGCCTCGTGGCCGGTCAGCTCGGACAGGCGTTTGGCGGCCCGGCCGGTGGGGGCGGCCAGGATGACCTTGGCGCGTTTGGCGCGGGCGAGCTCGACGATGGAGCGGACGGTGAAGCTCTTGCCGCAGCCGGGGCCGCCGGTGAGGACGGCGACCTTCTCGGTGAGCGCCAGCCGTACGGCCTGGTCCTGCTCGGCGGCCAGGTCGGCGCCGGTGCGGGTTTTGAGCCAGGCCAGGGCGGCCGGCCAGTCGACGTCGGCGAAGGCGCGCAGGCGGTCGCCCGAGGTGGTGAGCAGGCCGCGCAGGGTGGCGGTGAGGGACTGCTCGGCGCGGTGGAAGGGCACCAGGTAGACGGCCGGGACGGTGCCGTCCCCGGCGGGGACGTCCTCGCGGACGACGCCTTCGGCGGCCGCGAGCTCTTCCAGGCAGGTGGCGACCAGGTCGGCGGGCACGTCGAGGATCTTGACGGCGTCGGCGACGAGGTTGGGGGCGGGCAGGAAGCAGTGGCCGTCGTCGGCGGCCTGGGAGAGGGTGTAGCGCAGGCCGGCTTTGACGCGCTGCGGGCTGTCGTGCGGGATGCCGACGGCCTGGGCGATGGTGTCGGCGGTCTTGAAGCCGATCCCCCAGACCTCGTCGGCCAGCCGGTAGGGCTCGGCGCGGACGACGGTGATGGACTGCTCGCCGTACTGCTTGAAGATGCGCACGGCGATGGAGGTGGAGACGCCGACGCCCTGCAGGAAGATCATCACCTCTTTGATGATCTTCTGTTCCGCCCAGGCGGCGCCGATCATCTTGGTGCGTTTGGGGCCCAGGCCCGGGACCTCGACCAGGCGGGCGGGTTCCTCCTCGATGACGCGCAGGGTGTCGGCGCCGAAGTGGCCGACGATGCGTTCGGCCATTTTCGGGCCGATGCCCTTGATCAGGCCGGAGCCGAGGTAGCGCTGGATGCCCTGGACGGTGGCGGGCAGCACGGTGGTGTAGGACCACACCTCGAACTGGCGGCCGTAGCGGGGGTGGGAGATCCAGCGGCCGGTCAGGCGCAGCGACTCCCCCGGCTGCGCGCCGAGCAGCGGCCCGACCACGGTGAGCAGCTCGGCGCCGGAACGTTCGGTGGCGACCCTGGCGATGGTGTAGCCGGTCTCCTCGTTGGCGTAGGTGACGCGTTCCAGCACCGCGTCGAGGCTGGCGCCCTCCACCGTTTCTCCCTTCTGGTCGTGGCTGCGAGCGTAGCGGTTTCTTCGTGATCGGCTGGCGGGGGCGGGCGCGGCGGTGTACGACGGAGGCACCAACCACGGGGAGCCGATATGAGCGTGAAAGTGACCATCGAACCGGTACGACGGCCGGGGCTGCGGGCCGAGCAGGTGCGCGAGCTGGCGCGCGGCCACGCCCAGGTGCGGGGGCACCTGGAGCAGGTCGAGGAACTGATCGCCGGCGACGCGGCGGCCCTCGGCCACGACCCGGGACCCGGCGCGGCCTTCCGGGCGCACGTGTTCGACCCGGTCGGCAACCGCGCCGTGGAGCTGCGCGGCACCCTGGACCGGCTCGACGAGGTCGAGGTGCGGCCCAGCGCCGTCCGGCCCCGCCCGCAGCCCGGCGAGCTCGCGGCCGCGGCGGAGATCTTACGCGGCGACCCGCGCTTCCCCTCCGGCGAGGACGTGGTCGTCTACCAGCCGATGCCGCCGCTGGCCGATCGGGAACGGCCCGACGGGAGCCTGGTACGGCGGCCCACCCTGGGCGTCTACAACCCGGCGGGCGGGCCCCGCCACCAGATCGTCGCCGTCGACCTGGCCGCCCACGAGGTGGACTGGCATCCGGCCGACGTGGCCGCCCACACCGACGACGACTGCGAGAAGCACCTGCCCGAAGGGGTCGGCTCGCTCGTCGACCGGGGCGGCCCCGACCAGGCGCGGGTCCGCGTGGTCCGCGACGGCGTCGAGTTATGGACCCTGGTGGTGGTGCGCCCGCGCGCCTCCCAGCCCGCCCCCGACGGCGCCGGCGTCGAACTGCTGAACGTCCGCTACCGGGGCAAACTGGTCCTGCGGCAGGCGCACATGCCGGTCCTGAACGTCCTGTACGGCGACGGCGAGACCAACTTCCGCGACTGGGCCAACGAGGAGACGGTGTTCAAGGCCACCGGCGAGGACCCGGCCGGATGGGGCTGGCGGCTGTGCTCCGCGCCACCTCAGACCATCCTGGAACGCCCCGACGACGACCGCGGCGACTTCCAGGGCGTCGCGCTCCACCACGACGGCGAGGAGCTGCGCATCGTCAGCGAGCTGCAGGCCGGCTGGTACCGGTACGTGTCGGACTGGCGGCTGGCCGACGACGGCACCATCCGCCCCCGGTTCGGTTTCGCCGGCACCAAGGACCCGATGACGTGCAACCGGCACCAGCACCACGCGTACTGGCGGCTCGACTTCGACCTGGACGGGGCCGCCAACGACACCGTCGAGCAGCTGCAGGACGGCGGCGGCATCGTCCTGGACGGCGTCCCCATCACGCGGGAGACCTCGCGGCGGCGGCACGGCACGATCAAGGGCTGGCAGGTGCTGGACAAGAAGACCCGGCGCGGCTACCAGATCTGGCCGGGCGAGCACGACTCCAGCTCCGACTCCTACGGCGTCGCCGACGCCTGGTTCCTGCGCCACCGCGCCACCGAACTGCACGACGGCGGCCACATGGGCCGCCCCTCCGACAGCAAGACCCATCTCAACAAATTCCTGGACGGGGAGGACATCGACGGCGCCAACCTGGTCGTCTGGTACGCGGGTCATTTCCTGCACGATCAGGCCGCGCCGGAACCCCATCAGGGACACATCGTGGGGCCTGACCTGATCCCGGTGCGGGAGGACTAGCCTGTCGCCCATGGTTCTCGAAAGCACGGGCCGCGCCCTGCTCCACCGGCTGGCCGCGGAACAGGCCGAGTGCCGGGTTCCCTCGCTGGTCGCCGCCCTGGTCCGGGGCGGCGAGACCGTGTGGTTCGGGGCGCGCGGCCGCGTCTCCGGCGCGCCGCCGACACCCGAGACGCGGTACCGGCTGGGGTCGATCACCAAGGGCATGGTGGCGGTGCTGGTGCTGCGGCTGCGCGACGAGGGCGAGCTGGACCTGCTCGACCCCCTGGACAAGCACCTTCCCGGCACGCCGGTCGGGGACCTCACCCTGGCGCAGCTGCTGTCCCACACCGGCGGGCTGACCGCCGAGCCGCCCGGCGAGTGGTGGGAGCGCACCCCCGGCGCGCCCGCCGCCGGCCTGCTCGGCGATCTCGGGCCCGAGATCGCCCGCCACCGTCCCGGGCGGCGCTTCCACTACTCCAATGTCGGGTACGGGCTGCTGGGCGAGCTGGTGGCCCGCAAACGCGGCATGGGGTGGGCGCAAGCCGTCCGTGAGGAGATCCTGGAGCCGCTCGGGATGGGGGCGGTGACCGAGCGCGCCGAACCGCCGCACGCGCAGGGGTTCGCCGTGCACCCGTGGGCCGACGTGCTGCTGCCCGAACCCGAGCACGACGCCGGCGGGATGGCCCCCGCCGGGCAGCTGTGGAGCGGGGCCGCCGACCTGGCCCGGTGGGCGGCCTTCCTGGCCGGAGACGGCGGGAGCGTGCTGCGGGCGAGCACCCTGGTCGAGATGCGCGAGCCGGCCGCCGTGGAGGACGGCCCTTCCTGGGAACGCGGGTACGGCCTGGGCCTGCAGCTGGCCCGCCACGGGGGCCGGATGCTGGCCGGGCACACCGGGTCGATGCCCGGCTTCCTGGCCACGGTGTGGACCGACCCGGCCGACGGGGTGGGCGTGCTGTTCATGGCCAACACCACTTCCGGCGTGCGCGGGCGGCTGCTGTTCGACCTGCTGGACATCCTGGCCGAGCACGAGCCGCCGCTGCCCGCCGAATGGCAACCGGCCGCCGCCGACGCGGACCTGCTCGCCCTGACCGGGCCCTGGTACTGGGGGCCGACCGCGTACGCGCTGCGCCTGCTCCCCCGGCGCGGCCTGTCCCTGACCCCGCTCGGGGCGGTCGGGCGGGCGTCCCGGTTCGCCGCCCAGGCGGACGGGACCTGGCTCGGGCTGGACGGGTATTACGCGGGTGAGACGCTGCGGGTAGAACATCATCCCGGGGGTGTGCATATTTCCCTCAACACGTTCATCTTCAGCCGCGAACCCTACGATCAGTCTGCCCCGATTCCTGGGGGTGTGGACCCAGAAGGATGGCGATGACCGTTTGTGTTTGGTCGCTTGCGGAGCGCAGCGGCCGATAGGTTTGGGGCCGTCGGAACCCCCCAAGCAGGAGGTCGAAGTGCCCACCCTTGAAGACCGTGTGACCGTTCTCGAAGAGGAGGTACGGAAGATGCGCGAGAAGGAGCCTGCCGCGGTTGAGACCCGTGGTATCGCCGAGCACGCCCAGAAGTCTGCGGTGGCCGCCCACCACACGCTCGACGAGGTCTACGACCAGATGTCGATGTTCAAGTATGACGTGGGCGTTCAGTTCAAGAGAGTCACCGACAACCAGTGGACGCATACCGGTAGTTTCATCGAGGTCAACAACAAGCTCAATCAACACAGCGATCGCCTCGGACGGATCGAGGTCACGCAGAAGGAGCACACTGAGCACTTCGGACGGATCGACGGTCGGCTCGACTCCATGGACGGTCGCCTGGACTCCATGGACGGTCGCCTGGACTCCATGGATGAGAGGCTCGATCGGGTCGAGGGTAATCAGATCGCGGCCAACAAGCTGTTGCAGACGATCCTCGACGAGATCCGAGCCAAGTAACCGGAGCTAGTCTCGACGGTGAATCCCCTGTCCCGCCACCCGCCTGGCGGGACAGACTTCCCACGTGACTTCTCGGACCACGCGGATCGCCCCGGTCGGCGATCGATCCCCTCGATCATGGGCGGAGGGGCCCGCGCTGGTCCGGTGCAACTGCGCCTGCGAGACCAGTCCGGCCCATCAAGCCACCTTGGAAGAGCGCGGTCTGCGCTTTACCGGGTGCCACGCCCAGGGTGCGGACCGGGTGGCCCAAATGGATGATCATCCGTTCTTCCTGCTCTCCCTGTTCCAGCCCGAATTGGCCGGGGAAATCCCACATCCCGTCGTCCGCGCCTTCGCCGCGGTGGCCGTCGCCGGAGCCCGTACCGAGGGCGTTAACAGCCCCAAAATCCCATGACTCCCCACATGTACCCACTTGTCGGCATTTGACCCTTTTGGGTGATTCGTCTACCTTCGATGGAATCCGGGGCACCGGGACGTCAAACAGGTCAAGGATGCCCCACAACACAATCGAACGGCCGTTCCGCTCCTGGGACGGCCCGACCGTCGAGTCCGCTCACGCGGAGCCGGGGAACCATCGAGGGCCGGGATCACTCTCCCGACACGAAAGCACCAAATCCCAGCCCTCCCGGGGTGAATCGGCCTGTACCCGCAGGCCGTAGGGCGACTTCCACGCCCGAATCCGTCAGCTAACCCGGTAGGCGGCATGGAAGCAAGGGAGCAAGACCCCACATGCGAGCCCCCAATTCTCACGTGCGCGTCACCCTGGCCACCACTCTCCTCGCCGGCCTGGCGCTGACCGGAAGCACCGCGGCCATGGGCACGGCCCACGCCGACACCCGCGCGGCGGACGCGGCAGACTTCCACCCGGACGCCAGCCCACTGCTCAAGATCGCCCAGAAGCTGCCCAAGGTCAGCTCCGACCAGGTGCTGCGCCTGGCGCAGAGCCAGGTCGGCGTCAGCGAGAACTACTACGGCGGCGGCACCAAGTTCCACCAGTGGTACATGAACTCCCCCCGCGCCCAGCAGACCGTCGCCCGCGACGGCGGGTCGGTGTACGCCTACCGCAACGCGGCCTGGTGCGACATGTTCGTCTCCTGGGTCGGCGACCAGCTCGGCATCCGCCCCACCATGGGCTGGGACGCCTACACCGTCTCCCACGCCGGCTGGTTCAAGCAGAACAAGCGCTGGGGCACCCGCCCGGCCCCCGGCGCGGTCGTCTTCTTCGGCTGGAGCGGCGGCAAGAACCTCCACAACATCGACCACGTCGGCTTCGTCATCAAGGACAACGGCGACGGCACCATCAAGACCGTCGAGGGCAACACGGGCAACGGCAAGGTGGAGATCCGCACCCGCCCCACCGCCGAGGTCGTCGGCTACGGCTACCCCGTCTACGCCGACCAGCTGCCCGCCTGACACCGATCAGAGCCGGCTGCCCGGCCACCGGGTAACGCTGCGCCCGCGGACACGCGCCATACCTGGCCCATCCCCCTAGCGGTATGGCGGCCGTCCACCGGCCGGGCAGCTTCCCCTGGCCCCGCGCGGAAATCCCCCCGTCCGCGCGGGGCCGTGCCACCCAAGCGAAGGCGCGTTCACCCGAGCCAGGCCTGCCACGCCGCCTGGGCGCGCTCGCGCGCGGGTTCGCCGGTGAAGCAGTGCTGCTGGGCGACCATCAGGCCGTGGTGGCCGTGGACCAGGGTGTAGAGGGAGCTCGCGGTGACCGCGCCGAGGAATCCGTACGAGGCGAACAGCACGGTCCCCGTTTCGGCGGGGAGGCCGGGCACGGACAGGATCATGGGGCGGCCGGGCGTGACGGGCCAGCCGGCCAGGCCGAAGGCCGCGCCGAAGCGGGCCCAGGCGTCCTCGCGGGTGGTGGCCGAGGAGCCGGCGAGGAACAGGTCGTAGACGGAGGTGCGGCCGGGGAAGCAGCGCAGGTAGGCGGCGAGCTTGCGCAGGTACATGCCGTCGCCGACGCGCAGCGCCTCGTATTCGGACTCCCAGTCCTCGTCCAGGAAGCCGCTGTGGACCAGCCGCAGGAGCGTGCTGCCGCCGTCCCGGCCCTCCAGCAGGTATTCGAACGCCATGAACGTGCCCTCCGGCGACGCCTGCGTCCGGGTGGCGAAGCGCACGCCGGGCTCCCACGCGGTGACCGTGGACTCGCCGGTGACGCCCAGGACGGTCTGCCGGCCCGCGCCGCCTTCGCGGGGTTCGATCTCGTTGCGGCCCATGAACCAGGAGTCGACCCCGGGACCGGTGGCGATCGCCGCCCACACCTGCTCGGGCGTGGCGTCCAGGGCGATCTCCTCGCGCACCTCGAATTCTCGCGGCATATTTTCAGCGTAGTTCCACCAGGCGGGCCAGCTCGTCCAGGGGCAGCTCGCTCAGCGCGGCCTCCCCGGCGGCGAGCACGGCGTCGGCCAGGGCGCGTTTGGTGCGCAGCAGGTCGGCGATGCGGTCCTCGACGGTGCCTTCGGCGATGAGGCGGTGCACCTGGACGGGGCGGGTCTGCCCGATCCGGTGGGCGCGGTCGGTGGCCTGCTCCTCCACGGCCGGGTTCCACCAGCGGTCGAAGTGCACGACATGGTCGGCCCGGGTGAGGTTCAGGCCGGTCCCGGCGGCCTTCAGCGACAGCAGGAAGACCGGGACCTCGCCGTCCTGGAAACGGCGGACCAGGTCCTCGCGGCGCGCGACCGGGGTGCCGCCGTGCAGCAGCTGGGCGGTCACGCCGCGGGCCGCCAGGTGGCGTTCGAGCAGGCGGGCCATCGCGACGTACTGGGTGAAGATCAGGGCGGCGCCGTCCTCGGCGAGGATGGTGTCCAGCAGCTCGTCCAGGAGCTGGAGCTTGCCGGAGCGGCCGGTCAGGCGGCCGTGCGGCTCCTTCAGGTAGTGGGCGGGGTGGTTGCAGATCTGCTTGAGGCCGGTCAGGAGTTTCACCACCAGGCCGCGCCTGGCCATGCCGTCGGCGTCGGCGATCCGCGCCATGCCCTCGCGGACGGCGGCGGCGTAGAGGGCGGCCTGCTCGCGGGTGAGCGGCACCGGCTGGTCGGTCTCGGTCTTGGGCGGCAGCTCGGGCACGATGCCGGGGTCGGTCTTGCGGCGGCGCAGCAGGAAGGGCCGCACCAGCGCGGCCAGCCGCGCCGCCGCCTCGGGGTCCTTCTCGGATTCGATGGGGCGGACCCAGCGGGCGCGGAAGCTGCCGAGGGTGCCGAGCAGGCCGGGGGTGGTCCAGTCGAGGATCGCCCACAGTTCGGTGAGGGAGTTCTCGACGGGAGTGCCGGTCAGCGCCACCCTGGCTCCGGCGGGGATGGCGCGCAGGGCGCGGGCCGCGCCGGAGCGGGGGTTCTTTACGTGCTGGGCCTCGTCGGCGGCCACCAGGTCCCAGGCGGTCGCGGCCAGCCGCTCCGCGTCCAGGCGCATCGTCGGGTACGTGGTGAGCACGAACCCGTCCACCACCCCATCCAGACTGCGGGCGGGCCCGTGGTAGCGGCGCACGGCCGCGCCGGGGGCGAACCTGCGGATCTCGCGTTCCCAGTTGCCCAGCAGCGAGGCCGGGCAGACCACCAGGGCGGGACCGCCGCCCCGGTGCAGGTGCAGGGCGATCAGGGTGACGGTCTTGCCCAGGCCCATGTCGTCGGCCAGGCAGCCGCCGAGCCCGAGCGAGGTCATGGCGGCCAGCCAGCGCAGGCCGCGCAGCTGGTAGTCGCGCAGGGTCGCGGCGAGCCCGGGCGGCGGCCCGATCGGCGCGGCGGCCTCCGGGTCGGCGATGCGCCGCCGCAGCGCCTCCAGCCACGGGGTGGCGGCGATCTCGACCCGCTCGCCGTCGAGGTCGGCCGTCCCGGTCAGGGCCAGCGCCAGCGCGGCGATCGGGGTGAGGGGTTTCATCGACCGGTTGCGGACCCTGCGGGTGGTGGCGGCGTCCAGGTGCACCCACTGGTCGCGCAGCCGTACCAGCGGGCGGGCGGATTCGGCCAGCAGGTCCAGCTCCGCTTCGGTGAGCGGGTCGCCGCCCAGGGCCAGCTGCCAGTCGAAGCTCAGCAGGCCGCCGCCGGACAGCAGCGCGCGCAGATCGCCGGGCGGCGGCTCGCCGGCCCCGACGACGGCGCGCACGGTCAGCTTCCCCGTGGCGGGCCGGGGATCCGACCCCCGCCCTCCTGAAACCGGGGCGGGGGCGCGGGTGGCGTGCATGGCGGCGGCGGTGCGGGGCATGCCGTCGGCGACCGCGTCCAGGAACGCCCGGACCAGGCCTTCACCGTCCGGCCCGTCGAGCGTGGCGGCGAGTTCCGCCACGCGTTCGACGTCCAGGCCGATCAGCGGCCCGGCCCGCCAGGAGCCGTCCCCGGCGGGCAGGATCCGGCCGCGGGCCACCATCTGCAGCGCCACCACCACGGCCGCCCCCCAGAAGGCGGCCGACGGGTGCGCGCCGGTCTCGCGGCGGGCCAGGCTGAGCAGCGGCATCGCCTCGGCCACCGCCATCCGCACCACCGGTCCCGGCGCGCCGGGCGGCGGGTGGAAGGCGATCCGGCCCTCCCGGGGCGGCTCCGCGGGTTCGAAGACGGCCATGCCCCGGACCAGGGCGACCCGATCGGGGTCTCGTGCCACGCTGCGGGACTCCCCTCTCGCGCCGTGGTCCGACAGGCTACCGGGGGGTCAGCCGCCCAGCCGCCGGAAAGCCCGGATCGAGAGCGGAAAGAACACCGCCACGATCAGCAGCGGCCAGGCGACGGCGAGGGTGATCGCGTGCTGGGCCGCCCACGAGTCGCCGCCCCAGCCCGGATTGCCGAACAGCTCCCTGGCCGCGGCCGCGGTCGCCGACAGCGGGTTCCACTCGGCGATCGCGCCGAGCCAGCCGGGCATGGTCGCGGGCGAGACCAGCGCGCTGGACAGGAACCCGACCGGCCACACCAGGATCTGCACCGCCACCAGTGCCTCCGGCTTGCCGACCACCAGGCCGAGCCAGATGCCCAGCCACAGCAGCGCGAACCGCAGCAGCAGCACCAGGCCGAGCGCCAGCGCCGCCCGGCCGGGCCCGGCCTCGGCCCGCCAGCCGACCGCCAGGCCGCAGCCGACCAGCACGGCCAGCGCCAGCGCCGAGTTGAGCAGGTCGGCGGCGGCCCGGCCGGTCACCACCGCCGAGGAGGCCATCGGCAGCGACCGGAACCGGTCGGTCACGCCGCGGGCGGCGTCGGCGCTGACCGCGGCGTAGGTCGTCTCCAGGCCGAAGACCATGGTGAGCGCGAACATGCCCGGCATCAGGAACTCGCGGTAGTCGCCGCCGCCCGGGACGGTCATGCCGCCGCCGAACAGGTAGCCGAACATGAGCACGATCATGACCGGGAACAGCAGCCCGGCGAGGATCTGGCCGGGCTGGTTGGCCCAGTGCGCGAGGTCGCGGCGGGTGATCGTCCAGCCGTCGGCGATAGCCCATCTCATGCTGTTCTCTCCGTCAGTCGCAGGAAGACCTCGTCCAGGGTGGGGCGGCGCACGCCGATGTCCTCGGCCGCGATGGCGGCCTCCTCCAGGCCGCGCACGGCCCGGGTCAGCGCCGCCACCCGATCCGGCGCGGGCGCGCTCACCCGCCGCGCGTCGGCGTCGATGTGCGCGTACGGGCCGAGCAGCGCGGCCACCGCGGGCAGGTCGGCGGCCGAGGCGGCGACGACCTCGATCCGGTCGCCGCCGATGGTGGCCTTCAGCTCGGCCGGGGTGCCGGCCGCCGCCAGCCGCCCGCCGTCGATGATCGAGATCTTGTCGGCGAGCCGGTCGGCCTCCTCCAGGTACTGGGTGGTGAGCAGGATCGTCGAACCGCGCCCGGCCAGGTCGCGGATGGCCGACCAGACCTGGTCGCGGCCGCGCGGGTCCAGGCCGGTGGTGGGCTCGTCCAGGAACAGCACCGGCGGGGCGAGGATCAGGCCCGCGGCCAGGTCCAGCCGGCGGCGCATGCCGCCGGAGTAGTCCTTGGCCGGTTTGCGGCCGGCCTCGGCCAGGCCGAACTGGTCCAGCAGCTCGTCGGCGCGGGCGGTGGCGGCGCGCGGGGGCAGGTGGGAGAGGCGGGCGAACATGGCCAGGTTCTGGCGGCCGGTGAGCAGCTCGTCGACGGCGGCGTGCTGGCCGACCAGGCCGATGTGGCGGCGCACGTCGGCGGCTTGCCGTACCACGTCGAAGCCGGCGACGCGGGCCTGGCCGGCGCCGGGGCGCAGCAGGGTGGTGAGGATGCGGACCAGAGTGGTCTTTCCGGCGCCGTTGGGGCCGAGCAGGCCGTGCACCTGGCCTTCGGGGACGTGCAGGTCGAGGGAGTCCAGGGCTGGGGTGGCGCCGAAGCGTCTGGCCAGACCGGTGACGCGTATCATACCGTACAGCGTACCGTACGGCATACGGTTAAGTGTACGGGTAGGCTGGCCTGCACCATGACGACGGAATACAGCGGCCAGGGCGACCCCGCCCGGAGCCTGGCGCTGCTCTGGCGCACCCCCGGCAAGGGCCGGGCGTCCAGGAAGGGCAAGCCCGAGCTGAGCGTGGACCTGATCGTGCGGGCCGCCATCGAGGTGGGCGACGCCGACGGGCTGGCCGCGCTGTCGATGCGCCGGGTGGCCGAACGCCTGGGCGTGGGCACGATGTCGCTTTATACGTACGTGCCGGGCAAGGCCGAACTGATCGACGTCATGCTCGACACCGTCTACGGCGACCTCTACCAGGCCGCGCCCGCCGGCGACTGGCGGGAGCGGCTGGAGGCGATCGCGCGCGAGCAGTGGGCGCTCTACCACCGCCACCCGTGGCTCCTGCAAGTCGCCACCGGCCGGCCGACGCTCGGCCCGAACGCGATGGCCAAATACGAGTTCGAGCTGGCCGCCGTCGAGGGCATCGGCCTGTCCGACCTGGAGATGGACTCGGTCGTCACGCTCGTGTACGGGTACGTGCTCGGCGCCGCGCGCGGCGCGGTGGAGGCCTCCCGGGCGCCCCAGGAGACGGGGATGACCGACGAGCAGTGGTGGCAGACCTACGCGCCGCTGCTGAACGCCCTGGTCGACCAGACCCGGTTCCCGATCGCCTCCCGCGTCGGCACGGCGGCCGGGCAGGAGCACGGCGCGGCCTACAACCCCGGCCACGCCTTCGAGTTCGGCCTGGCCCGGGTGCTGGACGGCATCCAGGCGCTGGTCGTCAGCCTTCGAGGCTGAGAGCGGCGGACCTCAGGCCGTCGAGCAGGTCGCGGCCGGAGGGGGCCTGGGCCGGGTCGGCCATCCACTGGGCGGCCATGCCGGTGAGCAGCACCTGGTAGAAGGCGCCGAGCCGGACCGCGGCCTCCTCGTCCGCGGCGACGTCCGCGCCGCCGAAGATCTGGGCCAGGCCGAGGCGGGCCTGGCGGCTGGACTCGGTGTAGGTCTGGCGCATGCCGGGCAGCTCGTCGATGCGGGCCAGCACCTCGAACTGGATCGCCCACAGCGGCCGGTGCGCGTGGAAGGACTCGATGACGCCCGCCCACGCCGCCTCGAAGCGTTCCGCCGGGGAGGCCCCCGGGCGGAGCGTCGCGACCAGGGTGCGGCCCAGATCGTCGCCCCATTCCTCGATGGCCTGCCGGAGGGCCTCGTTGAGCAGGGCGTCCTTGGTGCCGTAGTGGTAGCCGATCGCGGCGAGGCTGACCCCGGCGGCGGTGGCGATGTCGCGGGCGGTGGTGCGGGCGTACCCCTGCGCGAACAGGCACTGTTTCGCGCCCGCCAGCAGGTCTTCCTTGTTTCCCATGACCGCATCCTACACACGTCTCAGACAATCGTCTTGCACAAATGTCTAAGACATGTGTACCGTCCTGGGTATGACCTCAGTTCTCATCTCCGGCGCCAGCATCGCCGGGACCACGCTCGCCTACTGGCTGCGCCGCCACGGCCTGACCCCCACCGTCGTCGAACGCGCCCCCGCGATCCGGGACGGCGGCTACAAGGTCGACATCCGCGGCGCCGCCCTCGATGTCGCCGACCGGATGGGCGTGCTGCCCGCGATCCGGGAACGCCGCACCGACGTGCGCGGCGGCTCCATCGTCACCGCCACCGGCCGCCAGGTGGCCGCCATGGACGGCGACACCTTCGGCGGCCGCCACGGCGGCGACGCCGAGATCCTGCGCGGCGACCTCAACCACCTGCTGTACGACCTGACCAAGGACGACGTGGAATACCTCTTCGACGACTCCATCGCCGCCCTGATCCAGCGCGGCGACGGCGTCCAGGTCACCTTCGAAAGCGGCGCCGTCCGCGACTTCGACCTGGTCGTCGGCGCGGACGGCCTGCACTCCCACACCCGCGCCCTGGCCTTCGGCCCCGAATCGGGGTACGTGCACGATCTGGGCTACTACGTGTCGATCTTCAGCGTGCCCAACCATCTGGGGCTGGACCGGTGGGAGCTGACCTATGTCGCGCCCGGCCGTACCGCGCTGACCTACAGCACGGCCGGGGACGACGGCGCGAAGGCGATGTTCCTGTTCGCCTCGCCACCGCTTTCCTACGGCCACCGCGACCGGGCCCGGCAGGAGGCGCTGCTGGCCGAGGCGTACGCCGGGGAGGGCTGGGAGGTGCCGCGGCTGCTGGCCGGGCTCGCCCAGGCGGGCGACTTCTACTTCGACTCGCTCAGCCAGGTACGGATGGACAGCTGGTCGCGGGGGCGGGTGACCCTGATCGGGGACGCCGCCTACTGCGCCTCGCCCGCCTCGGGGCAGGGCACCAGCCTGGCGCTGGTCGGGGCGTACGTGCTGGCTGGGGAACTGGCCGCCGCGGAAGACTTCCGGGCGGGGCTGGTGGCGTACGAGCGGGAGATGCGGCCCTTCGCCGAGACCAACCAGAAGCTGGGCCCCGCCAACATCAAGCGCATGGTGCTGCGCACCCGGGGACAGGTGCGGACGTCCCTGGCCATGCTGTCGCTCATCAACCGGCTGCCCGGCGGGAAACGCCTGATGGCCAAGGCGATCGAGCCGATCCGGCGGGCCGCCAACGCGATCACGCTGAAAACCTACGAGTGAACATGGCCTGGGCAGAACCGTCCGCGACCTGGCCTGGTTCGCACCCAGCCCAGTCCCCGACCCCACTGATCCGGCCAGCGGACCCGCATCCCGCCTCGTGCGCCCCGCCGGGGAGCCACGGCCGCCGCCTCCCGCAACGCCGTGGAGGCTGGCCAGCCGTCTGCGGCTGGGCGGCCGCTCGGCCAGCAGCAGATAGCCGAGCAGCGCCCAGGTCTTGCGGCCCCGCGGCGGACGGACCGGCAGGCCGTCGCGTTCGATGGCCGGCGGGCCCAGCAGCCGGATCGTCACCGGTGCCCGCGCGATGTCGCCAGAACCCTGCTGAGGGAGGCAATCGAGCGCTGAGCTCGGCCCCCACGGCGAAACTGATGGCTGACACCCCAGGGTCATGCCGGCGGGGGCTTCGGATCGGCCGGCTCACTTGCGGACATCATGCCCTGCCGGGTGACGACTGCTGGGCGCGGGCTGGTGTCCACGGCGAGCTGGAAGATGTCGGGGCGGTGGTAGTGGCCGACCGGGTCGAAGTACCGGCGGGCGGCGTGGACCGCGGCCAGGTCGATGTCGGCGTAGAGGATGGTCTCCTCGTGCCGGGCGGGCCCGGCGAGGATCTTGCCGGTGGGATCGATGATGATGCTGTTACCAGGTTCGACCCATTCCTGCTCCGCGTGCCAGACCCGGTCGCGGTGGGGGAAGTCCGCGGGGATCTGGTCGTGGTGGCCGTGGACGCAGGCGCTGCGCGCGCTGCTCGAGCAGCGCGCCGGGCTCGGCGCCACCACCTCCGCCGAACTGGTGGCGATCGTGCCGGAACTGGCCGCCGACTCGCCCGCCGCGGCGGATGCCGACACAACAGCGCGGGTACGCGTGTTCGAGGCGGCCGGCCGCCTGCTGGCCGGTGCGGCCACCGGCGCTCCGGTGGTGGTGATCCTGGACGACCTGCACTGGGCCGATCTGTCCACCGTGGACCTGCTGCGGTTCCTGGCCGGCCAGCACCATCCCGGCGCGCTGCTGCTGGTAGGCGCCTACCGGCCGCGGGAACCGGCGGCGGACGTCGCCGCGGCGCTGGCCGACCTGGCCACCACAGCCGAGCTCGTGCCGTTACACGGCATGTCACCGGGCGAGGTCGCCGACCTGATCCAGGCCGTCGCCGGGGCGGCGGTGGCGGACCGGTGGGCCGAGCTGGTGAACCGCCGCGGCGGCGGGCACCCCTTCTACACCCGGGAGCTGTGCCGCCTGCTCGCCGCCGGCGGCCCCGCCACCGAGATTCCGGCAGCGGTCCGGGACGTCATCGGCGGCCGCCTGGCCCGCCTGACCGGCCAGTGCGCGCAGCTGCTGGAGGCCGCGGCCGTCGCCGGCAGCGTCGTCCTGCCCGACGTCCTCGCCGACGTGGCCGGGACCGGCCCGACCCGGATCGTCGAGCTGGCCGCCGAGGCGAGCCGGGCGGGCATCCTCACCCCGGCCGACCAGGCCGGGCCCGGCCGGTTCACCCACGACCTTTACCGGGAGACCATCTACACCACCTTGCCGCCCGCGCGGCGGCTCGACCTGCACCAGCGGGTCGCCGCGGCGTTACTGCGCCGCCACGAGCGGGGTGGCCAGGTGTTCGCCGCCGAGCTGGCCTTCCACTTCGCCGCCGCCGTCGAGCTGACCGCTGGTGGATCGGCGCCCCCGCGCACGCGCACGCCGTCGCCGCCGGGTTCCATGCCCGCGCCGGCGACCTCGACATCGCCCGCCGCGAGCTCGACACCGTCCTCGCGCTGCGGGACTGGCGCACCGACCGCTCCTACCTGTGGTCCGTCTTCGTCGGCGAGCTGGCCACCGCCGCGATCGCGCTCGACGACCGCCCGCTCTGCCGGCGGCTCCTCGACGACCTGCTCCCGGTCGCCGACAGCTGCGCGGTCAACGGCGCCCTCGTCTGCTTCATGGGCGCGCATGCCCACCGGGTCGGGCTCCTCTACGCCGCCCTGGACCAGTCGGCACCGGCCCGGCAGTGGCTGGACCGGGCGCTCGAGGTGCACCGCCGGCTCGGCGCCCACGCCTGGCAGGCCGAGACCCAACGCGCCCTGGCGGCCCTCGACGGCGCACCCCAGCACACCGCGCACGAAGAAGACACCGGCGCTCCGCGGCTTCGCCGCGTCGGCGACATGTGGCAGGCGACCTACCGCGGGCAGAGTGCCTACCTCCGCGACCTCAAGGGACTGCACGACCTCGCGGCGCTGCTGGCCCGGCCCGGGGACGACCGGCCCGCGCTGGACCTGGCCGGCGGCGACCCGGTCCACCAGGCCGGTGCGGATCGACCCGAGCCGATCCTCGACCGGACCGCCCTCGCCGCCTACCGGCGGCGGCTGGCCGAGCTCGACGACGAACTCGCCACCGCACAGGCGAACACCGATCTGGGCCGCACGCGACGCGCCACCGACGAACGCGAGCGACTCCTGACCGAGCTGCGCCGGGCCACCCGCCCCGGCGGCGGCTCGCGCCCGCTCGCGGCCACGGCCGCAGAACGCGCCCGCAAGGCCGTCACCGCCCGGATCCGCGACGCCATCCGCCGCATCGGCGAGGTCCTGCCCGACCTCGGCGAACACCTCGACCGCACCGTGCGGACGGGCACCACCTGCCGGTACGACCCGGGACCTGCACCCGCGATAAGGATCAATGGGTGAGGCGGCCGGCGCGGGACTCGAGGTAGCGCCGTTCGGGCAGGCTCAGGGTGCGGCGGGCGGCGAGGCGGTAGCAGGTCCGGGCCTCGGGCAGGTCGCCGGCGAGTTCCAGCAGGTGGGCGCGGACGGCGGCCAGGCGGTGGTGGCTGGACAGGGCCGGGTCGGACTCGGCTTCGGTCAGCCTGGCCAGGCCCTCGCGCGGGCCGTGGACCATGGCGGTGGCGACGATGCGGTTGAGGGTGACCATGGGGCCGGGGGCCAGGGCGTGCAGCAGGTCGTACAGGCCGAGGATCTGGCGCCAGTCGGTGTCCTGCGCTCGGGCCGCCTCGGCGTGGACGGCGGCGATCGCGGCCTGGAGCTGGTAGGGGCCGATGGGGGCCGTGGCGAGGGTCCGGGTGATCAGTTCGACGCCTTCGGCGATGGCTTCGGCGTTCCAGCGGGTGCGGTCCTGCTCGGCCAGGGGGATCAAGGCGCCGTCGGGGCGGGTTCTGGCCGGGCGGCGGGCGTCGGTGAGCAGCATGAGGGCGAGCAGCCCGGCGGCCTCGCCGTGGCCGGGGAGGAGGTCGCGCAGCTGGCGGGTGAGGCGGATGGCCTCGGCGGTGAGGTCGGCGCGGCTCAGGTCGGGGCCCGAGCTGGCGGTGTAGCCCTCGTTGAAGATCAGGTAGAGCACTTCCATGACCGCGTCGAGGCGGGCGGTGCGTTCGGCCTCGGGGGGCAGGCGGAATTCGGCGCCGCTGGTTTTGATGCGCTGCTTGGCGCGGCTGATGCGCTGGCCGACCGTGGCTTCCGGCACGAGCAGGGCGCGGGCGATCTCGCCGGTGGTCAGCCCGCCCACGGCGCGCAGGGTCAGGGCGACCTGGGAGGTCGGGGTGAGCGAGGGATGGCAGCACAGCAGCAGGAGGGTGAGGGTGTCGTCGGCGGCGGGCGCGGGATCGGGATCCGGCGGGGTCAGCGCGGCGGCGCTCTCCTCGCGCCGGCGCCGGGCCGAGTCCTCCCGCCACAGCTCGATCCGGCGGCGGGAGGCGACCGTGATCAGCCAGCCTTTCGGATTGGCGGGGATTCCATCGCGCGGCCACTGCACGGCCGCCGCCAGCAGGGCCTCCTGGACCGCGTCCTCGCAGGTGTCGAAGCCGCCGTACCGGCGGACAAGGGCGCCGAGCGCCTGCGGCGCGAGCGCGCGGAGCAGCCCTTCGACGCCGGAAGACCGGGACGAAGCACTCGAAAGGCTCTCCGATGGGCTCGATGGGCTCATCGCGCGTGCAGGTTCAGGATCGGGCGTACTTCGACCAGGCCGAATTCCGCCTCCGGGACCCGCGAGCCGTGCTCGATCGCCCGCTCCAGGCTCTCGCATTCGATCAGGTAGAAACCGGCCAGCAGCTCCTTCGCCTCCGCGAACGGGCCGTCGGCGGTGCTCGTCCGGCCCCCGGTCGCGGTCACCCGCCGCGCGGTGGCCGGATCGGCCAGCGCCTCGGCCACGATCAGCTCGCCGGAGTCGGCCAGGCTCTCCCGGAAAGCCAGATGGGCCTGGTAGCCGGCCTCGCGCTGGGCCTCGGGAAGAGCGTCCCAGACCTCGCGGGTGGCCGGGTTAGTGTAGATCAGGATCAGATATTTCATCGGTGTCTTCCTGGGTAGCGGCATTTCCACACCCACCATGTCGAAACCGGCTCGTTGGTTTCTACGTCTCCATCGAGAAACAGACCGAGAGCAGGAGGGAACATCATGTTCGAGAACACCAAGGCGTTCAGCGGGTTCTCCGTGGACGACATCGCCGAGGCCAGGAAGTTCTACGGCGAGACGCTCGGGCTCAACGTCAGCGAGCGCAACGGCCTGCTGTTCCTGCACCTGGCCGGGGACCGGGACACCCTCGTCTACCCGAAGGGCGATCAGCACACGCCCGCGACGTTCACCATCCTCAACTTCCCGGTCCCGGACATCGAATCCGCGATGGCGGACCTGAGGGCGCGCGGCATCACCTTCGAAACCTACGAAGGCGTCGACGAGGACGGCGTCTTCCGGCGGGGCGGCCCGCTCATCGCCTGGTTCAAGGACCCGGCCGGCAACATCCTGTCCGTACTGCAGGAGGACTAGGCGACCCGTGGCGGGCGCCCATCAGCGGCGCCCGCCACGGCTAGGCCGCGTCTGGCGGCGGCTAGGCCCCGTCTCGCGCCGGTGGGGTGAAGCACACCGCGAGACAAGGGACAGATCATGACGTACTCCAACGAGACCCGCACGCCCGACGCCGCCCTGCGCGCCCTGGACCGGCTGGTCGGCACCTGGACGGTGACCGGCGGCGCGACCGGCACGGTCACCTACCGGTGGCTGGAGGGCGGCTTCTTCCTCGCCCAGGACGTGCGCCTGGAGCAGTTCGGCCAGCCCGTCACCGGCCTGGAGATCATCGGCCGGGAGTGCCCGTTCGGCGCCGAGCAGCCCGGCCGGGACATCAGGTCGCGCTACTACGACGACCAGGGCAACACCTTCGACTACGTGTACGAACTCGACGGCGACACCCTGACGATCTGGGCCGGGGAACCCGGCTCGCCCGCCTACTTCAAAGGCGAGTTCGACGGCGACACGATGGCGGGCGCCTGGGTCTACCCGGGCGGAGGCGGCTACGACTCCATCATGACCCGCGATTAAAAAATTTCTTCCGGCCGGATGTAGAGACGGCGGTGACGGCTCCGACCCAGGTGGGACGAACATCCACGGCTAAGGAGCACACCATGCGGAAGATCATCTACTTTGTTCACACCTCCGTCGACGGATTCTTCGAGGGCCCCGGCGGCGCCTTCGACTGGCCGCTCATGGGTCCTGAGCTGTCGGCGTACTCGATGAGCATGACCCAGGACGTGGACACCTTCCTCTACGGGCGGCTGGTCTACCAGGTGATGGCGAGCCACTGGCCGACCGCCGACACCGTCTCCGACCACCCGCACAACATCGCCTTCGCCCCGATCTGGCGCCGCACCCCGAAGATCGTCGTCTCCAACACCCTGACCGAGGCCGGCTGGGACACGCGCGTGATCAACGGGACCGGCCTGGCCGAGAAGATCACCGCGCTCAAGCGGGAGCCCGGCAAGAACCTGCTGCTCACCGGCGGCACCGGCCTGGCCTCCAGCCTGACCGAACTCGGGCTCATCGACGAGTACCTGATCGTCGTCCACCCCGTCCTGCTCACCGGCGGCACCCCGGTGCTGGCCGGGGTGAAGGACCGCCTCAAGCTGCGGCTCCTGGAGACCAGGACGATGGACGACGCCCTCGTGCTGCACCGCTACGAGCGCGCTCAGCCCTGACCGTCCAGCAGGCCCGCGTCGTGCACCAGCAGCGTGATCTGGACCCGGTTGTTGAGCCCCAGCCGGGCCAGAACGCTCGCCACGTACGCCTCGACCTGCGCCACGCTCAAGAACAGCAGCACTCCGATCTCCTCGTCGCCGCGCCCCTGACCGACGGCCACCGCGACCGCGTGCTCCCGCGCGGTCAGCGAGGCCAGTCCGGCCCGGGCCACCGCCCGCCGCCGATCACGATCGGAGTCGGAGACCCGCGCGACCAGCCGCCGGGCGACCGCCGGGGACAGCACCGGCTGCCCCCGCGCCACCCGGCGGACCGCGCTCACCACCTCCGCCGCCGGGGTGTCCTTACGCAGGAACCCGGCCGCCCCCGCCCGCAGCGCCCGCAACACCCGCTCATCGGCGTCGGCCGCGCTCAACACGATCACCTCCGGCGGATCCGGCCGCTCCCGCAACACCACGATCGCGGCCAGCCCATCCCAGGCCGACATCCAGATGTCCATCAGCACCACATCCGGATCATGACGCTCCACCATCGGCACGAGCTGCGCCCCGTCGCCCGCCTCCCCCACCACGCGCAGATCCGCCGCGGCCCCCAGCACCAACCGCAGCCCCGCCCGCGACCGCGGATCCTCATCCACGATCAGCACGCCCACCGGTCCGCTCATGCGGGCCACGGTAGCCACACCAGCACCCGCCAGCCACCTTGTCCTCACGAACCGGCTAACGCGGTCCTTTGGAGAACCCGGTGCCCGCTCTGCCCTGGGAAACGTCCCCGGCCGGGTTCACCTGGCAGGATCCCCGAAGAGCGTTATTGGTTTAGAAATGTCCGGAAGCTCCAGATTTGGCCGTCCGGATAGTAGTAGGTGCTATTCATGACATCTCGTGGTGATATGTTCGCATCCCAACGCGACGCATTGCCCGAATATTGGGAGCTCCCGGTGTCTCCTACTCCCCCGCTCGATCCGATAACCCCTCTGCTGGGCCGCGCGAATCACCTGGAGGTGTTGCTCGTTTCGAATCTGCTCGGATTCTTCTTAACGGCGACTTTCGCTATATTCGCGGCCGTTTATGAGCTGAGGCAAGCCACGGGATCGCACCGGCTGCCCCCACCGAGTCATATATTCATCGGGGCAAGTATATTCTATTCCTTTCTTGGCGGATATTATTACTTCATGCTCGCCCAGTACTATGCCTGCATCGTCACGGTAGTGCCGCTGGCCAGGGAGAAAGGCCTGCAAGTAGAGGGTCTCTGGAACACGATGCGCACTCCTTCCTTCGGACTGATGTCGGAGGACGGGGCAAACGTGGCGATGCTGGCGGCCGCTCCGCTCGCGCCATTGATATTCTCCGTGGTCACCCTCATCGCGCTGTGGTCGCTGGCGAGAAGAGGCACGGGACCGGGGATAGGCATGAGGCCGATAATCCTCTGCTTCTCTTTACAGATCTTGGTGTGCGTGCTCCTGATCACCATGCCTTTCCTGGAGTTTCTGCGAGTCACGGTCTGGTCGACGTAGCCGCCGGGTCCGTTCCCCGGCTGATTCAAAGCGGCCGGCCCCGGATCGTTGGAAAGGGCCGACACGACCACCGGTCGTAAGCCACAATGGGCTCCCGTCATCTCAGACCCGGGGAAAGCGGGCAAATGCGGAGAATTAGGATTTTGGCGGTGGCGTTTCTCGCTGTCGCGGTGGCGGGGTCCCTGATCGTCCTGGAGATCGTCTCGTCGTCCGGGCCGTTGTGG
This sequence comes from Acrocarpospora sp. B8E8, assembly GCF_039871605.1. Taxonomy (NCBI): domain Bacteria; kingdom Bacillati; phylum Actinomycetota; class Actinomycetes; order Streptosporangiales; family Streptosporangiaceae; genus Acrocarpospora; species Acrocarpospora sp. B8E8. The sequence goes on along the minus strand of NZ_JBDPLV010000002.1, from coordinate 139,941 downwards.
GTGACCGATTCGCCGCACGAGGAACTGGTCGGCATCACCGACGGCGGCGACCTGTTCAACCCGGACCCCCAAGAGAACGACCAGGTCAGGCAGAAGATCAACCGCCTTCAGCGGAAGATCCAGGAGGAGAACAAGCGGGTCGCGCAGAACGCGGATATGCCGCACTACGTCAAGGTCGTCCTGCTGATGCCGTTGACCGTCTCCAAGGGACGGGCTTCGGCGATCCCGCTGGAGCACATCCTGCACGCGCTCGAAGGCACCTACACCGCGCTGATCCGCGCGAACACATCCACGATCTTCGGCGACTCCAAGCGAGTGCAACTGCAGCTGCTCCTGGCCAACCAGGGCAGCAGGCAGTTGGCCGACGACGACTTCGTCGACAAAGTGATGGAGGCGTCAGAGCCGGAGCATCCGGTGGTGGCGGTGGTGGGGCTGGGATCGAGCGTGCCCAACACCGGGACCATGGCCGAGAAGCTCGCCGAACGGGGCATCCCGATGGTCAGCGCGATCACCTCGGCCGACACGCTGACCGGAAGATCGAACCTGTGGAGCGTGTCGCCCAGCAACATCCAGTACGCGAAAGCGTTGCGGCACTTCCTCGACGCGCGCAAGGATCTGCGCTCCGGCATCATCGTCCGCGACCGGAACAAGGACCCGTACACCTCGACGTTGGGCGAGGCGTTCAAGAATGAGCTCGCCCCATACCTCGAATTTTCTGACTTGTGGTACTCCGGCGGCACGGTCGACCAACCGGCCCAACCCAACCTTTACGCGCAGGTGGTCACCAACATCTGCAATGCGGCGAATGCCCGCGACAAGCCCCTGGACACCGTGTTCTACGCCGGTCGCGTGGCGGACTTCCGATTCTTCGCCGAAGCGCTGAAAGACCGCGAGTGCAAGAAGGTCCCGCTGACCGTGCTCGCGAGTGCCACCGGGTTCGAGTCGGCCCGGGACAGCTCAAGCGAGCTCGCGAGCGGCAACATCAAGGTCTTCTACGCCTCCTCGTCCGACCCACCCGGGTGGGCGGCGGACCCCGCCGACGCGCCGCCGGATTTCGAGGCGTTCACCGACGCCTACAAGCGGCTTGGATACGACCCCCAAGGACTGGCTGACGGCCTTGCGATCGCCCACCATGACGCGTTCGCCTCCGCCGCCATGGCGATCCGGCTCTCCGCCATGGGCGTGCCTCAGGACCAGCCGATCGAGGCCGCCGGGGTGGCGGGCGAGTTCCCCAACCTGGTGCTCGCCTACCCGGTGCGCGGTGCGTCCGGCAGGCTCGTCTTCCCGAGCGACGCCGGAAGAAGAGCGGCCGGACGGATCATCCCGCTGCGCGAACTCGGCACGGCCAAGACCACGTTCCCCAAGGGTTTCGAACAATACGAGGTCCCCGCCCGTGGCAGGTGAACCCTTCGCCTGGCTGCGGACCGCCGACATCGCCGCCGAAGTCTTCGAGGAGGCGCGCGCGGAGGCACTGAAGTCCATGCTGGGCGAAGCCGAAAGACTAGGCGTTCAGCCGAATGAGAACAACTTGAAGCGCAAGGCGGCCAGTTTTCGTGCGGACCAGATCAGCCAGTTCGACCAATTCCGGCAGGCTGCGGTCCGGACGCCAAAGAATGGGCCGCAGCTCCGCCTTCTCCGTCTCGCCGACCTGACCGCCTGCCTACTGGTCGCCGGGCTGACCTTCCTCCTGCACGGCTGGACCATCGCACGACAGGGACCCGTCGGCTCTTACCCCGATGTCGGCCCGCTGTCGCTGGAAGCGGTCCTCGCGGCTCTTCCCGCACTGGGCCTGCTGCTGATCTCCACCACCGGGATCTTCTTCCTGGCCTGGCTGCTGGCCCCGCGCGGGGCCGGTGACGGCTCCCCGCCGGCCGGGGCGTACGTGGCCGCGGCGGCGGTCATCGCGCTGGCCACGACGGTTCGGCTCGGGTACCTGGCCATAGGGGCGATCGGCGTCTGGGGAGCGCTCGGCGCTCTGCTGGCGGGAAGCGTGTGGGGAGTGTGGTTCACCGCCCCGGTCAAGTGCTGGTGGCTGGCGCTGGCCAGGCCACGAGCCGCGGCCAGGGAGCGCGAGCAGGCCCAGATCGCCCGGCAGGAGTGGGTGAAGAAAATGAAGGACTTGCTCACCCAGCGGTTACGCCAGGAGGTGATGAAGGAGGCCGCCCGGTCATACTCCATGAAACTGTCGGTGGATGGCACCGACAGTCTGCGGCGAGCGCGTGGCAAAGGGCACGTCGAGACTCCGGCCGAGCGGGCTCTGGCCACTGTGAGTGCGGGAATGCACGACGGGAGTGTGGCGTTGTCCGGGCCGCGCGGCGTGGGTAAGACCGAGATCCTGACGGCCTTCTGCCGGGATCCCGGGCGGCTGGGCCTGGTGGTGGTCGCGCCGACGCACTACGAGCGGCGCGACTTCGCCCTGCACCTGTTCGCCGAGGTGTGCAAATGGGTGCTGGAGGATGGGCCGAGACAGCTGCGCAGGCAGGCCGACCAGCACCTGCGGCAGATCTGGCACCTGCAGACGCGCACTGCGGAGGCCTCTCTGGTCATCCCCGTCGTGGGCCTGTCGTTCACGCGAGGCAGGAGCAGAGCGCGCCAGCCGCTCACCTACCCCGAGATCGTGCACGAGCTGAGGAGGTTCCTGGAGTTCCTGGCCGGGATCGGGCAGGCCATCGGCAAGCGGCTGGTGATCGGCATCGACGAGCTTGACCGCATCCAGCCGCCGACGGCGGCGCAGGATTTTCTCAACGAAATCAAAGTGATCTTCGACGTGCCCGGCTGCCTATTCGTCCTGTCGGTCTCCGACGAGGCTCTCCGTGCCGCTGACCTGCTCCCGGTGGGCGGACGCGACGTGTTCGACAGCGCGATCGACGAGGTGATCCGGGTCGAGCCGCTCTGTCACGAAGATGCGGCCCTGCTGCTGGACTCCCGGGTCATCGACGTGCCCGTGGTGTTCATCGGATTGTTCAACGCCCTGGCCGGCGGCATCCCCCGCGACCTCCTACGCATCGCCCGGGCGGCGATCCTGTCCCCCAAGAGACCCCCGGAGGAGGAAGTGGCCACCACCGCCAAACGGCTGGTCGAACGCGAGCTGGCCCGGATCGCCAACTGCAGCGACAGCAGCGTGCCGCCCGAACTGCTCGGCCTCTTTCCCGGCGAGGAGATAGCCAAGCACGGCACGCTGCGCGAGCTCGGCGAGCAGGCGGGCGCGCTGCCGCCCGGAGACGGGATCGCCATCACCATCGCCAACCGGCTGCTCTTCCTCGACACCGTTCTCGGCATGTTCTCCGCGGATCTGACCACCGAGCGGATCAAGCGGATCGAGGCAGACAAGGGTTTCACCGCGCTGGCCAGGGCGGCAAGCATCATCGGCACCGCCGATCACCAGGCCAACGCGGCGCTGCGCCGGATCAGGACCGCCTGGCTGGACGAGTTGCCTCCCCTCGCGCGATAACGATACGTCGAATCGGGTCACACGCTCACTTCGCCGTGGGCGATGATGCGGGTGAGGACGGGAATGGCGGCGGTCGCCGTACCGGCCTGGTGGGCGGCGAGGGTGAGGGTGCCGAGGGTGGGCGGGCGGAGCCGGTTGGGGATGGCCAGGACCGTCATGCCGGCGGCGTGGGCGGCGCGGATGCCGGCGGTGGAGTCCTCGACCGCCAGGCATTCGGCCGGAGGCAGGCCGAGGAGTTCGGCGGCCAGCAAGTAGGCGTCGGGTTCCGGTTTGGAGGCCAGCACGTCCTCGTCGGCGATGACGGCCGTGACATGGCCGGTGAGGCCGAGGGCGGTGACGGCGGCGTGCACGTAGCGGTGCGGCGCCGCCGAGGCCACCGCCACCGGGACCCACAGGGCGGCGGCGGTGAGGAGCTGGTAGGCGCCCTCCAGCAGGGCGATCCTGCCCTCGTTCAGGGCGGCGAGGGCGGCCTCGGTGCATTCGGCGTGCACCTGGGCGGGGTCGGTGCCGCAGGCGTCGGCCAGGACGGCGGCCCAGTCGCCGCTGCCGACCAGGGCGCCGACGTCGCCGTCCCGGCCGCCGTTGCGGGCGAGGTAGTCGCGCCAGATCCGGTCCCAGACGTGGCCGCTGGCGACCAGGGTGTCGTCGAGGTCGAAGACGACGGCGCGCACCTGGGTCACACCCCGGCTGGGACGGCCGCGCGGTGGGCCATCAACTGCTCGATCGAGATCAGCGCCAGGCCGTGCTCGTCGGCGAAGACCCGCAGCTCGGGCAGGCGGGCCAGGGTGCCGTCCGGGTTGAACACCTCGGTGAGCGCGGCCACGGGAGGCAGCCCGGCCAGCCGTACCAGCTCGATGCCGGCTTCGGTGTGGCCCTGGCGGGCGGCGAGGCCGCCCTCGTCGGCGCGGAGCGGGAAGACGTGGCCGGGGCGCTGCAGCTGGCGCGGGCCGGTGCCCGGGTCGGCCAGCAGGCGCAGGGTGTTGGCGCGGCTGGCCGCCGAGATGCCGGTGGTGCCGTCGGCGGCGTCCACCGAGACGGTGAACGCGCCGACCCGGGGGTCCTCGTTGAGGGCGACCATGGGCGGCAGATGCAGCCGGTCCAGGTCGGGCCCCTCCATGGCCGCGCACACGATGCCACCGCTATGCCGGATCAGGAACGCCATCAGCACCGGCGTCATCAGCGACCCGGCTGCGATCAGATCCCCCTCGTTCTCCCGGTCCTCATCGTCGATGACCAGAACGGGACGCCCCGCGGCGATCTCTTCGATCGCGGCGGCCACGGTGTCGAGCATGAGAACCCCCGAAGCGTTAACGCACAGTAGTTATAGAACTACGCCAGCCCCCACCCGTACGGCAGGTCACGACACACCGGGAGAGATAACCCATGACCGCTGATTTCCCGGAGACTTACGTGATAATCGGCTGATAGCACGCACATGAGCTGCGGCGCGGATCAACCGGATGGGGATCTGGAGCGTTGGTAGCCCACCGGCTCGACCGATGATGACGACCGACCAGAGGTGCTTTCTCGGTGGCTTATCGGCTTAGCTTCTTCGGCAGGGCAGGTGAGGAGGTCGCCCAGGTCTCGCTGGAGCGTCTGCTTGATGAGTTGCTCACCTCTGGCGATCCGTTGTTAGGTGAATGGCTGGGTCCAAATGTCGATGAGGTGGCGGTGTTCCGCAGGCCAAGCTGTCGCCGATTGGCTGACGCTCGAGGTCCATGTGGGTGTTGCCTTCATCGCAGAGTCGGTGATCGAAGCTGACCCTGACTGCGAACACGGCATCTGGGGCTGTGACTTGCTCGCCACGATCACGCTTAGCGGGGACAACCCGGACTGGGCTCTCGTCAACCGGACCTGGGCAGCGCCGGTCAAACTATGGTCAGCCGTCCCTTGGGATGCGATGTCAGGCTTCGGGGTAGCCCGTTAACGGTCCAGACTGCGGATGTCGTCCACGATCGTGATTCCGCCGCCGGTCGATGCCGAATCGACAAGTGGTGTTGCCGGTGTGAGGCAAGAGATATAGCTTGCCGGGTGTGGTGGAACGAGACGACTACGCGGCCATCCGGGATCGGATTGTCGGGCTGGCCCGTGCCCATGGGCTGCGCTGTGACTGGGCCGAATCGACCAAACGCCAGCGATTCCTGCTGTTGTGGGACGCTCAGGGCCGTGTCGCAGCCCGTGCCGCCGTGCCACTTTATCCGGGCGAGACGCCATCTCTGGTGGAAGCCCTCGAACGCGGTCTGGCGCCCTTGTTCGGCGAAGACTGGCTGGAGGACTGATGACGACCCACGAGCCGCATGTTGATGTTCATGTTTCTAAAACGGGCAGTTTGTGGCTGGCCGTGCTGTCCGGGGTGGCGGGCGGCATGTCCGCGCACTCCCTCAAGGAGCTCCAGGCGGACATCGCCGAAGGGTTGCCCTTCCTGTTCGGTGATCGCGATCAGCTGCCCGTTCCGGTCTTCCATTACACCCTGCCGGGTCTCACCGAGGAGGATCTGCGGGCGTTCGCGCGGCTGCAGCGGGAAGCGGCGGCGATCGCCGAGGATTACAGCAGGACGGCCAAGGCGCGCGTGGACCAGCTCGCCGGGCTCGGGCTGTCCGACGCTGATATCGGCGAGCTGCTTGGGTTGACGAAGCAGCGCATCCAGCAGATCCGTACCAACCCGCCCGTGGCTCGCCGAAGCGCCTGACATGGACGTGTTCCTGGAGCTGCTCGTACGGGAAGCCTCGGCCGTCGAGTTCGAGGGGCCGGTGCTGCGGGCGCGGGCCGAGGGGGCCGGGGCGGAGACGCTGGAGCGGCTGGAGCGGGACAAGGTCGCGGCCCTGCGGGTGCGGGGCATGTTGCGGCGGCGGGCCAAGCGGGAGGCGGAGCTGTCGGCGCTGTTCGACACGGCGGGGGACCTCGCGGGGTTGCGGGATCTGGACGCGGTGCTGGCGGCGATCGTGCGGCGGGCCCGGCAGCTGCTGGGCACCGACGTCGCGTACATGACGCTGAACGACCCCGAGCGGGGGGACACGTTCATGCGGGTGACCGACGGGTCCTCGGCCGCGCGGTTCCGCGGGTTGCGGCTGGCGATGGGGGCGGGGCTCGGCGGGCTGGTGGCGCAGTCGGGCGTGCCGTACAACACGGCGGACTATTTCGCCGACGAGCGGTTCCGGCACACCGTCACCATCGACGACGCGGTGCACGAGGAGGGGCTCGTCGCCATTCTCGGGGTGCCGCTGCGGCTGGGGGCGCAGGTCATCGGGGTGCTGTTCGCGGCCAACCGGAGCGCGCGGCCGTTCGCGCCCGAAGAGGTCGCGCTGCTGTCCTCGCTGGCCGCGCACGCGGCGGTGGCGATCGACACGGCGCGGCTGCTGGAGGAGACGCGGGCCGCGCTGACCGAGCTGAGCGAGGCCAACACGCTCATCCGGGCGCACAGCGACGCGATCGAGCGGGCCGCGGCCGCGCACGACCGGATGACCGGCCTGGTGCTGCGCGGCGGCGGCGTGGAGGATGTGGCGGCGGTCGTCACCGAGGTGCTGGGCGGGCGGCTGACCGTGCTCGACGAGGAGGGGCGGCCGCTGGTGGGGGACGCGGCCGACCTGGACGCGGGCGTGTCGGAGGCGGCGCGCTCGTCCCGCGCGCTCGGCCGGACGGTCCGGCGCGGCGAGGTGTTCGTGGCCTCGGTGGACGTGGGCGCGGCCCCGCTGTGCACGCTGGTGCTGCGCACCGCGGCCCGGCCGACCGACACCGACCAGCGCATCCTGGAACGGGCCGCGCAGGTCACCGCGCTGCTGCTGCTGTTCCGCCGCAGCGTCGCCGACGCCGAAGGCCGGGTACGCGGCGAGCTGCTGGACGACCTCGTCTTCCGGCCAGAACTCGACGGGCTGCACGACCGGGCCCGCCGCCTCGGCGTGCACCTGGACGAACCGCACGTCCTGGTCGTCGCCCGCCACGACGGCCAGCGGGAACGCGCCGCGTTCTGGGCCTCGGCGCAGGCGGCGCTCGCCCACGGGCTGGCCGCCGCCCGCGGGCACGAGGTCATCCTGCTGCTGCCGGGCGACAAACCCGGCGTCCTGGCGCGCCGCGCCGCCGCCGAGCTGACCGCCTCGCTCGGCCATCCGGCCACCGCGGGAGCGGCGGCGGTGCTCGGCGGGCCGCTGTCGGAGGCGTACCAGGAAGCCCAGCGGTGCGCGGACGCGCTACGGGCGCTGGGCCGGGGCGGGGACGGCGCCAGCGCGGCCGAACTGGGCTTCGTCGGCCTGCTCATCGGCGAGGGCCGCGACGTGCCCGCGTTCCTGGCCGGCACGATCGGCCCGGTCGTCGACTACGACGCCCGCCGCGGCACCCAGCTGCGCGCGACCCTGGCCGCCTACTTCGGCTCCGGCGGCTCCCTGTCCCGTACGGCCGAGACGTTGCACATCCACGTCAACACCGTCACCCAGCGCCTGGACCGGATCGGCCAGCTGCTGGGCGCCGGCTGGCAGGAGCCGGAGCGCGCCCTGGAGATCCAGCTGGCGCTGCGCCTGCACCGCCTGCGGGATGGCCCCTGACCCCATGGCAGGTGCGTGAGGTATGTACCGAATCGCCATAGTCGCGGCGGCGGTCCGCTGCGTACGGTGAGCCAACCCACGCGACAAAGGAGCCGGTGGCATGAAAAACGAGCGGATCGCCACGTCCCGCCTGACCCAGAACGTCCTGACCGTGCCCGGAGCGGAGGGTGAGGCCGTGCTGTTCGTGCACGGCAACGTGTCCTCGAGCGCCTTCTGGCGGGACGCGCTGCGCGCGCTGGCCGGCACGCACCGGCCGCTAGCGGTGGATCTGCGTGGATTCGGGGAGACCGATCCCGAGCCGGTCGACGCCACCCGGGGGTTGCGGGACTACTCCGACGACGTGCTGGCGCTGATCGACGCGCTGGCGCTGGACCGGGTGCACCTGGTCGGCTGGAGCATGGGGGGCGGGGTCGTCCTGCAGGCGCTGCGGGATCGGCCGGGGGTGGTGGCGAGTGTGACGCTGGTCAATCCCGTCTCGCCGTACGGGTTCGGCGGCACCGAGGGAGCGGACGGCGCGCTGACCCACGCCGACGGGACCGGGTCCGGCGCGGGCGGCGCCAACCCCGACTTCGTCAAGCTGCTGGCCGAGGGCGACCGGTCGGACGAGTCCCCGCTGGCTCCCCGCAACGTCTTCCGCACCGCCTACGTCAAGCCGGGCACGGTCATCGAGGACGAGGACTTCTACGTCGACTCGATGCTGACCACGCGGGTCGGCGAGGGCCACTACCCGGGCGACGCCGCCACCTCCACCGCGTGGCCAGGCCTGGCCCCCGGCACGCGCGGCGTCCTGAACTGCCTCGCGCCCACCCACTTCCGCCTGGATCTCGCCGAGATCGACCCCAAGCCGCCCATCCTGTGGATCCGCGGCGCCGACGACGTGATCGTCTCCGACACCTCGCTGTTCGACCTGGCCCACCTGGGCGTGCTCGGCGTCATCCCCGGCTCCCCCGGCACGCCCGGCCAGCCGATGATCACCCAGACCAGGGCCGCCCTCACCGCCTACGGCAACTACCGCGAGGTCGTCCTGGACGACTGCGGCCACAGCCCGCACCTGGAGAAGCCGGCCGAGTTCCTCGCCGCGCTCGGCGCCCACCTCACCTGAGCATGTCCAGGTAGTGCGGATTGATCATGACGCCCAGGATGTTGCCGAACGGGTCGACGAACGACGCGGTCACGAACCCCTGGTGCCGTTCGGTCCTGGGTTCGTGTTCCTTGGCGCCCATGGCCAGCAGCCGCTCGCAGGCGGCGTCCAGATTGTCCACGTGCCAGTAGGCGACCGCGCCGCCCGGGCCGCTGAGCTGGCCGTGCGGTGAGTAGCGGCGGTCGATGAGGCCCAGTTCCTGCTGATGGTCGCCGATCCGGAACTCCACGTAGGCGGGCCGCCCATCGGGGCCCGGCCGGGTGAACCACGGCTCCAGGCCCAGGAGTTCGGCATACCAGTCGACCGCCGCCGGCATGTCGTCGGTAAAGAAACTGATCGTGGCGAGCCCCCGCAGCATGTCCTGCTCCTCTCGGTGTCTGCATGGCACGCTACGCTCCGTCACCGACAGTTCGGCTCCGCAACACGCGAATTTGAGACGGGCCTTGACGGGCATATGGGCCTGTAAACAATAATTACCATCGGGAAAGTAGGAATTATTGGAAAGGTGATGCGGTGCGGTCGCTCATCCTGCTCGGGCTGGTCGGCTTCGCCGCTCAACTCGTCGACGGCAGCCTCGGCATGGCCTACGGCGTCACCTCGACCACGCTCCTGCTCGCCGCGGGCACCGGCGCGGCGGCCACCTCGGCCACCGTGCACCTGGCCGAGATCGGCACCACGCTCGCCTCGGGCCTGGCGCACTGGCGGTTCGGCAACATCGACTGGAAGGTCGTCGGCAAGATCGGCGTTCCGGGCGCGCTCGGCGCCTTCGCCGGGGCCACCTTCCTGTCCAGCCTGTCCACCGAGTTCGCCGCCCCGATCATGTCGATCATCCTGCTGTCCCTGGGGCTTTACGTCCTGATCCGCTTCACCGCGTACGGCCTGCCCCGCGGCAACCTGGGCAAGCCGCTGCGCAAACGGTTCCTGGCCCCGCTCGGCCTGGTGGCGGGTTTCGTGGACGCGACCGGCGGCGGTGGCTGGGGCCCGGTCGGCACGCCCGCCATCCTGGCCAGCGGCCGGATCCCGCCGCGCAAGGTGATCGGCTCCATCGACGCCAGCGAGTTCCTGGTCGCCATCGCGGCCAGCGCCGGCTTCCTGGCCGGCCTCGGCTCGGAGAACATCGACTTCGCCTGGGTCGGCGTGCTCCTGCTCGGCGGCGTGATCGCCGCCCCGATCGCGGCCTGGCTGGTCCGCCACATCCCACCGCGCATCCTCGGCTCGGCGGTGGGCGGCGTTATTGTCCTGACCAACGTGCGTACGCTGCTGCGCGGTGAATGGGTGGACGCGCCCGGCGGCGTCCAGACCGTGGCGTACGTCACCATCGCGGCGCTGTGGGCGGCGGCGGTCGCCTACTCGGCCCGCGAGCACCACCGCGAGAAGGCCATCGAGGCGGCCGACGCCGAACTCCTGGGCCCTGCCCCGGAAGAGGAAACCGCTCGCGCCTAACTTCCGCATCTCAACGGCCATGCGCGTCGTCGGCGGTGTAGTGCCACAGGTGAGGCGACAGCCGTACGATCGCGGTGACGGTCGTCACGGTGAGCAGGCCGCCGGCGCAGATCGTCAGCTGGGGGCCGAATGCCGAGGCGGCGGCCCCGTGCAGCAGGTGGGCGAGTTGCGGGCCGCCCTGGAGCACGACGGTGAGGGAGCCTTGGATCCGGCCGCGCAGGGCGTCGTCGGTGTACGCCTGGGAGATGGCGTTGCGGAAGGTGCTGAGCACGAAGTTGACCGCGCCGCCGAGCGTCAGCGCCGCGAGCGCGAGCCACAGGTGCGGCGCGAGGCCGAGGACCACGACGGTCCCGCCCCAGACGGCGGCGGCGGACGCCATCAGGGCGCCGTGACGGCGGGCGCGCGTGAACGTTCCCGACATCAGCCCGGCCGCGAAGACCCCGGCTGGGTACGCGGCGTAGAGCAGGCCCAGCTCGACACCTCCTCCGGCCGGGCCGCCGTAGGTGCGTTCCGCCAGTTCGGGGAGGAGCGCGATGGGCATCCCGAAGACCATCGCGGCCAGGTCCACCGCCAGCACGGCGACCAGAACCCGGCTGGTGAGCAGGTAGCGGAATCCGGCCAGCACGTGCCCGAACGTGGACGGACGCCGGTCCCCCGGCGCCGTGGCCGGGCGGCCGAGCACAGGCGGGCGCTGGCCGGTCGATGTCGTGGCCGGGCGGGGTTTCGGTGGGATCGGCGGCAGCTTGGCGACCGCCCACAGCACGGCCAGCAATGCCACGGCGTCGAACAGGTAGAGCGTGCCGAGCCCGGCGACCGGAATCAGTACTCCCGCCAGGAGCGGGCCCACGATCGATCCGCCGTACCTGACGAGCGAACTCAGGCTGTTGGCCGCGGTCAGCAGGTCGGTGGGTACGACCCGGGGCACCGCGGCACCCATCGTCACCATGATCGCCCCGAAGGTCAGGCCCTGGCATGCCACCAGCGCCAGCAGGACGGGGACCGAGCGTCCGCCCCATGCCGTCTGAGCCCACAGCGCCAGGTAGGTCAGGGCGAGACCGCCGTGCGCGGCTAGGAGCAGCCGCCTGCGGTCCACCATGTCGGCGAGGGCCCCGCCCCATAAGGAGGCGACGGCCAGGGCACCGAACGACACCGCGGCCGCCGCACCGACGGTCGCGGATGAGCCGGTCATCGTGAACAGCTGGGTCGGCACCGCGACAACGCTGAACGAGCCGCCGACCGCGCCGACCACCGAAGCGGCCCACAACCGCCGGAAGGCAGGGATCTCCAGGGGACGCCGGTCCACTGTGTAGGTCACTGGGGCACCATGTTTTCTCGCAGGCAGGTCTCGCCGCCACGATCTGGAGTCGGGTCAGCGCATCGGCCGCGACGTCCAGATCAGGATGTGGTTCGCGCTGCTGCGCGATGTCAGAGGGTCACCACGTCGGCTACCACGCAGGCGATGTTGTCCGGCGCACCCGCGGCGTAGGCCAGTCCGACCAGCTCGTCGAGGACCTGCTCGGGGTCCGTCGTGCCGGTCAGCACACGCCGCAGGGACTCGGTCGCGACGACAGTGGACAGCCCGTCTGAGCACAGCAGGTAGCGGTCGCCGGGTTCGGCCGTGTGCACGGACAGGTCGGGTTGCGGCCCGCCGGTGCCGGTGAGCGCGCGGACCAGCAGCGAACGTTGCGGATGCGAGGCGGCCTCCGCCGGGCTGAGGCGGCCGTCGTCGACCAGCGACTGCACGTAGGTGTGATCGTGGGTGATCTGGAAGAGCTCACCGTCGCGCACCAGGTATGCCCGGGTGTCGCCGATGTGCACCAGCGCGAGCCGGGAGCCCGACCACAACATCGCGGTCAGCGTCGTGACCGCCTCACCCGTGGGTGTTGCCTCGGCGATGACCTGGATGACCTTGTCCGCCTGGTTGACGGCGTCGGCGAGCGCGCCGAGCAGGTCACCGGCGGGCATGGCCGTCGAGTTCAGGGTCTCCAGCGCCTCCAGCGGTTTGAGCGCGTCGATGGCGGCCGCGCTGGCGAGATTCCCGCCGGGACCGCGCGTTCCGTCGGCCACCGCGAGCAGGCGGGCGCCCGCGTAGGCGGCGTCCTCGTTGCTCGTGCGGACCGGCCCCGCATCCGATCGGGCCGCGTACCGGATTCCGATCATGGTTTCGGTGTTGTCCACGGCGCTTCCCCGTCCTGACAGGTAGTCGACGAGGAAGGTGGCCAGCTGTTCGCGCGCGGCGGTTTCCGCCACGATCTGCGCCCGATAGGCGGCGACCTGCTCGGCCGCGGCCTCGGGCTCGAGCTCGCACACCTGGCGGATGCGGGCCAGCGGCATGCCCAGCCGCCGCAGCCACGCGATCAGCCGGGCTCGCTCCAGCTGGGCCGGATCGTAAAAGCGATACCCCGACTCCCCGTCCACCGCGGCCGGTGGGAGCAGTCCCAGCTCGTCATACAGCCGTAGCGCCTTCGGCGACAACCGCGCGGCCCGGGCGAACGCCCCGATCGTCAGCAGCCCCACACCACCCCTCCTCGCACCGGTCGGAAGAACCGGCACCACGATGCTGCGCCTTCACCCAAGGGCAAGGTCCATACATCACCCCGAACTATCTCGAACCCCGCACACCAGGAACGACCAGGCCATCTATCCCGCCACGCGGCCGACTGTCCCAGATCATGCCCACCAAGGAACGGGAGGAGCGCCGCAACGGAGGGTTCAGGCGTGTATCAGGTGCCCTGTGGTGGTGTTACCAATCTGTTACGAGAGGGCGAATCCGTAACGGGCTGGCAGAAGTAACACATACGCGGACATGATGAGAGAGGCGGATTTATGCGCACAGCCCTGAAGTCCCTCGCGGTCGCCGCAGGTTTGATCCTGCTGGCCACGAGCCCGGCGGTCGCCGCACCCGACACTAAGCCACCGTCCATTCCAGGCAATCTACGCGCGACCCAAGTGACGCAAACCGGGGTGACGCTGACTTGGAGCCCCTCCACCGACAATGTCAGAGTCGTCTCCTATTCGGTATGGGCTCCAGGACTCGACACCGTCGTGCTCGTCAACCATCCGACCACATCAACGACTATCAACGGGTTACACCCAGGGACAACGTACGCCTTCCGCGTCTATGCCTCGGACGGCATCCGCGTGTCCGGGCCGAGCAGCATCCTTAACGTCACCACTCAGCCCGACGTCGTCGCCCCCTCCGCTCCCTCCGGCCTCGCCCTGGCCAACAACGTCCACGGATTCCCCGTCGACGGCGTTACCGCGTCCAAGGTCCTGCTGACCTGGACGAACTCGACCGACGACTTCGGACCGATCAAGTACCAGGTTCTGGTCAACGGGGCGCCGAGCCCGAACGTCTTCGACACCAGGCCGGCCGGAAGCCCGGTCACCACCGTGTCCAAGGCATGGGTCCGGCAACTTGAGCCTGGAACCACCTACAACCTGTCCGTACGCGCCGTGGACAGCGGCGGCAACGTGTCGGCGGCGAGCGCCCCGGTCACGGTGACCACCGATGCCGCCAACGACACCGTGGCGCCCACGACTCCCACCCTGACCCAGGCCGGGGGCCTCGGCACCAGTGTGTGCCCTGAGGAACTGCTCGTGAACTATACGGCCGCGACTGACGACGTCACCCCGGCCACGGCCGTGGAGTACGAGATCCGGATCAACGGCACCATCAGCGATGTCTTCAAGGGCCTCTCGGGCAGAATCATCATTTACACGGAGATCTTCGGGCCTAACACCGTCACCATCGTGGCGGTCGACGCCGCGGGGAACGCGTCGGCGCCGAGTAACGCGATTACCGACAACATCCAGTGGGGCATCAGCTACTGCGGATAAGCAGGAAGGTGTTCACGTATCCCGCGCGGTGACGTCAACGGCAGTTGAGGGAGGGCCGATCGCCATGATCGGCCCTCCCTCGTGCCTGCCGTACGATCGGATCGTTGTCGATCGAATGACCAGATCAGAGTGGCAGACACAGCCGGCGGGGAGTGCTGTCGCCGCGGAGGCGGGCGTCGGCGCAGCCGCCCGGGAGACCCTGGTACTCCTGGTCGCCGAAGTTCGCGGTGACGGTCAGCGTCCCGTCGCCGAAGCGGGTCTGCTGCACCTGGTGGTCGGCGGTCACCCAGCGGAAGGCGGTCATCGGCTCGGCACCGGCGGACTGGTGCAGCGGCGCGAAGAACCGCTGCAGCTCAGCGATCTCCGCGCCGTGCTCTCCCAGCGTGCCGGGGCCGAAGACGAAGTTGAGCGGCGTGTTGTACAGCACCGCCAGCAGCGCCCTGTCCACCTGCTGGTCGGGCAGCTTGTAGTAGGACAGCTCCCACCGGTCCAGGCTGATCACCGAGTCGTGCAGCACGGTCTCGTACAGCGGCACCCGGTAAGCCGGGTCGAACATGGCCTTGGCCAGGTCGGCGGGCAGGCGGACGGGCTGGAAGAAGTGCTTGGGCGCCGCAGGCGGCCACCACACGCCCCACCGCTCACGATCCCGTTCCAGCGGCCACAGCTGGTCGGCCGCTGGGGTCGAGGACCCGTGGCTGTAGGCCAGCACCGTGTTCGCCCAGCTCCCCGCGGTCTCCGAGCCCAGCACCAGCCGGCGCTCGGCCGACACGTACCGCATCCGCGCCAGCCGGTTGTCCCGGTCCTGCGCCTTGGTCATCGGGTGCTCGGCGCTGTGGTCGTCGAAGAACTCACCGGCGGCGTCCACATCCAGGAAGTAACTGTCGGCGCCGTTGCGGGTCATCTCGTCCACGCGGCCGGCCAGGTAACCGTGCCGGGGCTCGGACGCGGCCAGCGCCGCGGAGCTGAGGTAGCAGCCGCGGTCCTGGAAGCCCGGCAGGATCTGCCCCTTCTTGGTGCGGATGCAGGCGTCCGGGTACATCCGGCCAGGCCATACCGAGGTCCGCGTGTCGGCGCCGCGCGGGTCCTGGGCGTTGTCCCACGAGTCGTAGGGGCTGACGAGATAGCCGGCCTCCTTGGCCGCGGCGACCGCCTGCGCGGTCATCGGCTCGTCGGTGGCGTACCCCAGCCACATACGGCTGATCTCAAGCCGCCGCAGCTCCGCCACCGCGTCCGCGCCGCGTGCCGAGCCCCACAGGTAGGCGTGGAAGGCGCCGAGCAGCCGACCGGTCGCGGGATTGGCGGCGATCTTCTCCCGCAGCGACCCCAGCTGCCCGTGCTCGGCCAGCCAGCGCCGGTAGTCCAGTGCGGCGGCGACCGGCGAGCAGCCGGTGAGCGCGAAGCTGACGGTGTACGTGCGGGTGCCGCCGCGGGCGGAGAAGGCGTGCTCGGCCTCGGCGTGCAGCCGGCCGTCGTCCGACACCAGCCGCAGGGTGGTGCCGATGCCGTCGGGAACCAGGTAGCTGACGCCGCGGTCGCCGGCGGTGTGCCCCCAGAACGGCATCGTCAGCCCACCGGTCAGCGCGGACTCCGAGCCCGCGACCTCCAGCCCCTTCGTGTTCCACCAGGGGTCATCCACCGGGAGCGACAGCCCCTCCCCCCGCGGGAGCTGGATGGCGGTGGCGGCCGGGTCCAGCCCAGACACCGGCCAGGTCAGCGAGCCGTCCCGCGCGGCGCGGATGGTGACCACCAGCCGACCGCGGTCGCTCCTGACGGTGACCTTCAGCTGATGCTCCGGGTAGGACCAGCTCGCCGTACCACCAGCGAGGGTGACCGGGCCGGGCGGCCCGAGTCGCGCCGTCGCGGGGGCGGACATGGCGAGCGCGCCGCCGCCGGTCAGGCGGCCGGTGACCGCCAGCGAGGAGACCTGGACGACCGCCTTGCCGCCGGCCAGCGGCAGCACCAGGTCACCGCCGTCCATCCGGGCCGCGCCCGCGGATGCGGGGGCGGCGGTCTCGGCGCACACCCGTGCCGCGGCGGGCCCGGGAGTGGCCCCGGTACAGGCTCCGGCCGCCAGGACCAGGCCGACCAGGGGCAGGATCTGCCAGATACTTGCTGCTCGAATTCTGATCATGCGCGGCAAGCTATGGATGACGGATGAAAGCGAGATGAGATGACCGGCGACAGATGTCCGCAAGCGTGAAAGGCGCGGAGGGCGAGAGCGGCGGCGCGCGGGTGCTGGTGGTCGAGGACGACTCCTGGGTGCGGGAGTCGGTTGCGCGCGGCCTGGAGAGCGAGGGCTACACCGTGCGCGCCTGCGGCGGCGGGGGCGAGGCGCTGACCGAGGTCCCCGGCTGGCGGCCGGACGTCATCGTCCTCGACGTGCTGATGCCCTTCGTGGACGGTCTCACCGTCTGCCGCAGGCTCAGGACCGGCGGGGACAGGACGCCGATCCTGATGCTCACCGCCCGCGACGCGGTCGCCGACCGGGTCGCCGGGCTGGACGCCGGAGCCGACGACTACCTCGTCAAGCCGTTCGACCTCGGCGAGCTGCTGGCCAGGACACGGGCGCTGCTGCGGCGCGCTTACCCGCCGGACCCGGCCATACTCAGGTGCGCCGACCTCGTGGTGGACACCGCCGGCTACCACGTCCGCCGCGGCGAGCGGGTCATCCAGCTCACCCGCACTGAGTTCGCGCTCCTGGAGGTCATGCTGCGCAACGCCGGGCAGACGATCCCCAGCGAGGTGCTCATGGACCGGGTGTGGGGGTACGACTTCGGGCCGGCGTCCAACTCGCTGGCGGTCTACGTGCGCTACCTGCGCCGCAAGCTGGAAGCCGCCGACGAGCCGCGGCTCCTGCACACCGTGCGCGGCATCGGCTACCGCCTGGAGTCGCCATGACCGAGACCCCGACACGACGCTTGCGGGCACTGGCATGTCGCCTTATCCCGGCGCGGCACCCCCCGCCGCTAAGGCTGCGGATCGCGCTCGTCAGCGCCGTCGTCGTCGGCGTCGGCCTGGCGGGCATGGCCGCGACCGCCTACCTCGTGGTCGACCACGAGCTGCACCGCGCCATCGACCTCGAGCTGACCCGTGAAGCCCGCCGCGCGCAGCGGCTGCATGCCGCGCAGCCCGAGGCGTGGAGCCCCGCCGGGCCGTGCACGGTGCTGGCGGCGCCCGCCTGCGTCCAGACGGTCCTAGCGGACGGGACCGCCACCCCTCGCGACGGGTCCGAGCCGGGGCTGCCGGTCTCCGAGCGGACCCGCGCCGTGGCGGCTGGCACCCTGGCCGCCTACTACAGCGACATCGTGCTGGACGGCCATGCCGCCCGGTTGCTCACCGCCCCGCTGGACGAGGGCGCCGCCGTCCAGGTCGCCGTACGCTCCGACCGCGTGGACACGAGCCTGCACCGTATCGGGATCGCCCTCGGCGTGGCCGCGGCGGTCGGCGTCACGATGGCCGCGGCCGCTGGGTTCGCCGTGGCCCGCGCGGGGCTCACGCCCGTGGCCGCCCTCACCGCCGCCGCCGAGCAGGTCGCCGCGACCCAGGACCCGCGGCGGCGGATCCGCGTCAACCGCCGCGACGAGCTGGGGCGGCTCGCCGGCAGCTTCAACACGATGCTCGCCGCGCTGCAGGGGGCGCTGGACGCCAGGCAGCAGTCGCTGGACGCCCAGCGCCGCCTGGTCGCCGACGCCTCGCACGAGCTGCGCACGCCGCTCACCTCCCTGCGCACCAGCATCGACCTGCTCGGCCGCGCCGACCGGCTCTCCCCGGCGCGGCAGGCGGCCACCCTGGAGGTCCTGCGCGTGCAGGCCGGCGAGTTGACCGGGCTGGTCACCGACCTGCTCGAGCTGGCCCGCGGCGACGACCCCGACGCCGCCGCGCGGGAGGACACCGAGGACGTGCGTCTGGACTCGCTGGTGGAACACTGCCTGCGCGCCGCCCGCCGGAACTGGCCGGCCGTCACCTTCCACGCGGACCTCACGCCGACCGTCCTGCCAGGCGTCCAGCGGCAGCTGGCCCGGGCGGTCACCAACCTGGTCGACAACGCGGCCAAGTTCAGCCCGGCGGGATCGACCGTGCACGTCCGGCTCACCGGCCGGGAGCTGTCCGTGCGCGACCACGGCCCCGGGATCCCGGCCGACGCGCTGCCCCACGTGTTCGACCGCTTCTTCCGCGCCGACGCCGCCCGCTCACGGCCGGGATCCGGCCTCGGCCTGGCCATCGTCAAGCAGGTCACCACCGCCCACAGCGCCCAGGTCACGGTCGAGAACGCGCACGGCGGCGGCACTCTCGTCCGCGTCGTGTTCCCCACGGCCGACCCGCTCGGCGACACGGACGACTGAGCCTCACCCCGCTCCGCCGGCACTCAGGAATCAGCAAGATTCCTGGAGCCATCTGCTGGTGGGATCAAACCGCTGGTGGTCTGGAACCGCGGCATCCACGGCTTCTTGCGCGTTCATGTGCGGGGAGGCGTTCCGCGTGATCCTCGTCGATGGCCTGGACCCGGTGTGCCGCAGGTGCGCCCGCGGGAGCACCACGCCCGATCAGGCCGCGCCGCTGTGGCAGGCGTTCGGCCACGACCGAGCGCATCACCGAACTGACCGCCACCCTCAACCGCGCCGCAGACCGTACAAAGGCGAGCGGCGAGATCTCGACTCCCGGCGGCCTACCCCGGATCCTGCGCGCCAGGGACGACCAAGCCGGTCTCATACGCGGCGATGACCGCCTGGGTTCTGTCGCGTAGGCCGAGTTTGGCGAGGACGCGGCTGACATGGGTTTTCACGGTTTCCTCGGTGACGATGAGGCGGGCGGCGATCTCCTGGTTGGAAAGGCCCTCCGCGACGAGGCGCAGGACCTGCGTCTCGCGGGGGGTGAGGGTGCTGGGAGTGGACGGTTTCAGGGATTTCGAGGACTTTGAGGATTTCGCGGATTTCGGGGTGAGGTGGGCGAACTCGGTGATGAGGCGGCGGGTGATGGCGGGGGCCAGGAGGGCCTGGCCGTCGGCGATGACGCGGACGGCGTCGAAGAGGTGCTCGGCGGTGACGTCCTTGAGCAGGAAACCGCTGGCTCCGGCGCGGAGCGCGTCGTAGACATACTCGTCGAGATCGAAGGTGGTGAGGATGAGAACGCGCGGGCCGGTGAGCTGCCTGGTCGCCTCGATGCCGTTCATGCCGGGCATGCGGATGTCCATCAGCACGACGTCCGGCGCGGTTTCGCGGCAGACACGGATGGCTTCGGCGCCGTCCCCGGCGGTGCCGACGACCTGGAAGTCCGGCTGGGTGTCCAGCAGCCCGGCGAACCCTGTCCTGACCACCTGGTGATCGTCGACGACCACGACCCGGATCACGCTCATCCGGCCGCCTCTCCGGGCAGGCTGGCCTCGACCAGGAAGCCGCCGCCGGCGGCATGCCCGGTGCGCAGGTCGCCACCGACGGCCGTGGCCCGTTCCCGCATCCCAGCCAGGCCATGACCGCCTTCGTGACCGTCTCCGCGGCTGCCTTCGCGATCGTCTTCGTGACCGTGGCTGATGGCGGGGCCGGGGCCGTTGTCGCGGACGAACAGCCGCAGCGCGTCTCCCGCGTAGTGCAGCTCCACGTCGACGGCCGCGCCGGGCGCGTGCCGCCGCGCGTTGGTGAGCGCTTCCTGAATGATCCGGTACGCCGCGAGCTCGACGCCCGGGTCGAGCGTGACCGGTGACCCGCGCAGGATGAGCCGGGTGCCCGTCCCGGACGCGTCCCTGGCCTCGTCCAGCAGGTCGTTGACCTCGTGCAGGCGCAGCCCCGGCTGAGGAGTCAGCTCCGGACGGGGCCGCTCCCCCGCCGTCGTGTCCTCGCGCAGGACGCCGAGCAGCCGCCGCATCTCGGTCAGCGCCGCCCGGGCCGTGTCCCCGATCGCGGACAGCCGTTCGGCCCCGGCGGGCGGCATGCCGGGGGTGGCCAGCCGGGCGTTCTCCGCCTGCACGGCCACCATGGAGATATGGTGCGCGACCACGTCGTGCAGCTCGCGGGCGATGCGCGCGCGTTCACCCCGCGCGGTGTGCTCCAGCAGCGAATCGGCGATCACCTGCCGGGCCGCCGTGTTCGCCGCCGCGTCATCGTGGGCCCGCCGGGCGATCCCGGCCAGCGCCGCCGCCGGGGCCAGGCAGGCCAGCACCATCGTGATCGTCCGCGCCTCCACGCCCGCCAGCGCCAGGATCGGGAACGGCGCGGCCAGCGGCAACGCCGCCCAGGGCGAGCCGGTGCGCCCGAGCCGGTAGCCGGCCACCAGCTGCGCGCCCATCCCCGCCACCGTCAAGGCCTGGAAACCGGTGACCGACAGGACCGCCGCCGCGGACACGACCAGGGCCGCCGCGAACGGCTGCGTCCACAGCAGCACCAGCGGCAGCGTGGTCGCCACGGCGAACAGCACGAACGCGAGGTCCGGACCGGCCGGACCCCGGGCATGCGCGATGGACTCGATCACCGCCAGCAGCACCAGAGGCGCCCCGACCATGACGATCCGCGGGTCGTACGTTCGGTCCACCCCAGCATTGTCCCTGGTCCGGGAGCCGCTGGCATCCCCCGCGCGTGGGATGGCCGGCCGGCGAAGATGGCTCCGCCGCGTGACGACCGCACCGTACGGCGTTGCCTAGTCTGCCTGGCATGGAAGCGAACATCGAGGTCAGCGGGCTGCGCAAGCGGTTCGGCCCGGTCCTGGCCCTGGACGGGATGACGTTCACCGTGACGCCGGGGCACGTCACCGGCTTCGTCGGGCCGAACGGCGCGGGGAAGTCCACCACGATGCGGGTGATCCTCGGTCTGGACGCGGCCGACGAGGGCCACGCGTTGATCGGCGGGCAGCCGTATCGCACGCTGCGGAGGCCGTTGAGCCAGGTCGGGACGCTGCTGGACGCCGCCGCGCTGCAGCCGAGCCGGACCGGGCGCAATCATCTGCTCTGGCTGGCCCACTCCCAGGGCCTGACCGCGGGCCGGGTCGACGCCGTGGTCGAGCTGGTCGGGCTGGGATCCGCGGCGCGGCGGAAGGCGGGCGGTTACTCGCTGGGCATGCGGCAGCGGCTCGGCGTGGCGGCCGCCTTGCTCGGCGACCCGTCGGTGCTCATGCTCGACGAGCCGTTCAACGGCCTCGATCCGGAGGGGATCGTGTGGATGCGCGGGTTCCTGCGGTCGCTGGCCGCCGAGGGCCGTGCCGTGCTGGTGTCCAGCCATCTGATGAGCGAGCTTCAGGACACGGCCGGACATGTCGTGGTGGTCGGCCGGGGCCGGGTGGTCGCGGACGCGAGCGTGGCGGAGTTGATCGCGGCCGCGTCCGGCGACCGGGTGAGGTTACGGACCACGGCGCGGCCGGAGGCGATGACGGTGCTGGCGGACGCGGGGGCCACCGTCGCCGTCACCGATCGTGACACGCTCACCGTCGCCGGGCTGGCGGCCGAGCGTGTGGTGGGGCTGCTGACCGAGCACGGGGTGCCGTTCTCGGAGGTGGCCGGGCATCGGGCCACGCTGGAGGAGGCGTATATGGAGCTGACCAGGGACGCGGTCGAGTTCCGCGCGGACGGTGCGCGATGACGGGCCTGCTGCGCGGGGAGTGGACCAAGTTCAGGACGGTGCGCGGCTGGGTGCTCGGGATGGCGCTGGCGGCGCTGATCACCGTGCTGCTCGGGGTGTTCACGGCGTCCGGCAGTCACAGTTCCTGCTCGGGTCCTGAGGGCGATGTCTGCCCGGCCCTGCCGGTCGGCCCCGAGGGGCTGGCGGTGAACGACCGGTTCTCCTTCGCGCACCAGCCGCTGGACGGCGACGGCAGCGTCACCGCCCGGGTGGCGTCGCTGACCGGGATCATCACCTATCCGCCGCCGGATCACGACAAGATCGTGCCCGGCGTGGTGCCGTGGGCGAAGGCCGGAATCATGATCAAGGAAAGCGTCCGGCCGGGGTCCGCGTACGCGGCGATGATGCTCACCGGCGGTCATGGGGCGCGGATGCAGCACAACTACGAGCACGACGTGGCCGGTTCCCGGGAGGCGCGCTGGCTGCGGCTGACCCGCTCCGGCGACACGATCACCGGCGCCGAGTCGGCCGACGGCACCCACTGGACCACGGTCAGCACGGTCCGCCTGACCGGGTTGCAGAAGAATGCCCTGGTGGGGCTCTTCGTCGCCTCCCCGTGTGATCTGACCGTGACGCAAGGCGACCTCGGCGGAACCATCGGGAAGTGCCGGCTCACCCAGGCCACCGCCGTCTTCGACCACGTCAGCCTGGCCGGGAACCCGTGGACCTACGACGACCTCGGCGGCCAGGACGGCGCGCCCGCGCTCTCCCAGGGCACCTTCCGCGAGTCCGGCGGCACGTTCACCGTGTCCGGATCCGGCGATGTCGGGCCGTACGGGATCGAGGGGGCGATCGTCGAGCGCACCCTTTCGGGGGCGTACACGGGGCTGATCGTGGTGATCGTGGTGGCGGTGATGTTCATCACGGCCGAGTACCGGCGCGGGCTGATCCGCACCACCCTGCTGGCCAGCCCGCGCCGGGGGCGCGTGCTCGTCGCCAAGTCTCTGGTGATCGGCGTGGTCACGTTCGTCGTCGGCCTGATCGCCGCGGTCATCGCGGTTCCCCTGTGCAGCGGCATTCTCCGCGCGAACGGCAATCAGCTCCTGCCGGTGAGCACCTCCACCGAACTGCGCGTCGTGGTCGGGACCGCCGCGCTGCTGGCCGTCGCCGCCGTGCTGGCGCTCGCCATTGGCGCGTTGATCCGGCGCAGCGCGGTGGCCGTCATCACGGCCATCGCGGTGATCGTCGTCCCGCACGTCCTGACGACCGCGTCCGTTCTGCCGGCGGAGTTGTCGCAGTGGCTGCTGCGGGTGACCCCGGCCGCCGCGTTCGCGATCCAGCAGAGCATTCCCGAATATTTCCAGGTCGAAGGGCATTATGTGCCGCAGATGGGCTACTATCCGCTGGCGCCCTGGGCTGGTTTCGCGGTGCTCTGCGCCTATGCCCTGCTGGCTCTCGGCCTGGCCGTCCTCCTGCTCCGCCGGAGGGACGCGTGAAGCGCGAAATCCACGCCGAGTGGACGAAACTGCGCACGCTCGCGGGCACCGGCTGGGTGCTGCTGGCGATCCCGGTCCTGACCGTCGCCCTGGGCGCCGCGGCCGGTGCCGCCACCACCTGCGCCTCGGCGCGCTGCAATCACGACGTCGTCAAGCTCGCTCTCACCGGCGTGCAGCTGAGCCAGGTGGTCGTCGCGGTCCTCGCCGTGCTGGCGATCACCGGCGAGCACACCACCGGCCTGATCCGCACGACGTTCACAGCGATGCCCCGCAGGTTCACCGTCCTCGGCGCCAAGGCGGCCGTCCTCGCCGGTCCGACCCTGGTCGCGGCCATCGCCGGCGTGCTCGGGTCGGTGCTGGCCGGGCGGCTCATCCTGCCCGGCCGGGGCTTCACGCCCGCGCACGGCTACCCGCTGCTGTCCCTCACCGACGGCCTGGTTCTCCGCGCGGCGGCGGGCTCGGTTCTCTACCTCACCCTGATCGCCGTGCTCTGCCTCGGAGTCGCCGCGATCGTCCGTGACTCGGCGGCGGCCATGGGCGTCGTGCTCGGCCTGTTCTACCTCTTCCCGATCCTCATCCACCTGGTCTCCGACCCGGATTGGCAACGGCTGCTCTTCCGGATCTCCCCAACCAACGCCGGGCTGGCCATCCAGTCCAGCATGAACCTGGACCTTCTGCCGATCGGCCCGTGGCCAGGACTCGGCGTCCTCGCCGCCTGGGCCGCGGCCGCGCTCCTGGCCGGAGGCCTCCTGGTACGCCTCCGCGACGTCTGATCAGCTCCGCATGATCGGCTTCGAGGTGGCCGTGGAGGGTGCGGCCTTCCTGCAGCGTGTCGGCGGCGACATCGTCGCGCTCCGTCAGGGAAATCGGCGTGCCGAATAATCACCGGGACTCCGTCCTGGTCAAACGTCTCCGGTGTGGAGTTGCTTGGTCTCCCGGAATTCGAGCCGGCCGGACATCGCGAGTCAGGTGCCCGCGGTCACCGCCTTGAGCCCTGCGAACGACTCTCCGATGAACTGAGACAAGTCCTTCTGCCCAGCCGGTCGCTGATCCACCGCCAGGTCGTCCTTCTGCCCGGCCTGTTCGGTCCAACGCCGGAACGCGATCTTGAAGACGGCGATGCCCGCCTCCGCGGCAAGGCTCGCGGAGGCGTCGTCGACACCGCGCTGCCGCAACGCGTCGGCGAGCGCGGCCGACAGCGAGGCGAGTTTGATCAGCTCGCGTTCCTGCAGCTCGGCGTTGGCAGCGATGACGGCCTGGCGCCGGCGGGCATGCTCCTGGCGTTCCTGCAGCACGGCCGCGGCAGCCCCGAGGGCCGCCGCCACGGCTTCCATCGGGGTGGCGGGCTCGGGAACACGGGCGACTGTGTCCACGAGAAGCTCCTGCAGCGCCCTCGAACCCGCGAACAGCACTTCGCGCTTGTCCGTGTAGTGCCGGAAGAACGTCCGCTCCGTCAGCCCCGCCCGTTCGGCGATCTCCGCCACCGAGGTCCGTTCGAAGCCGCGCTCGAGGTAGAGCTCCAGTGCCGCCCGTTCGAGCCGGCCGCGCGCGTTCGGCTCCCATCGACCCATGTCCGGAATCCTACCTGATGACAGTGACTGACATCAGCTGCTACGGTGTGATGACAGTGACTGACATCGTTCGGTCGCCCGGCGCCCACCCGCGGCGCGAGGACGATCGGCCCACGCTGGAGGCTTACTCATGCGCGTTTTCGTCACCGGGGCATCCGGATGGATCGGCTCCGCACTCATACCCGAACTCATTGGCGCGGGTCACCAGGTCGTCGGGCTCGCCCGCTCGGGCGCCTCGGCCGCCGCCCTCACCAAGGCCGGGACCGAGGTGGTCCACGGCACGCTCGACGACCTCGACGTCCTGCGCGACGCGGCCGTCGCGTCGGACGGGGTGATCCACCTCGCGTTCAAGCACGAGATCGCCTTCCAGGGAGGCTTCCAGAGCGCCGCCGACGCGGACCGCCGCGCCGTCGAGACATTCGGGGAGGCCCTCGCCGGTTCCGCCCGACCGTTCGTGCTCGCATCCGGGCTGGTCGGACTCACCCCGGGCCGGGTGACCACCGAAGAGGACGGCCGCACGCCCGACGCGTTGCCCGCACACCTGACCGGCGGCCCGCAGACCCGGATGGGCACCGCACACCTGACCCTCGCCCTCGCCGACCGCAACATCCGCTCGTCCGTCGTACGGCTCCCGCCGACCGTGCACGGCGAGTGCGACCCCGGGTTCATGGCGGCTCTGGTCGGCATCGCCCGCGACAAGGGCGTCTCCGGCTACGTCGGCGACGGCTCCCAACGCTGGCCGGCCGCGCACCGTATCGACGCCGCACACCTGTTCCGGCTCGCCCTGGAGAGCGCCCCGGCCGGATCGGTCCTGCACGCGACCGCCGACCAGGGCGTGCCGATCCGCTCGATCGCCGAGGTCATCGGCCGCCACCTCAACCTGCGGACCCGCTCCGTCTCCCCCGACGAGGCGGCCGAGCACTTCACCTGGCTGTCGGGTTTCCTCGCCATCGACAGCCCCGCCTCCAGCGAACTGACCCGCGAACTGCTGGGCTGGCAACCGACCCAGCCGAGCCTGGTCGAGGACCTGGAGAAGGGCCACTACTTCCGTACCGACCGGCCCGCCTAGCTGTAGCCACCCAGCAGGCGGACACGGCCGAGCGGCGGACCGCGCTCGGCAATCAGGGCCCCGCTTCACCCCGATCAAAGTCCTCGGGCTCGGGCTGACACTGTCGGCGGCCGATCTCAAGAACGCCCCGCTCACCCTTGCCGCGGCCGCCTCGATCAGCTCGGCGGGGCTTCCCACGATCGCCTGGGCGGCCGGGGAGCCCTGATCATCGGCTCGGCTGTGGCGGGCCTGATACTGCTGGTGTCCGGCGGAGATCCAGCCGTCGACTCCACCGCGCCCGCATCCGGCGGAGATCAGGTCGTGGGCGCCACGGTTCCGGTCCTGGGCATCGGGCTGGCGTTGCTGTCAGCGGTCGGTTACGCGGGAACCATCCTGCTCGGCCGGGCCATCGGCACCGGCGACTCGGCCGGCAGCGCGCTGATCGGCTTCGCCGTGGGATCGCTGTGCCTGCTCCCGTTCGCGCTGGGTTCGGGACTCGGTCCCGAGGGCCGCTTCACGGTGACCGTCGTGATGCTGCCGGCCTACTTGGGCGTGGTTCCCAGCGCGCTAGCGTACGGGCTGTTCTTCGCCGAGGCTGAGGGTGGTCCCCTCGACCACCGCCTCGGTGGTCGCGCTGGTGGAACCGCTGGTGGCCACGGCCCTCGCGGTCGCTTTCCTCGGGGAACGCCTCACCGTCGCGGCCGTACTCGGCGGGCTGGTGCTGCTCGCGGCGGTGGTGTTCAGCGGGCCGCTGCCACGATCTCGGCCGTCGGGCCCCGCAGCTCCGGGCTGACCCGCTCGAACAGCACCGCGATGAGCACGCCGCCGAGCACCATCTGCACGGTCGTGCCGGTCCCGGGGGTCTGCTCCAGCTCGTTCTTCAGGTGGACGAGCGCCGACACCTGGGGTCAACACTGCCGCTTGTGCCGGACGGTGTTCTCTACTACGGTCATGTCTATGACTACTCATGGACATGACTAGCGGATGGCCTTGCGGCACGCGGTGCTCGTGGCACTGCTCGACGGTGAATACAGCGGCTACCAGCTGACCAAGATCTTCGATGTGGGGGTCGCCAACTTCTGGTATGCCGCTCCGCAGCAGCTGTACGCCGAGCTGGCCAAGCTGGAAGCAGACGGCCTGGTCGCGGGCCGGGAGGTGGCCCAGCAAGGCCGCCCCAACAAGCGGGTGTTCACGGTCACCGAGGCCGGTGTCGGCGAGCTGGCCGCCTTCGCCGCGGCGCCGCCGAAACCGCTGCTCATCCGTGACGACCTGGCCGTCAGAGTGCACGCCGTCGACCTGCTCGACCCCGCGCCCGTGATCGCCCAGCTCCACGAGCGGGCGGAGGAGGCCGCGGCCAAGCTCGCGTTGTTCGAGAAGATGCTCAGCCGCCTTCGTGGTGACCTGGACGAGGACTCGTTCCTGCGTGAGGGGGACCGCATCGGGCCGTACCTGTCCTGCCTGGGAGGATGCCGTCTGGAGCGGGAGATACGCGACTGGTGCCTGTACACCGCTGGCACGCTGAGCGAACGCGCCGCCCGTACCGGACGGGAACGGCCCTGATCGGGCACCCATCGATGAGGTTGAGGGCGCGTCAGTGGCGGGGTCGGACCATCGGACCGGCCACGATTGTCGCCGCGAGAGCCATTCGATGGTCCTTCGCCCAGGGCGGCCCAAGTGTTGCCCGCGGGCCGTACAGGATCTCGTCGGTCCGCTCAGCCAGGAATCTGGCCGCTAGGTTCTCCACGTTCTTGGCGTCATAGGCGTGGACGATCCAGCCGCGTGCGTGTGCGAGTTCGGCCAGGATCTGGCGGTACATGATGGAGTCGGCGTGGGACTCGTACGGTGCGCGTCGCTGGACGGCGATGTCTTCGGGGAAATCGAGAGGCCAGGCTCGGAGCGAAACCGAGACGATCGGTTCTCGCAGCGCGGATGCGAGTTCGTCCAGCGAAGCTGACGTCGCCCGGGCCGCCGACGCCCGCACCTGGGTTACCAGCTCCGAAATCGCGGCATCGTCGAGAGGTTTGCCTTCGTGGTGGATGGGCGCCGCCGCCATGCCGGGCTCGATCAGTTCGATCCGCCGGCGGTCCACCACCTGGTACTCGGCCGACGCCGTGACGGCCACGGCCCAGCCGAGATGATGGGCTATCCCCACACGCATGGCTTCGAGTATGCCCTCGTCCGCGCGTACACCTAAGTTCTGCGGGCGAGGACAAGCCGGCACCGCGGGCTGCCGTCCTCCCGTCGGCCCAGGGCCGTCAAGGGGACCGTCGTCACGGTGAATCCGGCCGCTGTCAGGTCGTTGCGAACCGCCTGCAGCCGGCAGGTGCCGTAGTACATGACGAACGGGGGACGCCACACGGCATTTCGCACCTGCATGGCCAGGTCGAATCCGAGCAGCGCCCAGTACCAGCGCGATGTGATGGGCAGGGGCGCGCCGATCGGGAAGGCGAAGAGCCCGTCAGGCCGTAACGCGCGGTACACCCCGGCGAAGAGCGAGGGCCGTTCGGCGGGCAGGAAGTGTCCGAGCGCTCCGAAGCTGACCGCGAGGTCGAAGGTCTCGGCGAAGGGCAGGGCTCGAACGTCGGCCTGTACCCACTCGGCGTCCGGGTGTGCTCGGCGCGCCTGCGCGAGCATGCCGGTGCTGAAGTCGACGCCCGTGGTCCGTCCTTGGCACAGGGGTTTGAGGATCCGCATGCCCGCGCCGGTGCCGCAGCACACGTCCAGTCCCTGCCCGAAGGGCCCGAGCGGGCGCAGCGCGTCGGCGGTTGCGTCAAGAACGCTATCGGAGGTGCGAAAGGGCGTGTGGTCGAACTTCGGGGCGAGCAGGTCGTAGCCCCGCTCGACCGAGGACAGCGCCTGGACCGTCAGTTCACGCAGCGAGGGGCCTTGAGGCGAGAACACCAGTAAAGGGTACTTCTCGGATGCCGGGCGAGCACCCCACGCCGTGCCCGGAATAAGCGGATGGCCGTGTTCACCGATCCGGACGGCCTGCTGAGCCCCGGACGGCGGATATTTCGTTCGACAGCCGGGAGTCGCCACTGGCACGATGAGCCCGATGTCCCGAGCGTAGTAACACATCGATCCCGCAGGGGATGGTCACCGACCATCACCCCTGTTCAGGCCGCGTCCAATCGATCTGATGTGTTTACAAGGGACTCATTTCATGCAACTTCACGAATATGCGCGTTACGACGCTGTCGGCCTCCGCGACCTGATCAGAGCGGGCGAGGTCACCGCCGATGAGGTCGAGGCCGTCGCGCGGGAAGCCATCGCGATCGCGAACGCCGAGCTGAACGGGCTGGCGTTACCGCCGTTCAGCCCGGCGCTGCACCACGCCGCGGACGGCCCGCTGGCCGGGGTGCCATTCCTGATCAAGGACCACGGGCCGGTGGCGGAGGGCGTGCCGTTCTTCCTCGGCAGCCGGGCCATCCCGGGGATCCTCGCCCAGCGCGACACGGATCTCATGGCCCGCTTCCGGGCCGCGGGCCTGGTCACGCTCGGCCTGACCGCCGTACCTGAACTGGTGCTCAGCTTCGCCACCGAGTCGCTCCGGTACGGGCCGACCCACAACCCGTGGGATCGGGACCGCGGGGTGGGCGGGTCGAGCGGTGGCGCCGCCGCCATGATCGCCGCCGGCGCCGTCCCGCTCGCCCACGCCAGCGACGGCGCCGGTTCCATCCGGGTGCCCGCCTCCTGCTGCGGTCTGGTCGGGCTGAAACCCAGCCGAGGGCGCGTGCCGTGCGGGCCTGACCTGGGCGAACCGATGCTGGGCATGGCGTACGAATTCGCGCTGACGCGCACCGTCCGCGATGCCGCCCACCTGCTGGACGCGGTCCAGGGGCCCGGCATCGGAGACAAGTACACCGCTCCTCCCCCACGCGGCCGGTACGCCGGCGAACGCGAGCCCGGCCCGCTGCGAGTCGCCGTGACCACCGAACCCTGGTCCGGCACGAGCGTCGACGGCGAGGTGGCCCAGGCGGTGATCCAGACCGGTCGCATGATGGAACGGCTGGGCCATTCCGTCATGGCGGACCGGCCGGAACTCAGCTGGGACGACGTCCTGGCGAGCTGCGTGGCCGAAGGGGTCGCCATCGCCTCGATGCTGCTCCGGGCGCCCAGGCAACCCGACCCGGCCCAGCTCGAAGCGGTCTCCCGGCAACTGCTCAGCCTGGCGAGCGAGTACACGGCGCTGGACATGATGAGCGCCTTCGACGCCCAGAACCGGGTGACCAGATCGGTGGCCACGTTCTTCACCCGATACGACCTGCTCATCACCCCGACCCTGGGGCGGCTCCCCGCACTCCACGGCACCCTGCGCTACAACGACCCCAGCCACACCTTCACCACGTGGCTGGACTCGATGTTCGACTACAGCCCGTTCACGATGGTCTTCAACGTCTCCGGCCACCCGGCGATCAGCCTGCCCCTGGGCCACAGCGCCACCGGCCTGCCGATCGGCGTCCAGCTAATCGCCCCGTACGGCCGCGAGGACCTCCTCTTCCAAACCGCCACCCAACTGGAACACGCCATGCCCTGGGACCATCGCGTCCCCGGCTTCTCCATCAGGAACCACTAGCCTCCCGGGCGGGTCACCTCATCGAGGGTGATCCTCCCATCACATATGAGCCGGGCCCCGCTCCTGTTCATGGGAGCGAGGGCCCGGGAAGCACCC
This sequence comes from Acrocarpospora sp. B8E8, assembly GCF_039871605.1. Lineage (NCBI taxonomy): Bacteria > Bacillati > Actinomycetota > Actinomycetes > Streptosporangiales > Streptosporangiaceae > Acrocarpospora > Acrocarpospora sp. B8E8. Next base: position 109,203 of record NZ_JBDPLV010000002.1, on the reverse strand, counting down.
GCACCGGGTCAGAACTCGCCGTGCACCGTGTTGCTGTTCACGGACCGGAGGGTGCTCCCCGACAGGTTGAGCAGGCGGGCCTCGACGAAGATGTCGTCGACGTCGCCTTCGTACCAGCGCGAGTCCTCGTTGAGCGTCGTGCCGCGCTTGAAGTAGTAGTACGTGTGGAGTTCCATGCCCCGGAAGGTGACGTCGTAGTTCTTGAAGGAGTCGGGCCCGTAGCGGACATCGTTGATCTTGTCCTCGCCCCAGACCCTGAGGACGATCGGGTGGCCGGTGTTCTTCAACTGCTGGGCCTGGTATGGGGTCATGCTGATCACGACATCGATGTTGACCTTGAAGTAATCTCCTGGCTGCTTGGTGATGGCGATGACCGCCGTGTTGGCCGCGGCGTTCGCCGGAGTGACGGCGAGCCCGAGTCCGGCGAAGGCCATGACGGCACCCAGCGCGACGCCGCGCCCGAGCCGCGAGATGTTCTTATTCATGAGTTCCCCTAAGAAGGATGAGTCGTTTTACCTCCTTAAGCGTTCCGCGCCGTTCCCACCGCAGGACATCCCGTTCCATTTCGGGAGCGGCCGGTGGAACTCCCACTGACGTCACAGCGCGCCCAACGAACGCAGGGATATTTCCTAAGAGTCCGGTCACATCATGATCGGCAGGCTGCGGTCCAGGCCGGTGATGCGCAGAATCCTGGTGAGGGACGGGCGGATCCCGGTCAGGGCGAGGGTGACGCCCTGGGCTCGGGCGCGGTTCCGGATGCCGACCAGCACGCCCAGGCCGGAGGCATCGCAGAACGACACGTCCGACATGTCCAGGATCAGCATGCTGGTGCTGTAGCGCAGGGCGCTCAATAGTCGCAGGCGTAGGGCCTTGGTGGTGAAGATGTCGATGTCGCCGTGCAGGCGAATGGTCGTGGGCGCCGACGGGCCGGCTCTGGCGAGCGGGGCGATGTCGATAACGGTCATATCGGTTCTCCGATCGGAGAAAGAGAGGCTAGGTGCGGCTCGTCCTCGGCGGTCACGACGGCGGGCAGGTGCGCGATCGTGGGAGGGTCGGCCGGGGCGAAGCCGGTGAGTTTGAGCGCTGCCTCGGCGGGGCGGCCGGCGGTGCCCGCCGGGATGACCAGCAGCCTGATGGGTTCGGCACCCGCGAGAATCAAGGTGATCACATGCGGATCGCCGCTCTGGAAGGAGCCGATCCTGACCTGACGTCCCCGGGCCGGGATGCGCCGTGGGATGTGGTCCCAGGCGTCCGCGTACACGCTGAGACGCAGCGTGGTCCGGCCGATCCGCTGATCGACGGCGGTGATGAGGCCGGGCAGTTCGGCGGCGGCGTCACGGGAGTAGGGCCACCAGGCCCCGTCCACGGCCGCTCGCCGGTCTGGTACGGCGTTCAGGCTGAGCCGGATCGCGGAATCGACGGCCGGGACCGCGGATGTGACGGAACTCAGCGGCTTAAGATGCGAGAGAATCGTGGGCGTCATGGTCGTCTGACCCGTCCGTGCCCGAATAGGGCCCGATGCCGTCTATCGCCGCGGGCGACGCCGACTTGAGTGCCAACGCACGAGATGTCCTCGGTGTCCCTAGTATACCTCGTCCATTCGTGCAGCTCCTTGCGCCTGGTGACGACCACCGGGCTGAGCCAACCTTTTGCGTCGTGGGTGGCGTTGTAACGGGCGAGAGGAGACAGGGTGAATCGCAATGACAGCTTTCGTGAGTTCGTCGCCACGCACCAGCGGTCGCTGATTCGTACGGCCTACCTGCTCACCGGGGACGCCCACCTGGCCGAGGACCTGCTGCAGAGCGTCCTGGCCAAACTGGTAGGGCGGTGGCCGAAGGTGGCGCGCCTGGAGCACCCGGAGGCCTACGCGCGTAAGGCGTTGCTCAACCAGCACATCTCCTGGCGCCGGCGCCGTACGGCGAGCGAATTACCGAGCGCGGCCCCACCCGAGCACGCGTACTGGACGGAGGACCGCGCCGTCGTCCGGATCGTGATGCGCCAGGCGCTGATGCGGCTGGCCCCCCGGCAGCGCGCCGTGATCATCTTGCGCTTCTACGAGGATCGCACCGAGCGCGAGACCGCCGACCCGCTGGGCTGCTCGCTCGGGACCGTCAAGAGCCAGGCCCACCACGCGCTGGCCCGCCTGCGCGAGCTCGCCCCCGAGCTGGCGCCCAAATTCGAGGAACTGGACCGACTCGCGATTCAGGAGGCACGCCGATGACCTGGCTGCGGGGTGTGCTCGCCGACATCGCCGACGACTCCCCTCACGTGGACCTCGCCGACGAGGCGATCAGAATCTACGAGCGCAGGCGGCGGACCGGCGCCGCGCTGATCGCGGCGGCCACGGTCGCCGTCATCGTGCTGGGCGCGACGGCCACGGTGCGCCTGCTGCCGGGCGGGAGCGAGAAGGACCAGGTGTCCACGCCGGGCAGGGTCGAGAACCTGCCCGCGAAGGGGGTGGGGCCGTTGAGTCACGCGTACCGGACCTTCTGCAATCCGATCACCGGCAAGGCTCCCGGCGACTGCCGGGTGGGCGCCTGGCGGGTGGTCACGACGGCCGGGCAGACCTACCACCTCGACCAGGCGCTGCCCGCGATCAACTACCACGACGGTGTCTCGGGCATCGGAGACAGCAAGGTGGCGATCAGCGCCGACGGGGGAAAGATCGCCTACTACGCCCCGAAGGTGGGCACTTTCCAGGTCCGCGACCTGGCTTCCGGTCAGCTCACGACGGCTCCGGTCAAGATCCCCCGGGCCTGGCTGGGCAGCATCATGAGCCTGCTGCTGTCGGCCGACGGCCGCTTCCTGGCCTTCACCAAGAATCCCGCGCTGGACGACCCGGCCATGCTCCTCGACATGCGCGAGGGAATGGTCCGCCCGCTGCCCAACGGCTGGACCCCGGTCGGCCTGACCGCGGACGGCGACACCATGACCATGGTGGACTACTCCCCCAAAGCCCGGCTGCAGACGATGACCCGGCTCTGGAAGACCGCCACCGCGGGCAACAGCAGCACGGTCAGCCTGCCGAAGAACTACCGTTTCAGCCCGCTGGCGCCCGGCGGCACGATGATCGCCGCGATGGAGAACCGGGTGACGCAGTCCGACTCCTGTGTGCCCACCCCGCTTGTTCAGATGGACGCCAAGACCGGCCGGATCCTGCGGAAGGTCGAGGTGCGCGGCCTGCCCATGGACACGCACAACATCTCGCTGCGCACCTGGCTGAGCCCGACCGAGGTGACCGCTTTGGCGGAGCCCAACCAGTTCTGTCGCACCGGCAAACCCTCCGTCCCCGACGGGCCCAATCCTCGTCCTGACCCGCCGTACGAGACGGTCACCTCGTACGCGCTGAACGTCCAGACCGGTCAGGCCCGCAAGCTCCCCGCCACCTACCGCGTTCAGGAGCTGTTCGGCCTGGTGCTCCCCGGCGCGCCGGGAGCGCTGTGACCGTCGGTGAGCTGCTCGGGCACCGGGGCGCCGAGGAACTCCAGCAGGGCGGCGACCTCGTGGTCCAGCTCGATCCCGACGGCGGTGATCGCGGGGTCGCCGAACCCGCCGAACTGGGCGCTCGGCCGGTCGATGGCGAAACGCGTCACACCCTCCGCGTCCTGGTAGATCTCCGTCCGTAGCGGGGCGTACAGCATGACGGCGGGGTCGTGGTGGAACATCCGCTGCGCGATGGTGTGGTTGCCCATGAGGTACTGCACGCTGCGCCACCGATCACCGGCCAGGCGCAGGAGCGCGGTGTTGTCGAAACTCCAGTAGATGAGGAAGCCGTGCGGCGCGTTCTGGTCGGTGGCGCGCTGCACGGTGGACCAGTCCGCGTCCTCTTCCATGAACTGCTCGAACAGCGGCGTGTCCAGGGCGGGGACCGCGCGTTCGTATCTCTCCCGGAACTCCTCGAACGGCGCGCCGGTGTCGACGATCAGCCGGTGGGCCTCGTATGCCACGTCGGCGACGGGGCTTGCCATCGGATCTCCCCCTTCGGTTCGTACGCGGGGGGACTGGCTTTCACAATGAAAGCTATTCTTCGAGCGTACCTCTGGGCGAGCGGATCAGCAGGGTCGCCACCACCTCGTCGGGGCCGACCGTGCAGTACACATGCGGCACGTCGGCCCGCCAGGAGATGTGCTCGCCCGGCGCGGCCAGCAGCGGCGCGTCGGCCGGCCCGGCGCGCAGCACGCCCTCGTAGACCGTCACGTGCTCGGTGACGCCTGGCGCGTGCGGCGGCGACTGCTGGAGGACGCCGGGGCGTACCCGCACGCGCAGCAGCTCGAACGTCACGCCCTGCTCCTCGAAGACCTCAAGCAGGGTGGCCGTCACGGCGGCGCCGCGCACGTCGGCGGCTTCCCCGGGCGGTGCGCCGGGCTCCAGGACAAGCGCCGTCAGCGGTACGCCCAGCGCCCCCGCCACCGCGTAGAGCGTCTCCAACGTGGGATTGCGGGAGCCGAGCTCCAGGCCGGACAGCGTGGCCTTACCGATCCCGGCACTGCGGGCCAGCGCCGACAGCGAGATCCCGCGCGCCTCCCGCAACCGCCGCAGCCGGCTCCCGACACCCGCCTCACGCTCGTCCACCGGGCCATCGTGACATGGCGGGCTTGTCCGGCACCTCCGCGTACCCTATCGTTCCGTAAACGGAACGCCCGGCGGAGGGAGTGCGCATGCGGATGCAAGCCATCGTGGCCGGGCTGGTCAGCGCGGTCGTCGGGTACGCCAGCTCGTTCACCGTCGTCCTCGCCGGCCTGCGCGCCGTCGGGGCCACACCCGGCCAGGCCGCGTCCGGGCTGCTCGCCCTATGCGTCGGCATCGCCGCGGTGGCGATCTTCCTGGGGCTGCGCTACCGCATGCCGATCAGCATCGCCTGGTCCACCCCGGGTGCCGCCTTGCTCGCCGCGACCGGCCCCGTGCCCGGCGGCTTCCCCGCCGCCGTCGGCGCGTTCCTCGTGTGCGCCGCCCTCATCGTGCTCGCCGGACTGTCGCCGTGGCTGGCCCGCGCGATCGCCGTGATCCCGCGCCCGATCGCCGGGGCGATGCTGGCGGGCGTCATCCTCAACCTCTGCACCGCACCGGTCCGCGCCGTCGTCGACGTCCCCCTCCTGGCGATCCCTGTCGTCCTCACCTGGGCGATCCTCCAGCGCTACCGACGGCAGTGGGCCGTCCCGGGTGCGCTCGTCGCCGCGGTGATCGGGATCGTGGCGCACGGCCCTGGCCTCTCCGGCGTGGCGCTGCGCCCCTCGATCGAGCTGACCGCCCCCGCGCTGAACCTCTCGGTGGTGGTGAGCATCGCCATTCCGCTGTTCCTGGTCACGATGGCCGCGCAGAACGTCCCCGGCATGGCGGTCATGGCGACCTACGGGTACACCCCGCCCCTGCTCCCCGTCCTCGTCACGACCGGCCTGGCCAGCGCGGCGGCGGCTCCGTTCGGCGGGCACGCCCTCAACCTGGCGGCGATCACCGCCGCGCTCACGGCGGGCCCGGACACCCACCCGGACCCGCGCCGCCGCTGGATCGCGACGGTCGCCCTGGGCGCCGGCCAGCTGACCCTCGGCCTCGGCGCGGGCCTGGCGATGGCCCTGGTCCTGCTGTCCCCGCCGGTCCTGGTCATCGCCGTCGCCGGCCTGGCGCTGCTACCGGCCCTCGGCTCATCCCTCGCCAGCGCGGTGACCAAACCGGACGGCCGCGAGGCCGCGGTGGTGACCTTCGTCGTGACCGCGTCCGGCATGACGATCCTGAGCATCGGCGCGGCGTTCTGGGGCCTGGTCGCGGGCGGCCTGACCGCGCTACTGCTGCACCGCCGCACGCCACCGGCTGGTAAGGAGACTCCGGACGCCAACCGTTCACGACCCGTCGGCGTCGCCCAGTAGCTGTGGTCGGAGTCCGTCCATGACGACGGTGATGAAGGCGTCGGTGAGTTGCGGGTTCCCGGGTTGCGCGCGGGCGATCGCGAAGGTCAGCTGGCTGATCAGGGCGGTGGTGGTCGCGAGGTCGATGTCGGCGCGGATCGCGCCGACCTGCCGGGCTCCGGTGAGCATCTCCGCCACGACCTGGACGAGCTCGGCACGCAGCGCGGCCGTGGCGGGTGTGGCCAGGCCGCGCAGCTGGTCGCTGATGGGGTGGTGGGCGGCCTGGAAGGCGATCAGTTCGGTGAGGAAGGCGCGCAACGCCTGTTCGGGGCCGTACTGCTGGAGCAGATCGCGGCCCCGCCGTACCACCGGTTCGAGCAGGTGAGCGACGGCGGTGTCCAGCAACGCGTCCTTGCCGCCGAAGGCGCGCACGACGGTTCCCACTCCCAGGCCGGCCTTCCTGGCGATGGCTTCGACGGTGAGCGCGGCGTCGGGTTCGGCCAGCAACGCGGTGGCCGCCTCCAGGGCGAGCTGTCGGTTGCGTACGGCATCGGCCCGGCGGCCCGGCATTGACATCTGGAATGCGCCTTCCATATAAGTGGAATAGGCATTCTACTTCATGGGGGCACCGAATGAACGAGCGGATCCTGATCTCGGGAGCGAGCATCGCGGGGCTGACCCTGGCGCACTGGCTGGCCAGGCACGGCTTCCAGCCCACAGTGGTCGAATCCGGGCGCGGGCCGCGCCCGGGCGGCAACGGCGTCGACGTACGGGACCAGGCCATCGGCGTCGTCGAGCGCATGGGGATCCTGCCGGAGATCCGTGCCGCCGCCACCGACGTGCGGGGCATGAAGTTCGTCGACGCCCGCGACCGGGCGGTCGCCCGGATCGGCACCCAGGACCCCGGCGGCGTCGAGCTCATGCGTGGCGACCTGGTGGCGCTCCTGCACCGGCAGACCGACATCGAATACCTCTTCGGCGACTCCATCCGGGCATTGGCGCAGGACGGCGACGGCGTGACCGTCACCTTCGACCAGGCTGCCGCCCGCCGCTTCGCCCTGGTCGTCGGCGCCGACGGCATGCACTCCAACGTCCGGCGGCTGGCCTTCGGCCCCGAGGAATGGTTCGTCCGGTTCAAGGACCACTACTTCGCCTTCGCCGACGCCGACGCCGCGCTGGGTGAGGACCAGTGGGTGACGATGTACAACACGCCGGGCAAGATGGCCGGGATCTACCGTTCCGGCAACCACGCCCAGGCCAAGGCGTACTTCATCTTCCGCTCCGCGCCCCTGAGCTACGACTTCCGCGACGTCGGCGGGCACAAGCGCCTGGTGAGCCAGGCGTTCGCGAGCGACACCTCCTGGCATGTCCAGGAACTGCTCGGCGCCGCGCTGGCCGACCCGGAGTTCTACTTCGACGCGCTCAGCCAGGTGCGGATGGACTCCTGGTCCACCGGCCGGGTCGCGCTGGTGGGCGACGCCGCCTGGTGCGCCTCCCCCGCCTCGGGCGCGGGTGCCGAACTGGCTCTGGCCGGCGCCTACCGGCTCGCCGGAGAGCTCGCGGCGGCCGGCGGCGATCACCGGATCGCCTTCCCCGCCTACCATGCCGGCCATCGCGCCCTGGTCGACAAGAAGCAGCGGATCGGTACGAACGTCCGCCTCATGGTGCCCAGGACCTCGGGCGGCAGGTGGCTGCGTGACACCGTCGCCCGGCTGCCGCTGATGCGGGTGATGAGCACGCTGGAACGCCTGGCGCAGGCCAAGCCCCCAGCCCTGCCCGGGTACGCCCCGCGGGTGGACCGACGTCAGACCTGAGTCGTACAGCCCGGCGTTTGGAGATCAGTCTGCGGAGCGTCGCCCCACGGACGCCGGCTTCCTAGCGTTGATCCCATGATCGAGCTGCGAAACATGCGCGAAGGCGCCGGAATCAACAGGCGGACGTTGCTGTCCGGATCGATCGCGACCGCCGGCGCCGTCTTGCTTGGAGCATGTACGACGGCATCCGGACAGGCCGGCATGCCAGTGCGGACCGGGTTCTTGAAAGTGCCCGGAGCGAATCTCTATTACGAGGTGCGAGGCTCAGGACCTGCTCTCCTGATGATCCATGGCGGGACCGGTGAGGCCGGAGTCTTCGCGCCGATCGCGCCCTTCCTCGCCGAGCGATACCGGGTCATCACCTACGACCGGCGCGGCAGCTCCCGGAGCACGCTGGACACACCGGTCGACGAGGTCCAGATCGCGGACCAGGCCGATGACGCGCGCCGCCTGTTGGAGCACTTCGGCCCCGGCCCTTCGCATGTGTTCGGGAGCAGTGGCGGGGCGATCATCGCGCTCGACCTGGCCGCTCGCCATCCGCGGCGCCTCGGCACCGTGGTGGCACACGAGCCGCCCGTCTACGACGTGCTGCCCGATCGTTCGCGTTATCGAGCCGTCGCCGAGGAGGTTCACGAGACGTATCGCCGTTCCGGCGTCGAGGCGGCCATGCGGGTGTTCACCGAGGGTATCGACGACCCCGACGGGGACCCTGGCGCTTCCGAGCCGGACGCGTTCGAGCCGAGTCCCGCCATGGTGAAGCGGCTGGCAGGCAACGAAGAGTTCTTCGTGGCGCACGAGGTGCGCGCCTTCATGAGTTATGAGCCCGACATCGCCGCCTTGAAAGCGAGTCCGGCCCGGATCGTGCTCGGCCTCGGACGTCATGGCGGAAGGACGGCCCGCCGCATGAGCGTCCTCCTGGCCGGTCTCCTGGATAGGAAGACCGCGGAATTTCCCAGTCACCACACGGGCTACATGACCCATCCGCGGGCATTCGCCAAGAAGCTGATCGAGGTTCTCGCATGAGTCGCTTCCGGTGCCCGTACGACTTGAGTCGCACGGGGCGGGTGGCGATGTCCGCCTCAAGGTGGGTGCCGGGGCAGGGACGCGAGGGTAGCGTCCATCTCGTGATCGACCGGATCCGGGCCGTCGCGGAGCGCCACCCGCGAGCACTCGACGCCGGCCTTGCCGCGCTGGTCGCGGTGGCGAGCGTCCCTTCGCTCGTGGAGGCCGGCGCCGGTGCGACCGGATGGGTGTGGCTGTGCGCCGTCTGTCTCCCGCTGGTGTGGCGGCGGCGCGCTCCCCTGCTGGTCTTCTCCGTGGTTGCCGCTCTTCTGGTGCTCTCCTTCTGGGCCGGGGTCCAAGGGGCCTACTCGGTCGTCGCGGTTCTGGTGGCGGTCTACGCGCTCGCCCGCCACCGTCCATGGCGATACCTGTTGCCGCCGGTCGTGTTGATCGAGGCCGCCCTTCTCGGCGATCTGCTCCAAGGCGAATCGCGTTGGCCCGACTTCGCGACGCTCACGTCCGTCCTGGCCGCGACCGTGCTGCTCGCGGTGACGCTCAGGACCCGGCGGGCCTACCTCGCCGGGCTGGAAGAGCGCGCCGAGCGTCTGGAGCGCGAACGTGACCAGCAAGCTCACCTCGCCGTCGTGGCCGAGCGGGCCCGCATCGCCCGGGAGGTGCACGACATCGTCACCCACAACCTGGCCGTCATGGTCGCTCTGTCCGACGGCGCGGCGTTCACCGCGACGCTGGCCCCGGAGAAGGCCGCGGACACGATGGAGAAGGTCGCGGCGACCGGGCGAGAGGCGCTGGCGGAGATGCGACGCCTGCTCGGCCTGCTCCGCGACGGGGACCCTCAGCCCGCCTCCGGCGCTGCCTGCGCACTGGCCCCACAGCCCGGCCTCGACGACATCGACCGGCTGCTGGACCAGGTGCGAGCCGCGGGCGTCGAGCTCACCCAGATCCGCGAGGGCGTGCCAGGCGAGTGGGGCCCGGGCGCGGGCCTCACCGTCTACCGGATCGTGCAGGAGGCACTGACCAACACGATCAAGCACGCCGGTCCACACGCGACCGCGCAGGTACGGCTGAGCTACACGGCCACCGGCGCCGACCTGGAGGTCACCGACGGCAGTACGCGCCGCCCGGTCCCTTCGGCGATCGGGCGACCACCCGCTGGTCACGGGCTGGCCGGCATGAGTGAGCGGGTCGCCTCCTACGGCGGCCACATCGAGGCCGGTCCCCGGCCTGGCGGAGGCTGGCGCGTTCGCGCGAGCCTACGATTCGACGACGGTGAGGCCCATGACGATTCGACTGCTGCTGGTCGACGACCAGCCGATGCTTCGTCTCGGGTTCCGCATGGTGTTCGGGACCCAGCCTGACCTGGAGGTGGTCGGCGAGGCCGGCGACGGCGCCCAGGGAGTCGCGATGACACGTGCCCTGAAGCCCGACGTGGTGCTGATGGACGTGCGGATGCCGGTGATGGACGGCATCGAGGCCACCCAGCAGATCGTGGACTCCGGTTCGGCGGCGCGCATCCTCCTGCTGACCACGTTCAACCTCGATGAGTACGTCTTCTCCGGGTTACGCGCCGGGGCGAGCGGATTCCTGCTCAAGGAAGTGCCGCCGCCCGACCTGCTCACCGGCATCCGCGCGGTGGCCGCGGGCGACGCCGTGGTCGCGCCCAGCGTGACCCGCCGGCTGATCGACGCCTTCGCCGCTCACCTGCCCGACCCTTCCACCGGCCGATCACCTGTCGAGGAGCGGCTGGACCAGCTCACGGAGCGCGAACGGGAGGTGCTGGCCGAGGTGGCCCGAGGCCGCTCCAACGGCGAGATCGCCGGGTCGCTGACCGTGTCGGAGGCGACGGTGAAGACCCATGTCGGGCGGATCCTGGCCAAGCTGGGCCTGCGCGACCGGGTGCAGGTCGTCGTCTTCGCCTACGAGGTCGGCCTCGCCCGCCCAGGCGAGTTCTGGGTGCTTAGCGACCCCCCTGGTAGGGGTTCCCGTAGTTCTCAGGAAATTTCGGGCGGATATGGCTGAGTAGGCTTCTGAGCTGGGGATCTCGGGGTGCTGGCTGGAGGCGCGGGTGGCGGCGCAGGTGTTCGCGGTCGACCCCGTAGAGCTGCGGTCCTACGGCCGGCGGGCGAAGACCCGCACCGAGCACCTGCGTCTGGTCGCGCAGTACCTGGGGTGGCGCCCGCCGTCGACGCTGGAGCTCAAGGAGTTCGACGAGTTCCTGCTCGCGCGAGCGATGGAGCACGACTCGCCGACGCTGCTGTTCCGGCTGGCGTGTGAGTACCTGATCTCCGCGCGGGTGATCCGGCCTGGACCGGTGATCGTGGTCAAGCGGGTCGCGCACGCCCGCGAGCAAGCGCAGCGGGAGACGTTCGCCCGGCTGGCGCACGAGTTCACCGACGTTCGGCGCGCCGCTGGTCGCCGAGCGAGATGCCCAGCGTCGGGAGCTGCTTGGCGATCTCCAGCGCGGCGAGAGGGCCTGGCGCTGTAGCTGTGGGACCAGGCGTTCGGGGACCCAGATCGCGCACACTCCTGCTCGCGCACGCGAGCGCGTCGAGCGCTACCGCAACGCCTCTGCGAAAGCAGACAGCCGCTGTTGCAGGTGGCCGGGGAAGGCCTTCCCGTCCGACGGCGGCAGCGGCCGGGGAGAGTTGGCCATGGGTGCGCCGCTGCCCGTGCGAGGGTGAAATCGAGATCCGGTGGGTGGTGCTCGAGCCCGCCGGGTACGCCGTCCGGAGTCCGGAGCCCGGGGGACTATCTGCGGACGCAGATCGCGCACCGATTAGGTTTCCGCGCCGCGCCCGTCTGTACGTGTGAGATCGACTCACGAGAGGCTGACACGATGCGGAAACTGATCTTCGGCATGAACCTGAGCCTGGACGGCTACATCGCCGCGCCCGGCGACGACCTCGGCTGGAGCGTACCGAACGACGAGCTGTTCCAGTGGTGGTCCGACCGGGTGGGGGCGACCGGCCTGGCGCTGTACGGGCGCAAACTGTGGGAGACGATGAGCTCCCACTGGCCGACCGCTGACCAGCAGCCTGGCGCTACCCCGGCTGAGATCGAGTTCGCCCGCCGCTGGCGGGACATGCCGAAGGTGGTGTTCTCCTCGACGACCAGCACGGTCGACTGGAACACCCGCCTGGTCACCGGCGACGCGGTCGCCGAGATCACCCGGCTCAAGGCCGAAGACGGCGGCCCCATGGACATCGTCGGCGCCACACTTGCCGCAGCGGCCATGCGGGCCGGGCTGATCGACGAGTACGTGCTGGTCACCCACCCGGTCCTGGTGGGCGGCGGCACGCCGTTCTTCACGGCGCTGGACAGCTGGGTGAACCTGAACCTGGTGGAGACGCGGACGTTTCCCGGCGGCGTGGTGCTGACCCAATACGAGACGAGGCGATGAGCACGGGCCAGATGCTCGGCTCGTGAGGCCAGGTCCTGGGCTCGTGAGGCCGGGTCGAAATCCTTCCTGGCGTGCTCACCGTGACCCTCGGCTATGAGAGAACCTTCCCCGGGCCCTTGCTTGCGTTCCGAGTGCGCTGTTGACCGACGTGCTGGAGATGAGGGCGACGGCGTCGTTGATCGTGACGATGTTCTTCGGGCATGAAGATGCCCCGCCGGCAACGCCGGCGGGGCGGTGGTGTTCGAGTTGTCGCGTTGGTGTTCAGCTGGTCGGGGTGCTCATTCCGCGGTGACTTCGGTGACGGCGGCCCGTGCGCTGGACTCGTCGACGATGGGGCCTCCGTCTGATGACAGTGTCGGGGGTAGGCCCAGCCATGGTTTGTCGGTGGCGTCGAATCCGGTGAGCTCGGCGATCTTCCCGTCGACGATGTGCAGGACCGCGATGGTAAACAGCCGGTACTCCGGGTCGTCGGGGGTGCGGAGGTACAGCGCGGCGGCAGGCATGCGGTTGACCGTCGTGGTGATACAGCGCCAGTCGTCGTGGCCGCGCTGGAAGAGCCCACCGGAGACCCAGCCGTCCACCGCGTCCTTGGCCGTGATGACCGAGGTTCCCGGCTCGGGCAGCATCGCGAAGCGCAGGTCGTCGCGCAGTAGGGACATCAGCCCGTCGAGGTCGTTGCGCTCATGGGCGTCGATATACGACTTCACCACGCCGCGCTCGTCATTCGACAGCTCGTGGGTGGCGGGGCTCCGCCAGTCGAGGCGGCGGTCGGGTAGCTGCTCGCGCATCGTCACGCGCGCCCGCTGCAGTGCGCTGGTCACCGATGCGACGGTCAGCTCGAGGGCGTCGGCGGCCTTCGACGCCGGCCAGCCGAGGACGTCGCGCAGGATGAACACCGCCCGCTGCCGCGGCGGCAGGTGCTGGACGGCGACGATGAACGCCAGCTCGATCGTCTCCCGCGCCACCACCGATTCCTGCGGGTCCTCGGGGAGCATCCGGTCGGGGTAGGGCTGCAGGTACAGCACCTCGGAGCCGGGGTCCGGCAGCTCGGATGGTACGGGTGTGCGGTCGTTGCGCTTCTCCAGGAAGTCGAGGCAGGCGTTCGTCGCGATCCGGTACAGCCAGGTCCGCAGCGCAGCATGGCCCTTGAACGACTCCCGCTTGTTCCACGCTCGCAGGAACGTCTCCTGCGTCATGTCCTGGGCGTCCTCGTAGTTCGCGAGCATCCGGTAGCAGTGCACCTGCAGCTCACGCCGGTGGCGCTCCGTGAGGAGTGCGAACCTCGCCGTGTCGTCTGAGCGGACCGCCGCGATGAACGTGGCCTCGTCGGCGCCCGGCAGTCTAGCGTCGGTCATGGTCATCAATCCTTCCACCGGTGCGAGGGGCTACCAGAACTGACGACGTGGCGGAGGATTTCTGATCGGCGAAGCCGCTGACCAGGCCATTCGTCAGGCCGGGTGGGTCGGGTCGATCCAGGGGACGTGCTCCGCTACCAGTGGCTGGGACCTGCACGATCTACGCCACTCCCGGCTCACCCACGCCGGAGAGGACGGCGCCACCGAGGCCGACCTGATGAACCTCTCCGGTCACGAAGACTACAGCGGTACCTCAAGCCGTCCAAGGAGGGCACCCACCGACGGCTGGACGAGATCGACGCTCAACGCGGTACCTAAACGCCCAGCGCGGAGGAACTCGCCGCCCGCATGGCCACGCACTGATCAGAATCACCGCAGGTCAGGCATATCAGCCCGAAATTTCCTGAGAACTACGGGGACCCCTGGTACTGTGGAATCGCAGTAGCCAAATTTGGCTACTTGCGCGCTGGGGGATGAATGGCTCACGAGAAGACCGTGCCGCTGCTGCCCTGCCGATCCGTCGACGAGATCGCGGAGTTCTACGGCGCGCTGGGCTTCGTCAAGACCTACTACCAGGTCCGCCCCAATCCGTACGTGTCGTTGAAGCGCGAGGACCTCCAGCTGGACTTCTTCGGCATGGCGGACTTCAAGCCCGAGGACTCCTACGGATCGTGCCTGGTGCTGGTGCCCGACACCGGCGCGCTGTACGCGGCGTTCGCCGAGGGGATGCGCGCGGCCTACGGCAAGCTCCTGGTGTCCGGAATTCCGCGAATGACCCGGCCGCGCAAGCGGAAGAACTCCGGCGACATGGCCGGGTTCACGATCGTCGACCCGGGCGGCAACTGGATCAGGATCTTCGCCGCCTCCGCCGGGCCGTCCGAGCCAGAACCGGCCCTGGGCAAGCTCGCCACCACGCTGCGCAACGCCGTGGTCCTGGGCGACTCCAAGGGCGACCACCTCCAGGCCGCCAGGATTCTGGACACCGCGCTCCGAAGGGAGCAGGACACCGCGTCACCGGCCGACCTGCTGGAAGCCCTGGCCTACCGGGCCGAACTCGCGCTGCGAGCCGAGGACCCGGCACGCGCCCGCGACCTCCTCGCCCGAGCCGGCGAGGTCCCCCTGTCCGACGCCAACAGGGAAACGCTCGCCGACACGCTCGCCGGCCTTGACGACCTGGCGGCTACGCTGCCTGAGGCCTGAAAGGGACCAACATGTCCGTGGTTCGGCTGCTGGTGCTCGGCGCGGTCCGGCGGCGCGGCCGCTCCCACGGCTATCTGGTACGCGCCGACCTGGAGTCCTGGGGCGCGCACGAATGGTCCAGCGCCACCTCCGGCTCGATCTACCACGCCCTGAAATCCATGACCGGCCAAGGCCTGCTCCTCGCCCACGAGACCACCCCCAGCGAGGCGGGCGGCCCCCCGCGCATGGAATACGAGCTGACCGGGGACGGCGAGCAGGCCTACTTCACCCTGCTCCGCGAGGCGCTCTCCAGCCGCGACCCCCGGCTGGACCTGCTCGCCGCGGCTGTCGGCCTCATCGACGACCTCCCCCGCGCCGAGGCGATCGATCTGCTCCGGCGGCGCGCCCTCGTGATGGACCAGTGGCGCGACAGCATCACCAGCGAGCTCCCGCCCGGCACCGACCTGGAGACCTGGGGGCCGGTCGGCGCCGTCATCGAACTCTGGCTGCACACCGCCGACAGCCGTACCGCCTGGACGCACCGGCTCATCGCACGCCTCGAAGAGGGCGCCTACCACATGGCCGACGACCTACCTCCGGCGTGATCTTTTGAACCCCTGTGCCGCGCCAGGCGCCGCCTAGGACCGACAATTTTTTTCGTCCTTGACAGTTCTAGTTGTCGGTGGTTAGCGTGAAGGCATGTTCGACGTGGGAGTCATTGAGGAAGCCGGAGCGGCGGAGGTGGCGCTCGCCCCGATCCGGGCGCGGCTGCTGGCCCTGCTGGCCGAGCCGTGCTCGGCGACCGGCCTGGCGGCCATCCTCGGCCTGCCCCGGCAGAAGGTGAACTACCACCTCAAGACCCTCGAATCGCACGGGCTGGTCGAGCTGGTCGAGGAGCGGCGCAAGGGCAACGTCACCGAGCGGGTGTTGCGGGCGACCGCCGCCTCGTTCGTGATCTCGCCGTCGGCGCTCGCGAGCGTACAGCCCGACCCGGCCCGCTCACCCGACCGGCTCTCCGCGCGCTGGCTGCTGGCCGTCGCCGCACGGCTGGTCAAGGAGGTCGGCCAGCTCATCACCGGCGCCTCGCGCGCCGGAAAGCCGGTCGCCACGTTCGCGCTCGACGGCACGGTGCGGTTCGCCTCCGCCGCCGACCGCGCCGCCTTCGTCCAGGAGCTCACCACCGAGATCACCGCCCTGGTGAGCCGCTACCACTGCGAGAACGGCCGTGACCACAGGGTCATCGTGGCCATCCACCCGAGCGTCGAGAGCCCGGCGGGCCTCGAGAAGACCAACGAAAAATAAAGGAGTCCCGACATGTCGCACGAATTCCAGCTGACCCACGACATCGACCTCGAAGCCACCCCCGAGCAGGTGTGGGCCGCCATCGCCACCGGACCGGGCATCGACTCCTGGTTCATGGGCCGCAACGAGGTCGAACCCCGCGAGGGCGGCGTCGCCACCATGACGATGCCCGGCTTCACGGGCGAGTCCACGGTCACCGCCTGGGAACCCGGCCGCCGCTTCGCCTATCGCGGCAAGGCCGCGGAGGACGGTTCGTTCATGGCCATGGAGTACCTCATCGAGGGCCGCGACGACGGCACCACCACGCTGCGGTTCGTGCACAGCGGCATCCTGACCGGCGACTGGGAGGCCGAGTACGACGCGCTGAAGAAGGGCAACCCCCTCTACCTGCGGACCCTCGCCCAGTACGTCAAGCACTTCCCGGGCCGTACGGCCGTGCCGGTCGCCGCGTTCGGCCCGCAGCAGCCCGACCAGGACACCGTCTGGGCGGCCGTCACCCGCGCCGCCGGGCTGTCCAAGGACGTCCGCGAGGGCGACGAGGTGCACTTCACGGTCGACGGCGAACCGGTCGACGGCGTGGTCGACACCGTGCTGGAGCCGTCGTTCCTGGGCGTGCGCACCGACGACGCGCTGCTGCGGTTCGTCGGCGGCGGCGGGATGGTGCTCACCGGCCACCACATCTTCCGCGACGTGGACCAGGCTGCCGCCGAACGTACCTGGGGCGACTGGCTCGCCGCGGCGCTGGCATAGCCGGCACCTAACAACGGAGAAGACCGGTGAAGACCAATCCCTGGGTCGGCCTGGCCGTCCTCGCCCTGCCCACGCTGCTGATCGCCCTCGACGTCTCCGTCCTGTACGTCGCCCTGCCGCAACTCAGCGCCGACCTGCGCGCCGACGCCACCGAGCAGCTGTGGATCCTGGACATCTACTCGTTCATGCTCGCCGGTTTCCTCGTCACGATGGGCACCCTCGGCGACCGCATCGGCCGCCGCCGGCTGCTGCTGATCGGCGCCGCCGCGTTCGGCGTCGCGTCGATCGTGGCCGCGTACGCGACGAGCCCGGCCCTGCTCATCGCCGCGCGCGCCCTGCTCGGCATCGCGGGCGCCACGCTGATGCCGTCCACGATGGCCCTGATCCGCAACATGTTCCCCGACCCGAAGCGCATGGGGGTCGCCATCGGCATCTGGTTCAGCTGCTTCATGGGCGGCATGACGCTCGGCCCGCTCGTCGGCGGCCTGCTGCTCGAGCACTTCTGGTGGGGTTCGGCGTTCCTGCTCGGCGTGCCGTTCATGGTGCTGCTGCTCGTCACCGGCCCGATCCTGCTGCCCGAATACAAGCCGGCCAGGCCGGAGCACCCGATCGACCTGGCCAGCGTGGCCCTGTCGCTGGCTGCGATCCTGCCGGTCATCTACGGCCTGAAGGCCCTGGCCCGCGACGGCTGGCACGCCCCGGCGCTGGCCGCGGTCGCCGTCGGCGTCGCGTTCGGCACGGTGTTCGTCCGCCGCCAGCGCATCCTGGCCGAGCCGCTGCTGGACCTGCGGCTGTTCGCCAACCGCGTCTTCAGCACCGCCCTGGGCATCATGCTCCTCGGCGGGGTCGTGATGGCCGGCCTGTCGCTGCTGTCCAGCCTGTTCCTGCAGGACGTGGCCGGACTGTCGCCGCTCGCGACCGGCGTGCGGCTGATCCCGCAGAACGTGGCGATGGTCATCGGCTCGATGGTGGCCCCGGCGCTCGCCAGGAAGCTGCCCTCGGCCACGGTCACCGCCCTCGGGCTCACCCTCGCCGGCCTCGGCCTGCTCGTCGTCACCCAGGTCGAGAGCGGCGACGCCGGTCTGCTGGTGGTGGGGCTGGTGCTCGCCTCGGCCGGGATCTCCTTCCCGATGGCGCTCACCATGAACCTGATCCTCGCCGCCGCGCCGCCGGAGAAGGCCGGTTCGGCCGCGTCGATCTCGGAGACCAGCGGCGAGTTCGGTATCGCGGTGGGCATCGCGACGCTCGGCAGCCTCGGCACCCTGGTGTATCGCTCGGTGCTGGACCTGCCGGACGGGGCTCCGGCGGCGGCCAAGAGCAGCCTGACCGCCGCGGTCGCGATCGCCGACGACGTGCCCGGGCTGCTCGACGCGGCGCGGACTGCCTTCACCAGCGGGTTCAACGTGGTCGGCGCCGTCGGGGCGGTCATCTTTCTCGGCTTGGCGGTCACCGCGGCGGTCACCCTCCGTACGGAACCGGCGCCGGTCACCGTCGACGCCTGACGAGTTCTCGATGATGCCGCCTCCCCACCTTAGGGGGAGGCGGCATCATCGCGTGGTCGCCAGGCCCTGGCACGGCACGGGACGCGGGTCACCTTGCGAAAGTCGGAGTTCGGCGGGCTCGCTGGGCCTTCTGGCGCGGTGAACCCGACTTGATAGGCAAGTGGCGACTTGCGTATGGTGAGGGTTATGGAGGAGGATGTCTTCAAGGCCCTGGCCGACCCCACCCGCCGGCGCATCCTCGATGAGCTGGTGGAACGGGACGGCCAGACCCTGTTCGAGATCTGCACACGGCTGGTGACCAAGTACGGCCTGGAGCTGTCCCGCCAGGGGATAAGTCAGCATTTGGCGGTACTGGAATCCGCAGGTCTGGTCCGTTCGCGGCGCCAGGGCCGCTACAAGTTCCACGATCTGAACACCGAACCCCTTGAGCACATCGTGACCCGGTGGCTCAAGCGCGATACACCGGAGGGCACCTCATGAAGATCCACCTGACCAGCGTTTTCGTCGATGACCAGGACAAGGCCCTGCGCTTCTATACCGACGTGCTCGGCTTCGTGAAGAAACACGAGGTCCCGCTGGGCAAGGACCGCTGGCTCACCGTGGTCTCACCGGAAGACCTCGACGGGACCGAACTGCTGCTGGAGCCCGACGGCCATCCCGCCGCGAAGCCGTACAAGGAGGCGCTGGTTGAGGACGGCATCCCGGCCGCCTCCTTCGCAGTGGAGGACGTAACCGCGGAGTTCAACCGGCTGCGCGCGCTCGGGGTCCGCTTCACCCAGGAGCCGCTGGAGATGGGCCCGGTCACCACAGCGGTCCTGGACGACACCTGCGGCAACCTGATCCAAATCGTGCACAGCAAGTAAGGACCCCGCGCCGATGCCGGCAAACTTCCGAATCTCATGAACGGCGCGGAAATCGGCGGGGAGGCGCTCATTCATGTGATCCGCTGATCACCTGTCGGCGGTGGAGCGGATCCTCGAGGCGAGTCTCGGCCAGGCGTGCGTCGTCATTGTGGCGAACGAGACTGCGCTCGTCGACCCGATGCGGGGCGAGAGCCGCCTTCGCATCATCGACCGGGCGCGAAGCCGAGGAGGCGGTCGCCGTCCGCGGCTGTGATGCTCGCCGACGGCCTGGACGATGGCCGAGGCCGATGCTGACAATGATGGGATGCTGCTGGATCGGGAGGCTTCGCTGGCCGCGCTCGCCGAGTACGCGGCCGATGCCGAGCGTGGCGAAGGCCGGCTGGTGCTGATCTCGGGTGAGGCAGGGGTGGGCAAGACGGCGTTGGTCGAGCAGTTCGAGCGGGATCTCCCCGGCGCCCGGTGGTACTGGGGCGCCTGCGACGGGCTCTTCACGCCCCGCCCGCTCGGCCCCCTTTTCGACCTCGCCGACCAGTTCGGCGGCCGGCTGCTGGAGCTGGCGTGCAGGCCTCCCATTGCGACCGCGGGGAGGAGGCGACGCAGGCCGGTGAGCGGGCGCTGGCGCTGTGGCGCTCGGCCGGCAACCGGATCCGCGAAGGCGACATCCTGCGCCGCCTCTCGCGCGAGTACTGGGGGTTGTCCCGCAACGACGAGGGCCGCGCCGCCGCCGAGGACGCGGTCGCCGTTCTCGAACCGCTCGGCGAGAGCGCCGAGCTGGCCTGGGCGTATGCGAACCTGGCCTGCCAGCGGATGCTCGACCGGGACAACACCGAGGCTGTCGGTCTCGGCCGGCGGGCCCGGGAGATCGCCGGGCGGCTGGAGGTGCCGGGCGCGCTGGCCGACGCGCTGAACACGATCGGCTGTGCGAAGGCGGCGCTCGGCCAGGAGTGGACGGCCGACCTGCGCTCGGCTCTGGCCACGGCGCTCGCCTCGCAACTGCCCGCCCAGGCCGGGCGCGTGTATGCGAACCTGCAGAGCAGCTACGTCGCCGAATACCGGTTCGCCGAGGCGGGCCAATGCTTCGCCGAAGGGCTCGCGTACTGTCTGGACAAGGACATGGCGACCTATGCGACCTGCCTGCGCGGTGAGCGGACCGTGGTGTTGGAGCGGACCGGCCGGTGGGCGCAGGCGGCGGCGCTGAGCACCGAGCTGCTTGCCGCAGCCGCCTCCCCGACCAACCGGATCAACCCGTTGACCAGCCTCGGCATCGTACGGGCCCGGCTCGGCCAAGACGGCGTGTGGGAGTGTCTGGATGAGGCCGCGGCGGCGGCGGACGGGTGCGGCGCGCCCGGGTGGATCGCCATCGCAGGCCTCGCGCGGGTCGAGGCGTACTGGCTGGAAGGCAAGGACGAGGCCGCCCGCAGCCAGGTGGAGTCTCTGGTGGCCGTCGCGGATCGCCTCGATCCGTGGGCGCGCGGAGCCGTCGCGGTGTGGTTGCGGCGGACCGGCTCGGATCGCGCGGTCACGGGTGTCCTCGCCGAGAGGTACCGGCTGATGATGACCGGCGACCGGCAGCGGGCCGCCCGTGCGTGGCGGGAGCTGAACTGCCCGTTCGATGCCGCGCTCGCGCTTTTCGACGGGAGGGGGGAGGCCGAGTTGCGCGCGGCGCTCGAGATTTTCACCGACCTGGGCTCGCTGCCCGCGGCGCGGCTGACCCGCAGGCGGATGCGGCGGCTGGGCATCAGGTCGGTGCCGGTGGGCGCGCGGGTGGCCACGCGTGAGCATCCGCTGGGCCTGACGCGGCGGGAGCGGGAGGTCCTTGAGCTGATCCACGCCGGGCGCACGGACGCCGAGATCGCCGCCGCGTTGGTCATCTCGATCAAGACCGTAAGCCATCACGTCTCGGCCGTGCTGGCCAAGCTCGGCGCGCCGACGCGGGCCAAGGCCGCGTCGGAGGCCAGGCGGCTGGGGTTGTTCGCAGAAAGGTAGGGAGCGGAGCGGAGAAACATGGGGAACGCCTCCCCATCTCCTGCGCCCGGGCCCGTCCTAGGGTCGGTGCATGCCTCTTTACATGGATGTTCACACGATCACGGGCGGCGTCACTGTCACCGACGTGGCGCAGGCGCACAAGGCCGACCTGCAGAAGCAGGGCGAGCACGATGTCAACTACCTCAGGTACTGGGTCGACGAACAGCACGGCAAGGTGTTCTGCCTCGTCGAGGCGCCCTCGGCGGAGGCGGCCGCGACCGTGCACCGCGAGGCCCACGGGCTCGTCGCGGACGAGATCTTCCAGGTACAGGAGGGCTCCTGACAATGTGAATCGACGCCGACCCGGGACGGGCGGGCACGAGCTGGAATGGGCTTCACCAGTGAGGCTCTTGGCGGCCACTCCGCCGTCGTAGCCCGCCCAGATGCCGGCCCTGTCCGCGGCCTCGGCGAGCCGGCGGTCGGCCAGCACGACGAACTGGTCCCTGCCCACCAGGACAGGTGACTGGACCACGCAGGGAGTCGGTATCACGCACCCCTGGAAATCACTATCCGGCAGCGGCGCCATAGGTCGTATGACCGATGAATTCGCACCCGTCCCGGATGGAGGCTTGGCCGCATTCCAACCGGAAGTGCAGTGCTCGCAATGGCGAAGTTCATGGATGTACTACCGAACACGCCTCTTGCGTGCCCTGGTCGACCGCAGCGTGGCCCTGTTGGCACGGCATCGCCGCAGATCTCTGAGTGTCCACCAGGGCGGCCGATGGATTCCATGCAAAGGCGACAAGGATCAGCAGGGACACAGATGGAGGGCGGGGTGAGTCAGCCGGAAACAGCGCCGTGGGTATTCGCATCTGATGACAGTTCCTCATACACAACAATCACATGATTGGATTTCCATGACAACAACGAACAGCAGAATCGGACAGTGGCGAAGCAAAATCCTGGCAATTGTCGTTGCACTCCTGGCCAGCCTCTCGCTCGTACCGGCCGCCAATGGCGCGGCGGCAGCGACCATCGGATTCGCTCAGCCGTCGAGGTGGTCGGATCTGTTGTGTATCACCGGCCAGGAGTGCGGGCTGGCGGACGTGAATAAGGACGGCATGGGCCGACGCGGTCGCGTTCGTTAAATCCACGCAGACCGGGGATCTGTTCGGCGACGTGTACGTGGCGTTGTCGACAGGATCGAGTTTCGGCGGGAACCAGAAGTGGTCGGACCTGATGTGCGTCGGGGATGAGGACTGCGCGCTGGCGGATGTCAACAATGACGGCAGGGCCGATGCGGTCGCCTTCGTGAAGTCGCCCGGCGCGACGTATGGAGACGTGTATGTGGCCCTCGCATCCAGTGCCGATGTCCCCGGCGGTGCGGAGCTACCGGCTTTTATCAAGGCACGATCAACTCGGACTTCGCCACGACGACTGGCGTCGCCCTCGACGTCAGCGGCGAGCCGTCCGCCCTGACCGAGACAGTCGAGCTGGCCGCGGGCGCTCGCGTGGACTGCCACGGCAACCAGGGGCTCGGCGCGCTTACGATCCCCCTGACCGGGCATCGCACCGGCGTGAACGCCGACGGCTCATCCACCTTCAGCCTAAGCGGACAGTTCGAGTTCGACGCGACCGTGCACGTCGTCGTCGACGTCACGATCAACAGTGCCACGCTCAGCGCCGACGGCCAGACCTTTACCGGCACCGTCGGCCTGCTGATCAGACCCGAATTCGTCTCCAACTGCGCCAGGTCGTGGACGTTCACCACGACGAGAGTGCCGCCCGTCCCAGTTCCCTCGGTCGTGGGCATGACCGTGGCCGAGGCTCAATCGACGCTGACGGCCGCCAGCCTGCGGGCCTCCGTGCGCCAGGTGATCGACATGACGTGCAGCACAACCCCCGGCACCATCATGAAGCAGAGCCCGAGGGCCGGCACCGTCGTCCCACACAACACCCTGGTGCAGCTGGCAGCGATTTCCGGCTGGCCAAGCACCTGTCCCTGACCGTTCACGGCTGAAACGCAGGCCCGTGCCCGACCGAGAAAGTCCGGCACGGGTCTGTCCCGTCCGGTCCCGGCGCTGACAGCTTCGTTAACGACAGGCCAAACAGCGCGCGTGGCGGCGCCGCCGGAGCAGCTCTCAGGTCTTGCCGTGACCCCCCAGTTCAGCGGTGACGGCACGCTCGCGCAGCAGCGCGGCCTCGGCGCGGGCCTCCTCCAGGGCGATACGAAGATCAGCTGTACGCGCCCGCTCGACGGCCAGCTCGGCCCGCGCCGCGTCCCGCTCGGCCACCGCCCCAACCGCCCGCTCCCCCTCCCGCGCCAGTGCCGCCTCCGCCGCCCGCACCTGATCGCCGGCCGCCTTCACCCGCTCCCGCCCGTCCCGCTCCGCCTGCTTCCTCGCCTGTACGGCCTCCGCCGCCTCCCCCACCGCCCGAGCCCGCGCCACCTCGGCCGCCTCCGCCCGCACCACGGCACGATCACGCTCCCCTTCGGCCGCCTCCGCCCGCGCCAGCGCCCGCACCACACCCTGCTCGGCGACGACGAGCTCCGCCCGCGCCCGCGCCGCGTCCTCCACCGCCCGCGCCGCCTTCGCCGCCGCCCGTTCCGCCCGCTCCCCCTCCCGTACGGCCTTCGCCTCCGCGTCCCGCGCCTCGGCCGCCGCCCGCTCGACCCGCTCCCCCGCCTCGGCCCGAACCTGATCGCGGTCCGCCTCGGCCCGGCTCGCGCGCCGCCCCGCCTCCTCCGCGGCCTGCCGCGCCACCCGCTCGGTCGCCGCCGCCTCCCGCAGCGCCGCCAGCGCCTGCTCCCGCGCGTTCTCCGCATCCGCGAATGCGCTGTCCCGCTCCGCGTTCGCCTCCTCGGCCAACCTGCGCGCCTCCGCCGTCTCCCTGCGGGCTTCCTCGGTGGCCTCGCGCGAGAGCCGTACCTGCTCGAAGGCCTGTTCCCGTTCGCTCCTGGCGACCGCGACCCTGGTGTGCGCCTCCGCCTGCACCGCGCTCAGCTTCGCCTCCACCCCCGCCGGACTCAGCTCATCGGCCAGCACCTGCGCCAACGGCGCGATCGCCGCCGCCAGCCCGCGCTCCATCCGGTCGTACAACTCCTCCGCCCGCGCCAGCGCCCCATCCAGCCCCGGCGTGGCCCGCCGCATCTCCCGCTCCCGCTTGGCCGCCGCCTGACAGTCCCCCTCCGGGCAGTACTCCTTCGGCCTCCCCCGCCCATTGCGCTGCTCGATCGCCGTCCCACAGTGCTTACACGTCGTCACCACAAGATCACCCTAGCTGATTTTCCAGAAATAGAAAATCAGAAAAAGCGATCTGTTCCATCTGGGTCTTTCCGAGAGATCCCACATAATCCTCGTTATGCAGATGACTATGCGCCACGAACGATGACGGAGGATGACTGATTCTCATTTGGTGTTGAGCGCCGATTTTCTGTCACCGCAAACGCCGAATTAATGACACCGAACGCCGATTTGATGTCACCACGAAGCTGCGGCGAGAGTGCTCGAGCCCGACCCGCCGTATCAAGCCCGTGCCTGTTTTCCCTGGTCAGAGGCCCACGTTGCGCATAGCGTTGTCGCGCCAGCGGTCCACCGCGCGGATGTAGCCCAGTACCACCGGGGAGTTCGGTGCCCAGCGGCCGTGCGCGGCGATGACCGAGACCGGCACACCGGCGGCGTAAGCCACGGTCGCTCCCCCAGCGCGCAGGCTGTGCGCGGTGACCGCCTCGGCGTTGGGAACGCCGGCCCGGACAGCCAGATCGCCGACGATGACGTTCACTGATTCACCCGTCAGTGACGGGCCGATGGCGCCGTGCCGGTCGACCCGGCGCAGCAGCCGCCCCCGTCCGGTTGATCCGCCTGCTTGTTCACCGGGCCCGCTCCCCCGTCCAGGGTCCTGATCGTCGTGATGAGCGCCGTCGCGGGAGTGCTGTTCGGCCTGGTCCAGGGCCTGCAGCCAGTCCCGCCAAGCGGCGACCGGGTCGGTCAGCGGATGGCTGCCGCGCGGGATGGCAACGGTCTGCCCGGCCGAGTCCTTGTCGGTCTTGGAGGTGCCGATCCGCACTTCCAGGCCGTCGGGAACCTCGCGGACGTCGGCTCGGTGCAGTGCGACCAGTTCGCTGCGGCGGCCCATCAGGGCCAGGCCGAGCACCAGCAGCAGCCGGTCGCGCAGCCCGATCACGCTGTCCAGGTCGCAGGCGTCGATCATGGCGCGCAGGTCCGGGATGGTCAGCGGCGGGGCCTGGCGGCGGCCGTTTCCGCTGGTGGCGCGACGGCGTTTGTGGGCCCGTAGGGCCAGCCGGGCGGCGTCGGTGCCGGGCTGGCCGGGGTGCCCGGACAGCCGGTGCATGGTGCGGATCGCCGCGATGGCCTGCTCGATGCTGGCCGGCGCCTGATCGGTGGCGCACAGCGCGGCGGTGTATTCGGCCAGCGTGTGGCCGGTGGCGGGCAGCGGCAGCCGGTCCTGGGCCGCGCACCAGGCGGTGAAGGCGGCCCACTGCCGGGTGTAGGCGCGCTGGGTGTTGGCCGGCACCCCTTCGGTGATCAGCGCCCGGGCGGAGTCGCTGAGGACGTAGTCGGCCGCGGTGTGCGTGAGCGCGTTCCCGGGCCCGGCCAGGACGGCGAGCGGGTGCGCCCGTCCCGCTCGTGACGGCTCCGGTATCGCGAGCGGCCCGGTCTGGTCCTCCATGCGGCTTTCATCCCCCTTTCCGGGCGGGTGTCCGTCGTCCCACGAGCCGGTTTCTGACCTCTGATAAGCGAGATTATCAGAGGCCAGGCGATCTATTGAATTCGAGATGTGCGAATCTCATATTAGATTCGAGATGTGAGAATGACTTATCTGATAAGATCGGACATGGACACCCCGCCTCCGCCCCCCGGTACCCCCGTGCCCACGACCGGTCCCGACACCGCCGCAGAGCAGGCGGAACCGACCCCGACGGCGGCCGATCATGGACCTGGCACCCTCCCGGACGACGCCGGGGAATCGGGAGATCCAGGTGCGCCCCACGGGCGGTGCGGCAACCCCGGCTGCGCCGAACTGTGGGAGAGCTCCGACGGGCGACCCCGCCCGCTACCCCGGCCGAAGACCAGGCCATCGCGCTACTGCAGCGAGGCGTGCAAGAACCAAGCCCGCAAGGCCCGCCAGGCCGCCCCCGACACCGGCGACCCGGTCCCGCTCGACCGGTGGCTGATGCGCTTCAGTGAAGAGGCCGCACCGCGGGCGGGACTGCTGGAACGGGTGATCGAGGCCGCCGACGCCGAGCGGCAACTGCTGGAGGAACTGCGCTCCGCGCTGCTGGCCCGCAACGCCAGCCTGGAACAGCAGACCCGGGACGCGCTGCGCGCCGCCCGAGACGCCGAGCACGCCGCCGCCACCGCGGAAGATCGCGGCAGCGCGGCCACCGAACGCGCCGAGGAGGCCCTGCGCGCCACCGCCACCGCGGAGGAACGGGCGGCCGCCGCCGACCGCGACCGGGGCCAAGCTGACGAGCGCGCCGCCGGCGCCGACCGCCGGCGCATCGCCGCCGAAGCCGTCGCCGAACGGCTGAAGGAAGACCTGGACCACGAGCGCCAACGCGCGGCCGCCGACCGCACCCGCTACGCGGCCGACCTGGGGGACCTCCGGCGCGAGTACCACGGCGCCGTCACCGACGCCCAGGCGCGCATCGCCGTGCTGGAACAGGAGCTGGCGCTGGCCCGGCAGCAGGCCGCCGCCCTGGGCGAGCGGCTGAGTGAGCAGCGCGACCGCGCCGACCGCGCCGACACCGCCACCGAGCAGGCCCGAGCCGACGTCCGCACCGCCGAAGGCCGGGCTGCGGCGGCGCACGACCAGCTGACGCGCCTCGCCCAACAGCAGCGCGAGCAGGCCGAGTCGTTCCGCGCCGACCTCGCCACCGCCCGCCAAGACGTCACCACCGCCACCCGTGAGGCGGCCCAGGCCCGCGACGACGCCGCGGCGGCGCGGGCGAAGCTGGCGAGCGTCACCGATGAGCGGAACGCCTTGCGGGAGGAACGGGACGACCTGCGCCGCCGCCTGACCGAGCCGTCCGAGGGCCAGCCCGGCGGCGAAGATGATGCCATCGACGCGCCGTAGGTTTCCTGAGATTTGACGACAGAAAACCGCAGGCCAGCGCAACGAACGGGTTTTGGCGCCGGAGGTCCAGTTGATTTAGCGATTCCGGGCACGGGTAGCCAGGCCTGGCGATGAAATTCGTCACGAATCGATTAGCGAATGGCTTCATCGCTAACTGCCTAAGCGGCCTTATAGTCGATGTAGGCCTCATTCAGGAGGAACAGGTCGTTGGTGTCTCCAGTTAATGGAGCGGGGGTATGCGAACGGGTGTTGCGCCTGTTCAACGGCATGAGAATGCCTGCCTCGTGATACCTGTACTCGTCCGTCCGGCCATCGATCGCCGACCGGCTGAAGCGCTGGGTTGCCCCTATTCCTCTCATCTGGCTTGCGCCTTTGAGTCAGGAATTCTCATGGCAGCACTTAAGCGGTGAAGTGTCAACGGTGCTTCTTGTGCATTACGCACACGTTGCCGCTGTCTCGTTCCACGGAAATTTGTCTACGTTCTGCACTAATTCGTGTGACATAACTGGCGGGCGATGAAAGTTTCTTTGGCCTTCCGTACCCCTGACAGGGCCTGAGGGCGGGCCGCGGAGGTCCTTCGCGGGCGCTTCGAATGTCCGGCTGTGAGGCAGCTTCTCCTCGCTACCAGTGCAGAGACGCCACCCACGGGTGTCGCGAGCATGATCGGGATCCTTGGCCGGGATGCGGCATATCCCGGCACCGAGGGGGATGATCAAGCTTGCCTGAGATGAGGCAACCTTGACTTAAACGGTTAAGCAAACTTGGCTCACCGAAACCACGTGAATGACCTGGGGTTTCAGGGTCTCGGCTCCGGCCCAGTGCCAAGAAGGAGGAGACAAGAACATGACCTTACGACAACGACACCTGGCGATCCTTGGCGGTACAGCAGGGGCCCTCTGCCTGGCGGCGGGCCTCCTCGCGGCGCCGGTCTCCGCCGCGGCGGGCTGCCAGGTCGCCTACTCGGTGAGCTCCCAGTGGAGCGGCGGGTTCGGCGCGAACATCGCGATCACCAATCTGGGCGACCCGCTCACCAGCTAGCAACTGAAATGGTCTTTTCCGGCCGGACAGGCCGTGACGCAGGGTTGGAACGCGATCTTCTCCCAGAGCGGGAGCGCGGTGACCGCCGCGAATGCCTCCTACAACGGCGACCTGCCGACCGGTGCCGTCGCCACGATCGGCTTCAACGGAAGTTGGAGCGGATCCAACCCTGTGCCCACCTCCTTCACTCTCAACGGGATCGCGTGCACGGGTTCGGTCACCGACTCGCCATCGCCGAGCCCGACCCCCACCCCGACGCCTTCGCCCAGTCCGTCCACCTCACCTCCGCCGACCAATACCACCGGCCTGGTCGGCTGGGCGACCCAGGGTGGCGGCACGACCGGCGGTGGCAGTGCGGCCACCACTACGGTGACGAGCGCATCGGCCCTGACCAGCGCGGCCTCGGGGACGGGCGCGGCCGTGATCCGGGTGTCGGGCACGATCTCTTGCTCGGGCATGCTGAGGATCGGCTCCAACAAGACGATCATCGGTAACTCCGGCGCGGCGATCGTCGGCTGCGGCCTGAACGTCTCCAACGCGTCCAACGTGATCATCCGGAACCTCACCTTCCGGAACTGGGACGACGACGCGATCAACGTCCAGTACTCGACCCGGGTCTGGATTGACCACAACACCCTGTCCAACGGTTACGACGGCGCCATCGACATCAAGCGCGCCAGCGACTACGTGACCGTGTCATGGAATCACCTGTTCGCCCACGACAAGGCCATGCTGCTCGGGCACAGCGACGACAACGGCTCCGAGGACAATGGCCACCTCCGTGTGACCTACCACCACAACTGGCTCGACGGCACGACCCAGCGCGGCCCCCGCGTCCGCTTCGGCAACCCGGTGCACGTCTACAACAACTACTACTCCAACGTCAGCGGGTACGGCGTCGCCTCCACCGAAGGCGCCGGTGTGCTGGTCGAGGGCAACTACTTCGAGAATGTCGACGACCCGTACCACCTGGGCGAGGCCGCGTCCGGTCCCGGCACCCTGGTGGCCCGCAACAACTATCTGACCGGTTCCGGCAGCGGACAGCAAGGCGGTTCGGTGGCTTCCATCTCCTATTCCTACAGTCTTGATGGAGCGTCTGGCGTCAAGTCCATCGTCAGCTCCGGAGCGGGAGCAGGCAAGATCAACCTCTGAACGGCCGTGAAGCCGGTCTCTGAGATCGCTATGCCACCCGAGCCGAGCCCTTGAGTGCCGTAGAGCCGGCCGGCGGTCATCGTCCGCCGGCCCGGCTGCATAGTTTGGTCTCCGCAGCCTCGATCCTTCGATCTGTGCCCGGAGGCGCCGTTCGGGCATGTCCAGCGCCGGGGCTTCCCGCAAGGAACGGATGCAGTTGGTTGTCTCGGGTCTTTGCGTGTCCGAGGTCAGTCGGCGTGAAACAGGGGCTCTGGGTCAGCGGGGCGGGCCCAGAACGATCTGGCCGTAGGCATCGGCGGCTTCGGCCAAGCGCTCCGGGGAGATCTGGAAGCCTTCGGGGCGGGGGGTGGCCAGGTCGCGTCCGGCATGGCGGAACATGCCCTCGATACCGCCCGGGGTGCAGATCATCAGCAGGTCAGCGATGTCGGACGTGATCCGGTAACCGTGGGGGACTTCCTGGGCAGGTAGACGATTCCGCCTTCGGACGTTCCATCTCCTGGTCGTCGGACCGCACCAGCGCGCTGCCCTTGATCAGCATGAACACCTCGTCCTCACGGTTGTGCAGGTGGTACGGCGGCGCCTCTCCCTTGCCGACGGTGAACCGTCCAACGGTCAGCTGCCCGTCCGTGGCCGCGCAGTCGAGGAGGATCGCGAAGACGCCGCCGTCCAGCCATTCGAGCTTTTGCTGCCGATCGGGCTGTGCGAGGTACGCCATGCTCATGACGGAGCGCTTTCCGTGTGTTCGGCGGATCCCCCGGTGGGAATCAGCGCGATGACGGGTATGACCCGTTCAGTCTTGCGCTGATACGCGGCGAAGCCGGGATACCGGCGGGCCTGTTCAGCGAAACGGTCTTCGCGCTCGGCCCCCTGCAGTTCGACCGCCCGCGCCTCGATGGTCTCGTCGCCGACCTCGACCCGTACGCCGGGATGGGCGAGCAGGTTGTGGTACCAGTCGGGGGTTCCGGTCAGACCCGGCCTTGGAGGCGAACACCAGGTAGCGCCCCTCCCCGGGCAGGTACATCATCGGATTGACCCGAGGCGCGCCGGACCGGGCCCCAACGCTGTGCAACAGGAGCAGAGGCGCTCCCGCAAAGTTCCCACCCGACCTTTCCGTGGTTGGCCCGGAACTCGGCGATGGTCTGTGCGTTGAGGTCGGCCGTGTCGGCCATAGTCTTCTCCGGTCTCACCGGTAGCGGTCAGCGTCCAAGGCGCGGAATGGCCCAGACGAATATCCCAATCTTCCACCAGATTACTCTCGGCCCTCGGCCTTGCCCGATCTGCCTGGCTTGCCGTTGTCTGAGGGATGACGCCTCGTGCTGCTGCGCTGTGCGGCGGTCATAGGCCGGGTGCCCGAACTAACCGAATCCGCCCGGTCTCCACTCCCGAACACGGTGCGCGTGCCCCGCTTTTACGTGCCGAAGCGCATCCGCTGATCCAAACGACGTTGGCTCTAGCAAAACCGAGTAAGTTCGCGTTAGCTTGGGAATCGCGTCACCTCGGTGTAATGAGTGCGAAACGTGGATAGCTGATTGACCTGCATCTTTGGCATCACTCCACGGCGAAGTGTGCTAGTTCGTCGCGATGAGTGATGAAGATCATGACGGTGAGTGGTGGCGAAAGATCGATAAGGTGACCGCCTCTCGGATTCCGTAGAGATCGTTACTGAACCGAGAAAGTACGTCAGAACCGGAGGTGCCGCGTGAAGCGACCCACGATCTCCGACATCGCCGCAGAGGCGGGCGTCTCCAAGGGCGCCGTCTCGTATGCGCTGAACGGGCAGGCGGGCGTGTCCGAGGAGACTCGGCAGCGGATACTCGCGATCGCGGACCGGCTGGGGTATCGGGCCAGCGTGGCCGCTAGGGCGTTGGCCGGAGCACGCGCGAAGGTCATCGGCATGGCGTTGCCACGCCCGCCCTCCACGTTGGGCATCGAGCCGTTCTACATGGAGCTGATCAGCGGGCTGGAAG
Organism: Acrocarpospora sp. B8E8; assembly: GCF_039871605.1. Lineage (NCBI taxonomy): Bacteria > Bacillati > Actinomycetota > Actinomycetes > Streptosporangiales > Streptosporangiaceae > Acrocarpospora > Acrocarpospora sp. B8E8. The sequence continues at coordinate 77,957 of NZ_JBDPLV010000002.1, read as the reverse complement.
CCGAACTCTCCCTGCATGGGTATGGCCTGCTCCTCCAGATGGTGGCAGACGAGTCAGAGGAGATCACCTGCTACCAAGGTTGGTGGCGGGAGAGTCGGGTGGGCGGCGTTCTAGTCTGCGACCTCCGGGTGCGCGACCGCCGGATCAAGGCCCTGTGTGAAGTGGGACTGCCCGCCGTCGCAATCGGACCGCCCAGCGCGGCGGGATCGCTCGCGAGTATATGGTCCAACGACGGAGTCTCCATGGTCGAGGCAGTGGAATACCTGGCCGCGCTTGGACACCGGCGGATCGCCCGCATCGGGGGTATACCTCAGCTCGCGCACACCGCCATTCGAACTGAGGCGTTTCTGGCGGTCGGCCGTCGCTTGGGACTGGCCGCTGTCATCGCATCCACGGACTACTCGGCCGAGGATGGAGCGCGGGCGACGATCCGTCTCATAGAACTGGCCGCGCCACCGACCGCGCTGATCTACGACAACGACATCATGGCGGTCGCCGGCTTGACGGCCATCCAGGAGGCCGGCCTGTCGGTCCCCGACGACGTGTCGATCGTCGCGTGGGACGACTCGCCGATCTGTCCCTTACTCGACCCACCGCTGACCGCGCTCACCCGGGATATCAACGCGTACGGCGTGCACGCGGCCCGGCTGCTGCTGGCCGCCGTGCGGGGAGCCGGGGTCAAGGATGTGCACGATGAGCCCGCACTTCTGACGCCGCGTGGCAGCACCGCGCCACCGCGCTGGGTGCGCGGCAAGACACCTGTGTAACAGCTCCAAATCGGCCGCTCGCCGGACTTACTTACCGGTAGTGAGCAACATTTCGCCCGAGTTGGAGGCCCGCTTTCCCTCGGCATGGCGGGGAGTCCCCAAAGCCGCGGTGGACTATGTCGCTGGACAGGTGAAGGTCGAGCATGGCCTGCTGGCCGACTACCAGTGGGCGGGCAGCACGATTGAGTACCACCGCTCTCAGATCCGCAAGGCGCCGGGGTTTCGCGAGTCGACCCGGGCCGATGAGGACGCGCTGATCGAGTGGCTGGCCAGTGACATCTGCCCGATGGTGCTGACCAATGAAGGGCTTCGGCCGGCGATGTTGTCGCGTTGCCGGAACCTGAAGATCGAGCCGCCCGGCCGGATGGAGCGCATCGAGCGCGGCTGCCGGGCCCGGTTCGAGCGGGCGTTCTGTGAGCGGGTGACCGGGTGCCTGTCGGCTGACTCGACCGCCGCGCTGGGCCGACCGGCGCGCTCAGTCCACTCTTCTGGTCGCACGCCAACCTGTACGGCACCATCCAGATCGACCTGGACACCCACCTGGATCTGGGCTTGGCCGCCTGAGGTGGCGGGGAAGATCGAACCATGGTGGAATTCCCCCACATCCAATGCCGTTGGGTTGAGGGCGGAGACCCGCTTGTCAAGCGGCGTGGCGATTCTGTGATCTCTCGTCTTGCTTGGCCGGGACGGCGATGGAGACGACGAGGGCAGAAGGAAGAACGTAGGTCGCCGGAGCGGTCTTGGCCAGCAGGTTCTCCCGTGCCCAGGCGCTCATGTGCATGGCCAGGGTGCTCTCTTTTACGGTGTTGAGTGCGGCTGCGATGTCCCGGGGGCGCCACTCGCGCTGCGGGTCGGTGCTCATGATGGCCAGGACGTCGGGAAGGCGAACCGCGAGTTTGGAGGGCACGGGTGGCCCTTGCGGGATCGTGAAGGCGCCCCGTCTCGCCTTGACGAAGATCCCGCGCCTGGCCCACTGGTGCAGGCTTGCGGAGAGGCTTTTGTAGTCCAGTCGCAAGAGCGTGGCCAGCTCGGTCACGGTCCAGGTTCGGTGCGGGTCGGTGCTCATCAGTGCCTGGAGGTCTTCCAGTCGGCTGGTGTGGGAGGGCGTGGGTGGTGGCAGGAGCCGGTCGGGGTGGAGTGGCCGGCGGGCGGGGGCGGGAGTGGCCGAGCAGGCGGCGCTGAGCCGGGCCTGGTTGCTGGGGTGCTGCTCGCCGGGAGCCGTGCCGGTCGCCGCGGCGGGGACGCGGGCGGTTTGCTCGGGTGCGACAACGGTGATGTCGATCGCGGTAACCGTGGTGCTGACCGGCGGCCGGTCTTCGTCGGCGGCGCGGTGGCCGTACCGTGCCGACACGCCCTTGACGGTGCGGGCGCTGATGCGGGGGCGGCGGGCGGGCAGCAGGGACGCGGCGACGGCCTCGGTGATGGGGCTGGTCAGTTCCTGTCCGGGAGTGGGCAGGACAGCGCACGCTCGGGTGATGGTGTCGCGGCTGGCGGTCAGCGCGGCGGTGAAGCCGGCCCGGTCGGGGTCGCAGCCACCGATGGCGTCGGTGGCGTCCAGCATCGCGGTGCGTAGCAGCTGGTAGGCCGTCAGCAGGGCCCACATTTCCTGGCGCAGCCCCTGGGGCGTGCTGGAGCGCAGGACCCGGCCGTGCAGCATGGTGGAGCGCAGCGCGAGGAACGCGATTTCGATCTCCCACCGCTGGTGGTAGAGGGCGAGCAGTTCGGCGGCGGGGTAGCGCCGGGCGCAGGTCAGGGTGGTCACCAGCCGGTAGCGGGCGTGGTGGAGGGTGCCGTCGGCCAAGGTGAGGCTCACCTCCGCGTCGATGATGCGGACCCCGATCCCGGCGATGACTGACAGGTGGGAGCCGTCGTGCAGGACCTGCAGAACCGGTGGCGTGCGGGGAGAGCACACCCGCAGCAGCACGCCGGCTCCGGTGCGGTGGATGGCGCACAGGAACGCGTTGGCATCAAACCCGCGGTCGGCCAGGACCAGCATGCCGCCCGACAGGTGACCGATCAGTTCCAGCGCGGCCTCCACTTCGCCGCGGATCGGGCTGAGCACCGCGCCGAGCAGGGCCCGTGTTCCGGTTTCGACCAGGGCCATGACCATGAGCAAGGGGTAGGAGGCGACCGTCCCGGCTGCGAGTTTGTGCAGGCCCAGCCAGGCGAGGTTGTCGCGGGTCTGGGGAACTCGGGTGGATCGGCAGCCGTCGAAGGCGACAGTGCGCAGTCCCCGATAGGCGACCCCGGGGGTGGTCGGGCGGCCCAGGGGGCCGGCCACGACGTCGAAAGTCTCCCGCAGCGGGTCTGGTCCCAGTCGTTGGCGCAGATCGGTCAGCCCGCTGTCGGTCATTCTCGCGACAGTGGCGCCCATCTGCCGGATCGCGCCGGTCAGGCTATCCCAGACCTGCCGGTAGGACCGCTCGGGGAACAAGGCCAGCGCGAGCACGAAGTACACCCCGACGCGTAAGGGAGCTGAGCGGATCCGTTCGCGCCGGCTCGGGTGATCGAGCACGCTGTCCACCAACTCGAACGGGACGAACCGGGTGAGCGCGCCCAGATGTCCGGGGGCGAAGACACCCTCGGCCATGGTGATGGTCTGGGTCAGAGTCGTCGTGGCACACTGATCCGGCAACGGGACCTCCGGTCATGGATTGTCCTAGATCAACAACCCATCTACCGCAGGTCCCGTTCGCCTGTCTGCTGAAACACGTACTCATCTCGGGAACACAGGCCCTGCTTGGCCCGCCACGAGGGCGCCTCGGCCCTGTTCTCTTGAGCGCCCGGTACGGGAGAACCTGCTGGTCAAGGGCTTCGGCGGCTTATGTGCGCTCCGCCGCCCCGGCGAAGAAGAGGAAGATCACAGACTCATCAAGCCGCTTGACAAGCGGGTCTCCGCCCTCAACCCAACGGCATTGCCCCCACATCTGGATCTGCGTGTACTCCGAGGTCGTCCGCGCCGATTGCGTGGCCTCGGCCTTGGGGAGGATCGGACGGATTTTGGCGGTAGGAACGCGATCTTGACGACGATTCGGTGACGGCGAGCATTTGCCCTGGTTGAGCGTTATACCGTCCTTGTGGATTAGGTGCGGGTGAACCCCAGATCCGTCTCCGCGCGGAGAACGCGCACTCCTGTGCCGGCGCCCCTGGAACCGTCACCGGCAGAGGAGTTTCGTTGCGTTAGTTCACCCCGGAGGTGAGTTCACCGAAGAGTTGGTTCGCTGCGGGAGAGGTGAACTGGCGTTGCAGTTCCGCGCGGGCGATCTGCTTGCGGAACTCTCCTGCGTAGGAGGTGTCGCCGGCATTGTGCATGATCTCGGTGATCCATGCCGCGAACGCCTGGTAGTTCCAGATGTGGCTGAGGCAGGTGTCGGAGTAGCTGTCGAGCAGACTCGAATCGCCCTGCTGGATCTGCCGGATGACGGCGCGGGCGAGCACCTCGGCGTCGTTGAGCGCGAGGTTGATTCCCTTCGCGCTCATCGGGGGGACGATGTGTGCGGCGTCCCCGAGCAGGTAGAGCTTGCCGTGGCTCATGGGGCTGTACACCACGCTCCGCAGGGGAAGGACCCGCTTTTCGATGATCGGGCCGGTCGACACGAAGGTGCCGAAACGGGCTTCCAGTTCGCTCCAGATGCGCTCGTCCGGCCACTGCTCGAGAGTGTCGTCGAGCGGGCACTGAAGGTAGATGCGGCTGGCGTTCGCGCCGCGGGGGATCATCCCGGCAAGGCCGCGGGAGTGGATCGCCATGCCTGAGGGGTGGCGCGTGGCCACCTCGGCCAGGATGCTCAGCCAGGCGTACCCGTACTCGTGGGAGTAGCGGGTCAGGACGCCTTCGGGGATAGTGGCTCGGCTGACGCCGTGGTAGCCGTCGCAGCCGGCGATGAAGTCGCAGCTGATGGCCCTCGGCGCGCCGGCGGTGTCCTGGTAGCGCACCAGGGGGTGCTCGCTGTCGATGTCTTCCAGGCCGACGTCGGCGGCCTCGAAGCGGAGGTCTCCGCCATCGCGGAGGAACACATCGGTGAGGTTGCGGACGAGAACCTGCTGGGGGCAGAAGAGGCTCTCGCTGTCCTCCTCGATGTCGATCGGCATTTCTTCGCCGTCGATGAAGAAGCCGCCCTCGGCCTGGGTGATGGGGTCGCCCTCCACTACCTCTTCGAGCCCCCACTCGCGGAACATGCGCACCCCGCGGGTGTCGAGGGTGCCCGCCCGCTGCCGCTGCTCGACGTATTCGCGACTGTTCTTTTCCAGGACAACGCAGCCGATGCCGTTGCGGAGCAGGAAGTTGCCGAGTGCGAGCCCGGCCACCCCGGCCCCCACGATCACGACGGCAGTGCTCTCGGGTGTTTCTGTCATGTGTTTCGGAGCCTTTTCGAAGTATGCGGTGGTCGAACAGGCCGGAGCGTGGACGACGATGCCGCCTCGGGTGGTGCGGTGTTGTGACCACCACTGTGGACCTCACAGCCATCGCGGCCAACCGGTGAATGGACACCGGATACTGGAAAGCCGCCAACCTGGGGATGCTCGCGCGGCGAGAGCGTCTTTCGGCTGCGGAGGCGGGCTCGGCTACTTCGTGCTCTCGCGCAGGTCCGTTTGGTAGCGGCCCGGGGTCTGGCCGACGACCTCGGTGAATGCGTCGATGAAGCTGGAGGGGTTGGACCAGCCGCACTCGGTCGCGGTGTCGGTGACGGACCGGCCGTTGGTGAGGTGGAGCAAGGCGTGGTGGATGCGCAGGATGGTGCGCCAGCGGTGGAAGCTCATGCCGAGTTCGGTGTGGAACAGGCGGCTCAGGGTGCGTTCGCTGGCTCCTGCGGCGCGCCCCAGATCGGTCAGGGTCGAGCTACGGCCGGGATCGGCGTGCAGGAGGCCGGTGACGGTACGCAGGCGGTCGTCGCGAGGTTCGGGCAGGTGCAGGGACTGCTCGGGGGTCTCGGCGAGTTCGTCGATCACCACCGCGCGCAGTCGTTCGTGGGCGCCGGGGCGGGTCTCTGGCCTCTCGGTGAGCGCCAGGAGGGCTTCTCGCAGCAGAGGGCTTACCGCGAACACGCTGGGGTGCGCCACGAGCGCGCTGCACAGGTCGGTCGGGATGGTGAGCAGACGGACGTCGGTCTCGCCGTAGAAGCGGTGGGAGTGCTCGAATCCGGGCGGCGTCCATGTCGCGCGGTTGGCCGGGGCGACCCAGGTCCCGCGTTCGGTCGTGGTGGCCAGCGCGCCGGCGGCCGCGTAGACCAGCTGACCTTCGGCGTGAGAGTGGGCGTCAATGTGGTAGCCGTGCGGTAGCCAGGATCCACGACGAGGTGTCGCCTCGGGTGGAGTCGAAGACGGCGGCGAGGATTGGCGGGTTTCCGGCATCAGCCGTCAGACTACCGGTGGTGTGGCATCTCACAGCAGGCAGAGGATGGCGACATGAGCAGAGCCACACGATGTGCACCACAGGGACCGTCGATGAGTTGCGGATCGGGCCGATAGCCATGCCGCCCAGACACCAGCGCCCCCGCCACCGACAGATGCTGAACCTGACCGTCCTGCACCGCGAGCGGGTCAGCCCTCACTTCATGACCATCACGCTGAGCGGAGACGACGTCCAGCATCTGGAGCAGAACGGATACGACCAGGCGGGCCGCCTCTTCTTCGCCGGCCCCGGCCAGCACGAAGTCGTATTCCCGAGCAGTGAGAAGTGGATGCTCCAGTACAGCCTGCAACCGGGCAGACGGCGTCCACGCGTCAGGACGTACACGATCCGGCGCTTCAGGCCGCAGATGTCGGCGTTCGACATCGAAATCTGCGTCCACGAGAAGCAGGCCGCCGACACAGCTGCTCCCGGAAACGCTTGGGCGCTGGCGGCCGAGCCCGGCGACACAGTCTCTTTCCTCGACGAGGGATACGGTTTCCTGCCCACCCCAGGCTCCGCCTGGCAGCTCCTCGTCGGCGACGAGAGCGCACTGCCGGCGATTCTCGCGATCCTGGAACGCTCCGCCAACACGCTGCCCGCTGAGGTCTTCCTCGAAGTCCCCGTCGGCGAAGACATCCGCCAGGAGATCACCGCACCTGCGGACACGAACATCCACTGGCTGCCCCGCAACGCCCCCGACATGAGGCCAGGCACTCTCGCTCTCCAGGCCGTCAGAGACGCACACCTCCCCTCAGGCCCCTACTACGCCTGGACAGCGGGCGAATCCTCGTTGGTCACCGGCATTCGCCGGCATCTCATCAACGACCGCGACGTCCCCAGATCCGACATCGCCTTCCGTGGATACTGGAAACACGGCAGAGCCAGCCTCTGACGCGTTCGCCGGGGTCAGCGGCGGCTGTCGCCGGGCGCGAGCAGGCTGGTGACTTGGCGAGTGCGGCGTGTGAGGGGTGGAAATAGCGACGGACGTGTCGGTAAGAAGTCTGCCGGGAGTCCCAAACGGTGATGATCATGGAGTGTTATCGCAGATAGGGGCGCATTGTGCATGGATCTCGTCCTGGGAGAACACTCCTGTGCGACGCTGGTGGACTCCCACTGCTTATCTGCGTAGAAGTGCGAGAGACCCTCTCATGGCGGCGGCGCACCGGCTCAACGTCGCGAGGACGTGCCCCGCCTCCGCGCGGCCGCCGAAGCGTTCCTGGCCACCATCGCCAACCCCACACCGCACGCGCCGACACGATCGCGATCCGGGCGCTGGCGGCCGATTTCGGTGAGCGCGCCGCCCCGGCCGAGTAGGAGGCGAGGCCGGAGCTGACCGCGTCGCGGCCTGGTTCGTGGGCCGGTGGGTTGACGCGGCCGCAGTCATCGTCAACGACCGCCTGGACGCGCTCGGCTCCGCCTGCGCCTGGTGGCGCGACCAGAGCTGGCTGACCGGCGGATTCGCGGGAGCTTAGCGCCCGTCTCCGGGGGGCGAGGCGAGGTACATCCGATGGAGTGGCGATCCGGGTCCGATCGTCCGGTCTAGCATTGTGCTTCCGCGCTGGGATCGATTTCGCATGGAGGGTCGATGAGTGACCAGGTGACGATGAGCGACATCGCTCGTCGCGCCAGCGTCTCCCGCGCGACGGTGTCATACGCGCTCAACGGCCGACCTGGCGTGTCCGAGGCGGTCCGGGAGCGCATCCTGCGCATCGCAGCTGAGATCGATTTCCACTCCAGCGTCCCGGCGAAAGCCCTGCGCGGAGCCGGCACGCACGCGATCGGCATGACGCTGCGGCGGCGCGGCGCCATGGTGACGATCGAAGCGGTTCGAAGACGGCTGATCAGTGGAATCCAGGGTGAGCTTGCCGTTCACGGCTTCGGACTGGTGCTCCAGTTCGTTGACGAAGGTGCGCAGGAGACGGAGGTCTACCGCCTATGGCGCGCCGAGGGGCGTGTGGACGGTGTGATCGTGTGCGATCCGCGGATCGGTGATCCGAGGCCGACCGCGCTGGCCGAAATGGAGATGCAGGCCGTGGTGCTCGGACAGCCCGAGCACCACGAAGTGCCCCCTCACGTGTGGACCGACCCTGTGCTGGCGAGCGAGGAGGTGATCTCCCATCTCGCTGCGCTCGGGCATCAGCACATCGCCCGGATCGGTGGTCCCGAGACGCGCTCCGACCCCTTCTACGCTATCGAGGCCTTCTCCGCGGTGTGCGACCGCGACGGAATCACGGCATCGATCGTCGTGGCCGCGCGGGCGGCTCGTGAGGGAGGCCGCTCCACCCGCCGCCTGCTCATCACACGCCCGCGGCCGACGGCCATCGTGTACGACAGCGACATCATGGCGGTCGCCGGGCTCGGCGTGGCCAGGGAGCTCGGCCTGCGGGTTCCGGCCGACCTGTCGATCCTCGCCTGGGACGACTCGGTTCTCTGCGCGCTCGTCCGGCCGGCCATCACCGCGCTGAGCCGGGATGCCGTTTCCGACGGGGGGCGCGCGGTTCGACTCCTTCTCCGCGGCATAGCGGGTGAACGGCCCGCACACGTCGAGGTGCCGGTGCCGCAGCTGGTGGTCCGGGACAGTACGGGCCGGCTGGACGAGGCTCCCTGAGCCGTCTCGCGACACCTGGGCGACCGCCTGACATGTCGGAACAGACCATTGACACCACCATGATCCAAGCCGTACTTTCGGTGTACTTACTCGGTTAAGCTATGGAGTGTGGAAGGGAACGGGCGAGAGCGGATGCGCTTCGCGGAGGCCCCCTACGTGCCTGGGGTGAGAGCACGTACCACGCTCATATAGCCAGCTCAGACGGAATGATCCCCGTCCACAACATCTCGCGTTGTGCGCGACACGCATGACGATCGATAGCAATACCGGTTCAGTCAAACTTGTCCTAGGCGTTAACCTCAGTGCCCCGGACGGTGCGACCTACCTCTGAGGAGTTTTCGTGACCACCACCCACCTGCTGAACACTCGCTGGACGCTCACAGCGGTGTCGGACGAGGTCGCCATCGCCGACGTGCCGGCGGTCGTGCCTGGGTGCGTTCATACCGATCTCTTGGCCGCCGGACTGATCCCTGACCCGTACCTGGACGACAACGAGGTCAGGCTCGACTGGATCGGCCGTACCACCTGGGCGTACGAGACGATCTTCCATTGGTCGCCCGACGAGCACGCCAACACGGACCTTGTCTGCGACGGCCTCGACACGGTGGCCACGCTGCTCCTCAACGGGGTGGAGATCGCACGGACCGCCAATCAGCACCGCTCGTATCGGTTCCCCGTGCGTCACCTCCTCGAGGAGGGAGACAACCACCTCATCGTGATCTTCGATTCCGCCTACGAGTACGCCGAGCGTCACAAGAAGACGCTGGGTGCCCGGCCGGGAGCCTACGAGGAGCCTTATCAGTTCATCCGCAAGATGGCGTGTAACTTCGGGTGGGACTGGGGCCCGACGCTGGTCACCGCGGGGATCTGGAAGCCCATCGCCCTGGAGAGCTGGACGGGTGCGCGCCTTGCGGAGGTGCGGCCGTTGGTCACCACGCAGCCGGGCCGGGACGGCGTGGACGGACGCGTCGAGGTCCACGTCACGATCGACGGCGCCACCGGCGAGCCGGTGACCGTCAGCGCCGAGGTCGGTGGCGTGTCCGCTCAAATGGTCCTGGCGGCCGGCGACCAGGGAGGAGTGCTGTCGCTCACCGTGCCCTCACCCGCTCTGTGGTGGCCTCGTGGTCACGGCTCCCCGGCCCGCTACCAGCTGGTCGTACGACTGGGCGACCAGGTCTGGACCCGCATGATCGGCTTCCGGTCGATCGAACTGAACCGCGACGCCTTCGCCATGACGGTCAATCAGGTGCCGGTATTCGTCCGAGGCGTGAACTGGATCCCGGCCGACTGTTTTCCCACGCGGGTGACCCGCGAGCTCCTGGCCGATCGGTTCGACCAGGCGATCGACGCGAACGTCAACCTGCTGCGCGTCTGGGGCGGAGGCCTGTACGAGAGCGAGGACTTCTACGATCTGGCCGACGAACTGGGCCTGATGGTCTGGCAGGACTTCCCATTCGCCTGCGCCGCCTACCCAGAGGAGGAGCCCTTCCGGAGCGAGGTGGAGGCCGAGGCCCGGCAGAACATCGCCCGTCTCAGCCCGCACCCCAGTCTGGTGCTCTGGTGCGGCAACAACGAAAACATCGAGGGCCACGCCGACTGGGGATGGCAGGACACCCTGGCGGGCCGGACCTGGGGCGGCGGCTTCTACTTCGACCTGCTTCCCGGCCTCGTCGCCGAGCTTGATCCGTCGCGTCCGTACTGGCCAGGGACGCCGTACTCGGGAGCACCGAATCTGCCGCCCAATGACCCGTCTACGGGCACCATCCACATCTGGGACGTGTGGAATCGTCAGGACTACCTTCACTACGGCACTCTCCGACCGCGCTTCGTCGCCGAGTTCGGCTTTCAAGGGCCACCCTCATACGCTGTCATGCGCCAGTCGATCAGCGGTGAACTCACCGCCGATGCGCCGCTCGTCCTTCACCACCAGAAGGCCGAGGACGGCAACGCCAAGTTGCTGCGAGGCCTGCGGTCGCACCTGCCCGAACCCCAGACGTTCGATGACTGGCACTATCTGACTCAGCTCAACCAGGCGCGCGCCATCACCTATGGCGTCGAGCACTTCCGAGCGCAGATGCCCGATTGCATGGGCACGATCCTGTGGCAGCTCAACGACTGCTGGCCAGTGACGTCGTGGGCGGCCATCGACGGCGGAGGGCACCGCAAGCCCTTGTGGTACGCCCTCCGGCGCATATACGCCGACCGCCTGCTGACCGTTCGCGACGGCGTAGTGACCGCGATCAATGACAGTCCCTACCCGTGGCAGGGCGAGATCACCGTGATCCGCTCCGGGTTGGACGGCGACCCACTCGCCAAGGAGATCGTGCCGCTTTCCGCGGACGCCAGGGGCGTTCAGCGGATCGCCCTTCCCGGAACGATCTCCGCACCGGATGATCCGGCGGCAGAACTGATCATCGCCTCCGTCGAGGAGCACCGTGTTGTCGGTTTCTTCGCCGAGGACATCCGGATCGACTGGCCGATCGCTCAATACGACACCCACGTGGTCCGGGTCGCCAGCGGCTACAGGGTCACCGTGAGCGCACACACGCTCCTGCGCGACCTGGCGATCTTCCCCGACCGCCTCGACCCGCACGCGACGGTAGACGACATGCTGCTGACACTGCTCCCCGGCGAGATCGCGGATATTACCGTCACCACCGACCGAGACCTGGACCTGGCGGCACTGGTCCGCTCGCCTGTGCTGCGCGTCGTGAACGAGCGCCCTCGATGAACGTGCTGGCTGCGAATCGGTCCCACCACCTTTGAGCCGCGACGCCGGCCTCCTGGGAGCCGCGGCCCTGGCCCCCTCCAGCCCAGCGCTGGTTGCTCACCCCCCGCACCGCCAAGGAGTACCCTCATGAAATGGACCAGGTGGCTCATCGCCGCGATGGTCGTCGCCATGGGCTCGACAGTGACGGCGACCACCCCGGCCGCCGCATCCCCGTCGGACTTCGTCGCCCGCCACGGATCGCAGTTCACGCTCAACGGTGAACCTTTCCGTTATGCGGGCACCAACAACTACTACCTGATGTACCGCTCACCGGCGATGGTCGACGATGTCTTCGCCAAGGCGAAGGCCGCCAAACTCTCGGTGATCCGCACCTGGGGTTCGCTCGACATCGGCAACCAGGATGGAAGCGACTCGATCCACCACAAGGAGGACGGCGTCTATTTCCAATATTGGGACGGCGCCAAGCCCGCCTACAACGATGGAGTCGACGGCCTAGAGCACCTGGACTACGTCCTGTGGAAGGCTCGGCAGTCGGGAATCAAACTGATCATCCCCTTCATCAACAACTGGAGCGCGTTCGGCGGCATCGACCAGTACGTTCGGTGGGCCCGGGGCACGTACCACGACGACTTCTACACCAATCCCACCATCAAGGAGTGGTATGCCGACTGGGTCGACCACCTGCTGAACCGGGTCAACACCATCACCGGAATCAAGTACAAGGACGACCCCACCGTCATGGCCTGGGAGCTCGCCAACGAGCCGCGTTGCAAGGGATCGGGCAACTATCCCACCTCGCCCACCTGCTCCACAACCAAGCTCAACACATGGGTGGCGGAGATGTCCAAGCATGTGAAATCGATTGATCGGCGTCATCTGGTGAGCGTCGGCGATGAGGGCTTCTACTGCAGCGCCTCAGGCACCGACTTCACGGACGACTGCTCCGAAGGCGTGGACACTCTCGCCTTCGCCTCGCTTCCCAGCATCGACTTCATGTCGCTCCACCTGTACCCCGACCACTGGACCAAGGACATGGCCTGGGGCACGAAGTGGATCACACGACACACATCGGATGCGCGCAGGCTGGGCAAGCCGGTGGTCCTGGGCGAGTTCGGCCTCCTCGACAAGGCCACGCGCAACCCGACGTACCGCGCCTGGCTCGATGCCTTCATCCGCGGCGGCGGCGACGGCTTCAACTACTGGATGACGGCCGGGACGCAGGACGACGGCACTCTGTACCCGGACTTCGACGGCTTCACCGTCTACTGTCCCAGCCCGGTGTGCCAGACCATCACCAACGCCGGCGCCATGATGCGCGGCAAGCTGCCGATCTTCCCGCCGGTGGCGGACAACGACACTGGCGTCGCCACCTTCGACACGCCGGTCACCATCGGCGTCACAACGAACGACATCGCCTACCTGGCCAAGATCCGCGATGACAGCATCGATCTCGATCCGAGTCGGCCGGGGCGGCAGATCTCGCGGGTCACCGCGTCGGGCACCTTCGCGGCGGCGTCAGGAAAGATCACTTTCAGTCCGGCCGCCGGGTTCAGTGGGAAGGTCGACACGAACTACACGGTTCGCGACACGCTGCTCCGCCTCTCCAACGCCGCCACCCTGTCGATCGTCGTGAAGCCCGACCCCGGCGCCGCCGTAGCCATCGCCTCGTTCGAGGACGGTGTCCAGGGGTGGGCGCCCGCGAGCTGGCAGACCGACGCGGGGACGGTGGCGGCGTCGGACCAGCACGCGACCGACGGCCTGGGTAGTTTGCGCATCGACGCCACCGGCGGTGGCTGGTTCGGCGTCACGTTGCCCGAACCGCTGGACCTGTCGGCCAAGGGCAGCGTGAAGTTCGATCTGCGCAGCACGACGACCGGGACCTCGACCAACGTCGCCTTCCAGACCGGGCCGGACTTCACCTGGTGCCAGTCGACGTGGGGTTACCAGAATCTGGAGACCGCCGGCACGGTGGAGGCGGACCTGCTCTCCGGGCTGTCGTGCACCACACAGGATCTGACCGACATCCGCGGCATTTATGTCTGGGCCAGCTCGGGCACGTTCTATATCGACAACATCCGAGCTGAATAACAGCCCCTCGCGCGGACGCCAGAGGAATGGCGTCCGCACGAGGTTCCAACCGAGTCCCTCTTCGGAGCATTTTTGAATTAGCAATTATGGAACGATCCACAGAATTTTCGAAATCGTCAGTTAACCGCCGTAAAACTATTGAAACTAAAATGGTTCAGCCCTTGACTCGAGAGTGTCGGGACCTCGCGTCCGGCTTTCCCAACTCGTCAGGGAGACGCACACCATGAACGGCCATCCCCCCACGATGAGGCGCCCGCGCCCCATCACCGTCTGGGCACTCGTCCTCGCGGTCGTCCTCGCAGCCGCCGGAATCACCCTGTTACGGCCACAGACGGCCTCTGCCGCGCCTGCCGGCTTCGCCTACCGCTGCGGAGTCAATTTCTGCCTCGACGGCAACAAGTATTTCTTTGGCGGCGCCAATACCTACGACGTGTTCACGTACGGCGGCGCCTGGGGCGACACCGAGACGCAGTACATGGACAAGGGCCTGATCGACGCGCAATTCGCGCGGCTGAAGGCCGACAAGGTCAGTGTGCTGCGGCTCTGGCTCTTCAGCCACGAGAGCTGGCATGGCTTCGAAACAGAGAAAGGCGTCTACAACGAGCAGCAGTTCGCCCTATTCGACTACATCATCCAGTCGGCCAAGAGCCATGGGGTCAAGTTGCTGCCCGTCTTCGAGAACTACTGGGAGGCGTACGGAGGCATTGACACCCGGCTGCGATGGGAAGGGCTGTCCGGCGGTCACCCGCAGCGCGCGGCCTTCTTCGACAAGACCAAGTGCGCTGGCTGCTTCACGTCGTACAAGAACTACGTCAGTTACGTCCTCAACCGCACGAACCACTACAGCGGAGTGAAGTACAAGGACGAGCCGACGATCTTCGCGTGGGAGCTGATGAATGAGCCCCGCTACCAGGACGTCAGCGCGGCCGAGAACACCAGCGGGGCCACGCTGCGCAAGTGGGTCGATGAGATGGGGGCCTTCGTCAAGGGTATCGACCCCAACCACATGCTCGGCACCGGCCTCGAAGGGCACGAGACTCGATACGGGTTCGGCGGTGATGAGGGAAACCCCTTCATCTACATCCACCAGTCGCCCTACATCGACTTCACCTCGGCCCATCCCTACCCGACCGAGTCATGGGCCGACCTGGACCTCAACGAGACCAAGGCCCTGATCCGCGCCTGGATCTCCGACTCCCACAACATCGTCGGAAAGCCCTTCTACATGGGCGAATTCAGTACGCACAACGTCGACCGCACCACCTGGTGGAACGCGATCTTCCAGGAGTTCGAGGCGGCCGGTGGCGACGGCACCGGCTTCTGGTGGTACCAGAACCGCAGCATCGACGGGAAGTTCGGCGTCTCCGAAGGCGCTCCCGAGTTGGCGGCGTTCCGCGACCACTCCGACCGTCAGGCGGCCAAGAACGGGCCTGCCCCGAGCGGTTCCCCTTCGCCGTCCCCCTCGCCGTCGGCGAGCCCCAGCCCGTCCCCCTCGCCGTCCCCGTCGCCCACCCCCACATCGTCGAGCGCGTTCGTGAAGGCGGCGAACGGCTCCTTCGTCCTGAACGGCCAGCCTTTCAAGTTCGGCGGCACGAACAACTACTACCTGCACTACAAGCCGCCCGCCATGGTCGATGACGTCTTCGCCGACGCCCGGGACACGAACCTCAAGGTCGTCCGCGCGTGGACCATGATCGACCGCGGCTCGCTGGACGGGTCGGTGCCCAATGTCGACGGCGTGGGGCACAAGGACGGCTACTACATGCAGTACTGGGACCCGGCCACAGGGAAGCCGGTCGTGAACGACTCGGCCACGGGGCTGCGACAGCTCGACTACATGCTCGCCTCGGCGAAGCAGCACAGCGTCAAGTTGATCCTCACGCTGACGAACAACTGGAAAGAGTTCGGCGGCATGGACCAGTACGTGCGCTGGCGTGGCGGGCAGTACCACGACCAGTTCTACACCGACGCCACCATCAGGGGCTGGTACAAGAACTGGGCGTCGACCCTGATCAACCGCACGAACACCGTGACAGGAACCAAGTACAAGGACGATCCGACCATCTTCGCCTGGGAGCTCGCCAATGAGCCCCGCTGCTCCAACGGCAACCTGGGATACTCCAGCTCCTGCAACACCCAGACGATCATTGACTGGGCAAGCGAGATGTCGACGTACATCAAGAACCTCGACCCCAACCACATGGTCGCGGTCGGCGACGAGGGTTTCCTCAAGCGGAACAACCAGAGCGACTGGGCCTATAACGCCGGTGAGGGCGTCGACCACGAGGCGCTGACCTCGCTGTCCAAGGTCGACTTCGGCACCTACCACCTCTACCCCAACCACTGGGGTAAGAGCGCCGACTGGGGCACGCAGTGGATCAAGGACCACAACACCGCCGCCGCCGGCTACAACAAGCCCGTCATCCTGGAGGAGTTCGGCTACCAGGACCAGGGCCAGCGCGACGGGGTCTACCAGTCGTGGACTGACGCGGTGCGCACTGGAGGCGGCGACGGCTGGAACTTCTGGATCCTGACCGGCGTCCAGGAGGACGGTTCCCTTTACCCCGACTATGACGGCTTCCGGGTCACCTACCCGTCGACCACGGCCACGGTGCTGAAGAGCGCTGCCGCGGCGATCGGCGGCACTCCGGACCCGAGCCCGTCGCCGTCCCCGAGCCCTTCCCCGTCTCCCTCCCCGTCTCCGAGTCCGTCTCCCTCCCCGTCCCCGTCTCCCGGAGGCGCCTGCACGGTGACGTACAAGATCTCGGATTGGGGAAGCAGCTTCAACGCCGATGTGACCATCAAAAACAACGGCGTGGCCGCGGTCAACGGCTGGACACTGAAGTGGACGTTCCCTGGCAACCAGACGATCAACAGCGTGTGGAATGCCAGGGCCACCCAGAGCGGTAAGGCGGTCACTGCCGTCAACGAGCCGTGGACCGCGGTCATCCCGGCCGGCGGCACCGTCAACTTCGGCATGAGCGCCTACTCCATCGCGGGTACGAACGGTGTCCCGTCGAGCTTCACGCTGAACAACGCCATCTGCACGAAGGGATAATCAGCGAGCTGAGGGCCGGAGCTCCGGCCCTCAGCTTTCACCTTCTCAGGGCGTTTCCCCTTTCTGGGAGGCGCCCTGTGATCGTGCTCCAGCTCGGCGCGCAGTCGCCGACCTGTCGGCGACTCTCAACCCCATGCTCGACCAGCTGTTGACCAGCATGCACGCCACCCGCCGCTTCACCGCCGACGCGGGCCACGAACTCCGCACCCCGCTGACCACCCTCGGCATGAACCTGGAGATCCTGCGGCGCGGCTCCGGTCTGCCCGCCAGCCAGCGGGAGCAGGTCCTGGACGCCATGGCCGCCGGGCATCAGCGGATCCCCATCCTGCTGGAAGGACTGCAGACGCTGGTCCGCGGCGACGCCCGCGCCCCACGATATCGACTTGGCCGATCTGCTCGCCCAGGCGGTCGAGCACACGCGACGACGCCACCCCGCCGTAACCTACCGGCTGTCGCTGCCGGTGCAGGAGATCCCCGCCATCCACGGCTGGCCTGCCGGAGTCCGCCTGGCGATCGACAACCTGCTGGATAATGCTGCCCTGCACGGCCACCCCACCGGCTAGGTACATGTCAGCATGACCATGACGTTGCCCACGGCGGTGACCACACCGGTGGCAATGGCCACCCGCGACGCCTAAATCGTCGTCGCCGACGACGGGCCGGGCATTCCGGACCACCAGCGGGAAACCGTGGAGGAGCGCTTCGCCCGTGGCGCGCAAACCCGTAACAACGGATCCGGCCTCGGGCTCGCGCTGGTCCAGCAACAGGCGCGACTGCACGGCGGCACCCTCGATCTGAGCGTTTCGAACCGGGGAGGACTGGCCGCCGTCCTGACCTTGCCTGTCACGACCCCCGCGACCCGCGCGCCACGATGAAGGCCCGGCCTTCACCTGGGGCGGCTGGCGTCTACTCCCCCGTCGCGGCAGTCGGCGCAGAATCCACCACCGACCTCATCACCACCGCGTCATTGGCCGTCGATGGCTTCTCGTGCGAGCTGCCGCAGGGGTTCGCCGGTGACGTCGGCGAGCTTGACCAGGTCGTCATATTCGGCTTTGGCACCCCACGGGCCGTGTTTGATCCGCACCTTGCCGCCGCGGATGTTCACCGTGGTGGTTCTGCGCGGCAGCGCGAGCTTCTCGACGTGGCTGCGGCGCAAGCCGAGGCTGCCGGTTTCTCGGAGCATCAGGGTCTGCAGGCTGTCGGCCAATTCCTGGGCCACGAGCACGTGGAGGACGTGGGCGGGGCGGCCCTTCTTCATCGTCGCGGGCGTCGACCAGGCGTCGGCGGCGCCCGCGGCCAGGGCTCGTTCGATGACATGGGCCAGGACTTCGCCGGTCACGTCGTCGACATTGGTCGACAGGACGACCTGCCGGGTTGCCTCTCCTGGCGGCTCGCCGAGCATGGCGACCACCACGTTGGGCCGGTCTGGCAGAGTCCGGGTGCCTGTGCCGTAGCCGGAGCCCCGGATCGTCATCGGGGGCGGCGGCTCGTAGGAGGCGCCTGCCGCTCTGAGCAGGGCCGCACCGGTGGGGGTGACCGTCTCCCCTGCGATGGCATCGCCGCGCACACGGGCCCCGTGGAGCAGGGCGAGCGTCGCGGGGGCCGGCACGGGCAGCCGCCCGTGGCGTGTGGTGACCGTGCCGCTTCCGAGCGGGAGAGGCGCACAGTGTACGTCGGTGACGCCTAGGGCGTGCAGGGCCGCGGCGCAGCCAACGATGTCGATCAGCGTGTCGTGCCCGCCCAGTTCATGAAGGTGGACATCGGCGGCGGGCATGCCGTGCACGGCGCCTTCCGCCTCTGCTATCGCTGCCAGCGCCGCGTCCGCGAGTGGCAGGCCAGCTCTGGCAGCAATTTCGCGCAGCACCGAGGCGGGGCGCTCGGTAGCGTCGTCGTCGACATCGATCCGGACGCGGGTGGCCATCAGCGGTCCGCTGCGCACTCTCTCCGCCCGGAGGCTCCAGCCGGTCAGGCCGGTCGCGGTGACTGCCTGTCGTACGGCTTCGATGGGCGATCCCGCGTCCAGCAGGGCAGCCAGCAACATGTCTCCGGCCAGACCGGTGAAGGGGTTCAGGTAGAGAATCATGAGGACACCCTGGTCAGACGATATGCCGCGAGAGCGGCGCCGAATCCGGAGTCGATGTTGACCACGGTGAGCCCAGCGGCGCACGAGGTCAGCATGGCCAGGAGCGCGGTGACGCCCTCCAGCGCCGCGCCGTATCCGACGGATGTGGGAACGGCGATCACCGGCACCTCCACCAGGCCGCCCACGACGCTGGCCAATGCGCCTTCCATGCCGGCGATGACGATGACGGTGTCGGCGTCGCGCAGCCGGTCGGTCTCGGCCAGCAGCCGGTGGATCCCGGCCACGCCCACGTCCCTGATCTCGGTGACCCGCATTCCGAGGGCGGTGGCCACCGCCGAGGCTTCGGCGGCCACCGGGCCGTCGGAGGTGCCTGCGGTGACCACGGCGATGTGATGTCCGATGTCTCCGATCTTCCGCCAGGTGAGCAGGCGGGCTGGCGCGTTGTAATGTCCGCCGGGGATCGCGGCGCGGACCGCGGCTGCCGTGGTGGCCTCGACACGGGTGACCAGAATGGGTCCGCTGTTGCGGGCGATCAACGCGGTGACGATGGCGGTGATCTCGGCATCCTGCTTGCCAGGTCCGTAGACGATCTCTGGCAGACCTTGGCGGGATTGTCTGCCGATGTCCACGCGAGCGAAGCCCAGGTCGAGCGTCTCGTCCATCACGGGAGGGTGCTGTGCAGGGCCGGCAGCGGTGGTCGATGGGTGGGCGTGTGGTGGCGCACGTCAGTCCTTCGCGAGGTAGGGGATGGTCATCGGGCCCTCCGGAAGCACGCACACTCGGCCGGGCAGCGAGGCGACGGTGGCGGAGATGTCACCGGTCTGCTCCAGATGGGCTGTGGCCAGTTCAGTCCCGGACAGGAAGGAGGTGCGCATGATCACTCGGGCGGCGATCTGGATACGGGCCTGGATCTGCACCTGCCACTGATCGGGCACGGTCACGGCACGCCCGGAGATCTCCTCCAACAGCGCCTGAGGCGAGCCCGCAGAGGTCAGCACGTCGCGGTAGGAGCCGTGGTCGGGAAAGCCGTCACGGCATTCAGCGGCGCAGATGATGACACCGCCGGGCTTGAGCACTTGGGCGGCCGCGCTCATGCCCTTCACGGACTGGTAGAGGTTCTGGTCCAGCGGGAAGCCCGCGTTCGTGGTGATCACGACGTCGAAGGGAGCTTCGACGGGCCGCATCGCCGTGCGGCGGGCGGCGCGGGTGGCTGCCGCGTGCATGGGCGGCAAGTCACCGCCGAACGCCTCGACGATCTTTTGCTCGCGGTTGAGCACCACGTCGAGCGCGAAGGTGACGCCCGTGCCGAGGGCGATGGCGCGGACGTCGTCGTGGACGGGATTGCCGACGGTGACTCCCCAGGTGGCCTTCGGATTGCCGATGCGCGCGGCGTCGTGCAGAGTCAACACGGTCTCCAACGCCGCCAGGCCTGGAGCGACCAGCTTGGGACCGCCGGAGAATCCCGCGAAGAAGTGGGGTTCCACAAAACCTGTGGTGATCTTCACGTCGGCCCGCACCCACTCCCGGTTGAGCCATACCGGGACCCCGTCACCGTGGTGGCCCATCCAGATCAGGCTGTCCGGATCGCGGGCATCGTGGTTGACGATGCGCACACGGTCCGCGACCTGATCGCCGAACATCGCCCGAAGCTCGGCTTCGGTGTTGCCTCGGTGCGTGCCGGTGGCGACCAGGATGACCACGTCGTCGAGGTCGACCAGTCCGTCAAGCTCGTCCAGGATCGCGGGGATCATCAGGTGCCGGGGCTGCGGCCGGGTGCCGTCACAGGCGGAAATGGCGACGGTTTGTCCGGGCCGCACCCGCTCGCGCAGCGGCGGACCGGCGACGGGTTCGCGCAGGGCTCGGCGGAGTTCCGCCATCTCGTCCGGTACGGCTGGCCGTACCGTAGGTGTGATCACCGTGGTGCGGTCGGCGGGAAGCTCCACGGCCAGGCCGGTGCGGCCGTACGCCAGATCAACCAGCATGGATTCCTGTGTCCTTCGCGTCAGCCCAGAGTTCCCCCGGGGCGGGCATCTGATGGCTGTTCCTCATGGAGCCGAGGGCCGCAGGCGCAGGCCCGCCATGCCACCGTCGACGGGCAGTTCGACGCCGACGGTGGAACCCGAAGCGGGACCGGCCAGGTAGGCGACAGCCGCGGCAACCTCTGCGGCGGTGACGAGCCGCCCATGCGGCTGGCGGGCACACAGCGCAGCCCGTTCCGCGGCAGGGTCGGGAGCGGCGGCGAGGAGGCGTTCGATCCAGGGGGTGTCCACGGTGCCGGGGTTCACGCAGTTGACGCGGATCCCCTCGCGGACATGATCGGCGGCCATCGCCCGAGTCAGCGCCAGTACGGCGCCTTTGGACGCGGAGTAAAGCGCCCGTTGAGGGAGCCCGGCCGTGGCGGCGATTGAGCAGGTGTTGACGATCGACGCCGACGGTGAGCGCCGCAGGTGTGGCAGTGCCGCCCGGGTGACGCGGGCGATGCCGACCACGTTGAGGTCGAACACGCGCAGCCACTCCGCGTCGGCGTTGTCGGCGACGGTCCCCTGCGCGCCAATGCCGGCGTTATTGATGAGCACGTCGATCCGGCCGAACCGATCGGCGACTCCGGCGACGGCCGTACGGACGCTGGAGTCATCGGTGACGTCGCAGGCGAACCCGGTCAGCGGTTTAGGCACCTCGGGCCGTACGTCAAGTACGGCGACCTGCGCGCCGCGCCGAGACAGTTCCCAGGCGGTGGCGAGTCCTATACCGGACGCGCCGCCGGTGACCACCGCCACCAGGTCTTCGAAGTCGGCGAACTCGGCGCTCATGCCTGCGCCACCTTCTGCCGCTGTTGGCCGAGGCCGTCGATCTCGACCTCGACGAGGTCGCCTGAACGCAGATAAGCCCCGGGACCGCGTCCGAGCGCCACCCCAGCCGGGGTTCCGGTGTTCACGATGTCGCCGGGGTCGAGCACCATGAACTGGCTGAGGCACCAGATCACGTGGTGGACGTCGAAGATCTGGTTCTTGGTGTCGCCGTTCTGGCGTAGCTCGCCGTTCACCCACAGCCGCAGGCCGAGCGCTTGCGGATCGCCGACTTCGTCCGGCGTGACCAGCCACGGTCCGAGCGGGTTGAAGGTCTCGCAGGACTTGCCCTTGTCCCACTGGCCGCCGCGTTCGTTCTGGAACTCGCGCTCGGAGACGTCGTTGGCGATCGCGTAGCCGCTGATCACATCGGCGGCCTCCGCCGGGCTGCCGAGGTAGCGCGTGGTCCTTCCGATGATTACAGCCAGTTCGACTTCGTAGTCGGTCTTGACGCTGCCGCGCGGCACCAGGACCGTGTCGTCAGGACCGACCAGGGTGTTGGACGCCTTGAGGAACATGACCGGCTCGGTCGGCGGCTCGGCACCGGTTTCCTCGGCGTGGTCGGAGTAGTTCAGCCCGATGCAGACGATTTTTCCGGGCCGGGCTATCGGCGCGCCGATCCGCTCGTACGGCCCGGTCTCGGGCAGCGCTCCGGCGGCGACGGCGGCATGGACTCGGGCGACGCCGTCACCGGACAGGAAGGCCCCGTCGATGTCGGCGGTCAGCGCGGACAGGTCCAGCACCCGGCCGTCCGGGCCGATGACCGCGGGCCGCTCACTACCCGGAGGCCCCACCCTGAGCAATCTCATGTTGACCCCTTCAAGGATTCACCCAATCTTTCCAGCACGTAGTTAGCCTGGCACAATATGCCGTTGCGCGTAAAGTAGCTCCTCTTAGCCATGATCGGGTTGACGTTCCCTCTCTGACAGTCTTACCGTCCGTCATATTCATCGGGTTAATCTTGGGAGTTTGGCCGATGCCCACCATCACCTCCGTCGATGTCATCGACGTTCGGTTCCCCACCTCTGCGACGCTTGACGGTTCCGACGCCATGAACCCGGACGGCGACTACTCGGCCGCGTACGTCATCCTTGGCACCGACACCGGCCACACGGGATACGGGCTGACCTTCACGATCGGACGCGGCACTGATCTGTGCGTGGCCGCGGCACGGCAGATCGCCGCGCCCCTACTCGGCCGGGATGTCGGCAAGATCACCTCAGACCTGGGCGGCCTGTACCGCGAGATCATGTCCGACAGCCAGATGCGCTGGCTGGGGCCGGAGAAGGGCGTGGTGCACCTGGCCGCCGCCGCCGTCCTCAACGCCGCCTGGGACCTGGCCGCCAGGAGTGCGGGCAAACCGCTGTGGCGCCTGGTCAGCGACATGACCCCGGCCGAGCTCGTCGCCGCGTGCGACTTCCGCTACCTGACCGATGTGATCACCCCGGACGAGGCCGTCGAGATGCTGGAGAGGCTCGCCCCCACCCGGGCGCAACGCATCGCGGAGCTGGCCGAACACGGCTATCCGGCCTACACGACCTCGCCCGGCTGGCTCGGCTACTCCGACGACAAGCTCCGGCGGTTGTGCAAGGAGGCGGTCGAGGAAGGCTGGACACATGTCAAGCTCAAAGTCGGCGCCAACCTGGAGGATGACGTCCGCAGGCTGGGGATCGCCCGCCAGGAGCTCGGCGAGCGGACCTTGATGATGGACGCCAACCAGGTCTGGGACGTTCCGCAGGCCATCGCCTGGGTGAACCGGCTCGCCTCGTTCGGCCCGCTGTGGATCGAGGAGCCCACCAGCCCCGACGACGTCCTCGGCCACGCGCGGATCCGCCAGGCGGTCGCCCCGGTCGGGGTCGCCACCGGCGAGCACGCGCACAACCGGGTGATGTTCAAGCAACTCCTGCAGGCCGGGGCCATCGACTTCTGCCAGATCGACTCCTGCCGCCTCGCATCGGTCAACGAGATAGTGCCGATCCTGCTCATGGCCGCCAAGTTCGGTGTCCCCGTGTGCCCGCACGCCGGCGGGGTCGGCCTGTGCGAGATCGTCCAGCATCTGTCCGTCGTGGACTATGTCTGCGTCAGCGGCGCCCTGGACGGCCGCGTGCTGGAATACGTCGACCATCTGCACGAGCACTTCACCGACCCGGTCAGGATCGACGCCGGCCGGTACCGGCTGCCGGAGCTTCCGGGCTACAGCACGCGGATGCACCAGGAGTCCGTCGACACCTACCGCTACCCTGACGGCCGGTACTGGTCACAGGGAGTCTGAAATGGGCGTCATCGAAGCCACCATCGAGAAGGTCAAGCAGATGCTGGTCGACGGCGAGCTACTCCCCGGCCAGAAGCTTCCCGTCGAGAGGGATCTGGCCGACCAGCTCGGCGTCTCCCGCAACACGCTGCGGGAGGCGGTCCGCGCGTTGACCACGATGCGCGTGCTCCAGACCAGGCAGGGTGACGGCACCTACGTCACCAGCCTCTCTCCTGGCCTGCTGCTCGACGGCCTGAGCTTCGTCGCGGACCTGCATCTGGACGCGGAGGCCCAGCACTTCCTGCATGTTCGCCGGCTGCTGGAACCGGAGGCCACGGCGCTCGCCGCGACCCGGATGCCGGAGCCGGAGCTGGCGCGGCTCGACGAGCTGCTCTCGCGGGCTGAGCGTCTCGCCGGCCAGAGCCCGGTCGACCACGACGGTCTCGTCGACATCGACCAGAGCTTCCATTCCCTGATCAGCTCGCGCTGCGGCAACGCGGTCCTGGCCGCGGTCATCGAGAACATGTCCGGCAGGACGGTCCGCGCCAGAGTGTGGCGCGGCATGACCGATCCCGGCGCGGTACAGCGCACCCTGCGCGAGCACCGACTCATCTATCAGGCGCTGCGCGCCGGCGACACCGAACGCGCGCGACTGCACGCCGCGGTGCACATCCTCGGCGTCGAGGACGCTCTCGTGGAGGCGACACATGAGTGAGAACCTGGACCGGCTGACCGAGCGGCTGAGCCGCGAGCACGCGGTCGTGGTCGCCTACTCCGGCGGCGTGGACTCGGCGCTGCTGGCCGTGGTGGCCACCAACGTGCTCGGGGCCCGGGCGGTGGCCGCGACTGCGGTCTCCCCCAGCCTCGCCGCCATCGAGAGGGCGGCGGCCAAGGCCTTCGCCCGCGAGCACGGCCTGGCGCAGATCGAGGTCTGCACCGACGAGGGCGAGCGCCCCGAGTACACGGCCAACGGCCGGGACCGCTGCTACCACTGCAAGTCGGCGCTGTTCGACGCGCTCACCCCACTGGCCCGAGCGATGGACGCCCAGATCGCCCTGGGCACCAATCTCGACGACCTAGGCGACCACCGCCCCGGCCTGCGCGCGGCGAATGAGCGCGCGGCGATCGCCCCACTGGTCGAGGCTGGGCTGTCCAAGGCCGGAGTCCGCGCGCTCAGCCAGGAGCTCGGCCTGATCACCGCGGACAAGCCCGCGGCGCCCTGCCTCGCCTCCCGGGTGAGCTACGGCGATCCGGTCACGCCGGAGATCCTCCGCCGGGTCGAGATCGCCGAGGCGGCCGTGCGCGAACTTGGATTTCCGGTCTGCCGCGTCCGCGCCCACTCGGGCGGCACGCTGGCCAGGGTCGAGGTCCCGGTCACGGAGATCGCCCGGGCGAGCGAGTTGCGCGAGAGGATCGACGCCCAGGTACGCGGCGCCGGATTCACCTTCTGCTCGCTGGACCTGTCGGGCTTCGCCTCAGGACGGCTCAACGCCCTGCTTCCCCTGCTTGTCTGAACCGACAGGTACGGCGTGCGCCGCGATCGCGGAGCACGCCGTACCTGTCTTTGATCAGCCGGTGGTCATCACTGTCCGTATACCTCGAAGTCGAAGACCGCCGCGCCGTACCGGTGCGCGGTGAGCGGTTCGTTGGAGAACACCCGGATATACCGGGCGGTGACCGGCTGGGCGAGCGGGTAGGTCTCCGACGTCGCCGATCCGAGGCCCGACGAGACGGTCGCCCAGATGTCCTTGTCGGCGGTGACGGTCGGGTAGCCGTTGCCGCCGCTCAGCCGCGTGCAGATGCTGGAGTTGCGCTCGGCGGCCGTGTGGGCGTCGGCCTGGGCCTGCGAGAGCACCTGGATCTGGAACGGCGAGTTGTACATCGCGTCGTAGGTGGCGAGATTCTCCCCGAACTGGACTGAGTACGACCCGATCTTCTGGTCGGACCCCAAGTCCACGTAGGCCCATGTGCACAGCGACCCCTGGGTGGAGCCGGAGTTGCCGTCGGAGAAGGCTCCGTCGGTCGCGCCGCCGGAGTACCAGCCGCTCGTCGCGTCGTCGTCGACCATCTTGGCCGGCGTCCTGTTCACGTTCGAGGTCTGGCCGTAGGCGGTCACCGGCTTGTTCAGCGCCAGGTTCGGCGGCTTGACGTTGATGGTGACCGTCGCGGTGGCCTTCTCCCAGGGGTGGTCGGCGATCGTGCCCGTCAGAGTCTGGTCCTTGTCCCCGGTGATCGCCTGGTCCCAGCGAACGTAGGCGAACCGGGTGAAGGTAACACCGCCGCCCGCGTCGAAACGCGCGTTGGGGAACGTCTGCGCCGGGAGGGCGGGCGTGTCCGGGTTGTAGACCAGGCTCGTGGCGAGCGGCGAGGCCAGCTTGGGCATGACCGTCACCAGGACGGGGACCTTGAGGTCCGTGCCTTCGACCGTGCCTTCGACGGTGAACTTTCCGCGGGTCTGTCCGTCCGCGTACGGGGTGGTGGCGATCGCGAGCTGGTCGGCGGAGATTGCGGGCCAGGTCACGGCGACCTTGTCCCGTGTCCTGTCGGAGAAGATCGCGGTGACCTGCTCCGGCAGCGTCGGCTGGCTGTCCTTGGCGGTCTTGACGCCGGTCACGTCGTAGCCGACGATGTGCCGTTCCGCGAGGTCGTCCCCGGCGATGACCGAGACGGCGGCCGGGCCGACGGCCGGCGCGTTCGGCACCGCCGCCACGCGGGCGTCGTCGAAGGCGGCCTTGCTCCGCCTGTCCAGGTAGTAGCCGATGCCGCCGCCGGAGAAGGTGCCATCCTGGGCGCTGAGCGCCTGCTCGCCGTTCACGGTCACCGTGAGCAGCTCGCCGCGTGCGCTCACCTTCACCGCGTACCATCGGCCAGTGGTGAGCGGCACCGGGGACGGCGCCTTCTCCACCCTCCTCCATAGGCCACCGACCCGCTTGTCGAGGGCGACCTGCTGGGTGTCGACGTCGATGGCGGCCCGGTAGAGGTTGTCCGCGTCCTGGACCCGGAACACCAGGCCCGCGCTGCGCCCGTCGTCGACGCGCAGCTGCGAGGAGTACAGGTAGTCGCCGGACGCCCAGCCGGCCTCGCCGCCCGCGGTGACCAGGCCCTCCTTCTCCTCCGTGGCACCGGTGTAGTAGCCGGTCTCACCGCTGGTGAAGGCACCGGTGTTGACGACCTTCCAGGCGCCGCCGGACGGCTGCCACTGCCACGGGAAGTTGAAGCTGGAGCGGGTGTCGGTGGCGCCGAACACCAGCGCGCCCTCGGTGATCCAGCCTAGGGCCGCGTTCCAGTCGGCGAAGTCGGTGGAGTACAGCTCGGCCCCGGCGGGGTCGGTCAGCCGCACGTCGTCGAGGAGCACGAAGTCGCCGAGCCCGCCGCCGTTGCGCTGCGCGATCCGGATCCCGGTGTATCCGGCGGGCCGGCGCTGGCTCGCGTTCACGGTGTAGTCGATCACCAAGGCGCCGTCGATCCACGCCTTGATCTGGTCCCCGATCGCCTGGAACCGTACCGCGTACTGGCGGCCGCTGATCAGATCGATCGAGGTGTTGGTGGCGATCGTGGTGGCGTGGTCGAGGATGAGTTGCACGTCGGCGTTGGTGGCCGCGGCACGCTCCCCCTCCCCCACGCGGTTCGGGTCCAGCCGCAGCATGTAGCTGGTCTTGTCCTTGTCGTTCGCGCGCAGCATGAGCTGACCGGTGGTGCCCTTGAGCAAGGTCATCTTGGCCTCGTACACCACGTCGGCCGCGGTGATGTTGGTGTTGTACACCGACACGTCGCCGAAGAACGGGAAGACATAGGGCAGCAGCTTCAGCTGGCCGTCCGCGACCCGCCACTTGTCGGAGCCGAACACGATGTTCTGGTCCTGCGCCGCCGTGGCGTAGCTGAAGTCGTTGTCCTGGATCCCGCTGAGCATGTGCTCGACGGACGGCACGTACGACAGCCGCTCGATCTGCGGCTTGTTCCCGGCGACGCCCTCCAGGCGCAGCGTGTGCGGCCCGTTGGACAGCCCGGTGGCCCGGAACAGCACGCCGCCGGGCGCGACGTCCACGGTGCCGTAGGGCACGTCGTCGATCGACACCTTCATCGTGCCCTTGTCATTCTCCGGCGCCACCCACTGGATGGAGGTGCCGTCGAAAGTGAACTCCCGGGCACCGGGCTCCTTCACGATCCGCTCGTCCTGGCCGTCGACGTGGGTCCAGCCCTTGTCGTCCGGCTTCGTGGCGAGGTCGAACTGCACCACGCCGTTGTGCCGCAGGGTCAGTGTGTAGACGCCGGTGCGGGCGTTCCACTCCTGGGTGTAGGTGTACTGTCCGTCGTAGCCGGAGATGGTGAGCACCGGCTGGACGGTGGCGTGCACCTGGATCTTCGTGGTACGCAGCGCGTCGTCGGCGGCGTTCGGCACGTAGGCGTACTTGGGGTAGTTGCGGATGAACTCCATGTCCCGCCGGCCGCCGTCGCGGAGCAGGTCCTGGCTGCGGTCGGATCGGTAGTTGTCGACCAGCACCGACAGCTTCTGATCGCCTTCGTCGAGCATCGCGTACGTGTGCGGGGTCATCTCCGGCATGTCCACCTGTGTGAACGTCTTGCCGTTCAGGTGGAGGGCTGCGTCCTGGTTGACGTTGTCCCAGTAACGCGAGTTGTAGACCAGCCAATGGCCGCTCCACTGCTGGGCGAACGCGTCGCCGGAAGAGATCTTGGGGTAGCGCTCGTCGAAGAAGGCCTTCTTCGCGTCACCGGAGATCAGCTGCGCGTTGTAGGTCGACTTGGTCAGCACGGTGCCGATCTTGTCGATAACGTCCTGTCCGGTCAGCTTGGGCAGCCGGGGGATGATTCCGTACCGGCCGGAGGAGCGCAGGTAGTACCAGAGTTGCTGGCTGCCGAGGGCGTCCGGCACCTTCTCGTACAGGTCGTAGAAGGTGGTGCGGGCATTGCGTGCGGACACGGTGTCCGACAGCGAGCCGATGGTGCCCTCCCGTTCGGAGAACGCCACCTTGGTCTTGGCGATGACCTCGTCCTTGGTGGGCCCGGCGTGCGTCAGCATGTACCGCATCGCGGGAAGCACGGACTGGTAGAACGCCGGGGTGTAGAGGTTGTTCGGCGCCGGGGTGTCGAGGTGGTTCTCCAGGTGGAAGATGGTCGCGCCGTTCTGCCACTGGTCCAGCATCGCCATCGCGTAGACCGTCTCGGGCTGCGATCTGGAGCACCGGTCGCCGCGGCTCAGCGATCCACTGCTGCCCTGCCCGAACACGTTGCACCCGTAGTAGGCGTAGCCGTCGAAGTACGGCCCCCAGTTGCCCACCGCACCGGCCATCCAGGCGCCGAGCGCCTGCGCGTTGGCGGTGTCGAAGTTCTCGTGGATGTTCTTCGGATCGAGAATGAAGTTCTTGGAGTACCGGGTGAGGCTGCCCCAGAACGCCGGGTCCTCCAGCTTGGCGCCGAGGAGGTTGGCCTCCTCCATCGAACCGAGGATGTGGAACCCGCCGTACCGGTTGGCCAGCTCGAGGATCTTCGGCAGGTCATTCAGGGTGTTCGTCAGTTCCGACACGACCGTTCCGGCGAAGTTCGGATACGTCTGGTACAGCTTCTCGATCCACTCGTACCTGTCGGCGGGAGCGGTCGGGGACTCACCCCACAGGACGAGCATCGGGATGCCGAGGTCCCGCCCTTCGGCGAGGTTGTCCTCCACCCATCGGCGGGTGACGGCCGGACTGGCGTCGGCCCACCGGTTGTGCCCGGGGTGCAGCACGAACGCGGTGTGCCTCTTGAGCTCGTCGGGCAGGGCGGCCCACGCCTGCTTGATGTTCCAGCCTTCGTTGAGGTCACGCCGGAAACCGGGATCCTGGCCGAAGTTGTAGCCGATCAGCAGCTGGGTGATGAGCAGCGGATTCTTGTTGTCAATGGTCAACCGGAGAGGCGCGTCGACGACACCGCCTGCCGCCGCCGCGGGCTGGGCAAGCGTGACGGGCGAGACTCCGATCCAGGTGACCAGTAACGCGAGGAGAAGTCCTCGGAGGTACTGGGGTGGCCGCCGTAATGCAGAAGAGGGCATTCTTCCTCCACTAGAGATGATTGGGGGGCACGGGGGGAATGCAAGCGGAGCGGTTCAGGTCTTGATCACGACCATGCCGTGGCCGTCCGGGACGTCGACCGTGGTGTGGACGTATCCGTTCTCGTAGGTGAAGGACAGGTCCTGACCGTGCGGTTCGAGCCGGACGGCGCTGGGCGGGGCCTCGGACCTCACCGCGAGTTCCATCCCGACCAGCGGGAATGGGTCGCGCATGAGATCGATGCCCTCCACCTCGAAGGTGATCGGGCTGAGTCCCTCGGCCTGCCGGGAGGCCAGGAAGCTGAGCAGGTGCACCACGCGGGCGTCCGGAGTGTCGACGACCATGGCCTCCAGGTGGGAGGGTCCGCCGGTCCGCAGGATCGGGTCCGGGAGGATCCGATCGAAGATCTCCGCCAGCATCCGCAGATAGGCGAGCGGGGCGTGCCTGCCGTAGGCGGTGAAGATGGGCGCCGCGGTCACGGCCGTGCGGCCGGTGACGATCGCCGCCGCGTAGCGCGGCTGCCCGGTTCCGACCGGGGTGTAGTCGTGGCCGCTGAAGGCGTCCCAGGTGCGGGCGAAGTAGGGCTCGACGACGTCGTACAGCACGTCGGCACCGTCGGCCGCGGTGAATCTGAGCGTCGGTTCGTACATCGCGTGCGGGAAGGAGTCGGCCTGCCCGGCGGGGCGCAGGAACGTTCCTTCCAGGGGCTCCCCCTCGTGGAGTCGCACGCCCTCGATGTCGGCGGCCGCGGCGGCAGCACCGCTCACCAGTAGCGCTCCGCCCGCGTCGGTGAAGTGCCGGAGCCGGGCGGCGAGTTCGGGCGAGACGGGTGTCGCCTCGGGAACGACCACGGCCCGGTAGTCGGTGAGGGCCGCGTCCAATGGGATCACGTCGAACTGGAGCCGGAGTTGCTGCAGCGCCTTGACCACACCGGTGCCGGCCGGGCCGGGGTCGTCGCCGAGCCGGGGGTCCATGACCACGGCGACTTCCTTGACGTGCGCACCGCCCTCGACGTGCGGCTCACACTGCCTGAGGTAGGCGTATGCCTCGCCGACCAGGGTGTAGGTCTCTGGGGCGAGCCGTCCGCTCGGGTGCAGCAGGTCGCCGACCCCGGCGGTCAGGCCGTAGGCCAACATCTGCGCACATTCGAACTTCAGGGCCGCGGGGGTCTTCAGGCCGCCATTGTCTCCCCAGCTCTTGTGGAAGCGACCGGTGTGCGCCAGGGCAGGCAGCCCCAGGGGCCGGACGAACCTGGCCACGTACGGCAGGTAGCCGTATCCCCAGCCGCCGGTGGGGAGCGCCTCGATCTCCACGTGGGAGACCAAGCCGATCTCCTCCGCCAGCGCGGTCTTGGGCCGGCTGTTGAACCAGATGCTCATCGGCGCGTCGTCGGCGAGATGCGGCAGGACCATGTCGCGGTAGCGGCCCATGTACTCGTGGGCGACCCTCCGCGCGAACCGGTCCCGGTCGGTCCCGTCGGCGGGATTCAGCCCGGCGCGGCGCATCCCGTCCACCGCCCACTTGGAGGAGCTGGGTTGATCCCAGCACATGTCGAGAAATATCCCGTCGACGGTGCCGAAGTGGGTCAGCACCTCGGCCAGTTGGTCGGTGAAGTAGTCCTGGTAGGGGCTGGACATGTCGAGCACGTACCAGCCGGGGTCGAACCGCCCCCGGGAGCGCCTGACCTGCCGGCCGTCGGCTTCCAGAGCGATCCACTCCGGGGCGAGTTCGGCGGCGTACTCGTCCACCGCCATGCTTAGGTAGATCGGGGCCTTGATCCCGGCTCGGTGCAGCGCCTCGACCTGCTCCTCCAGCAGGTGTAAGTCCTTGGCCAGGCCGGGATGCCGCTCCGGACGGTCGGTGTCGTAGTAGAGGTGCCCGTGATGGCATTTGGCGAACAGGGTGACGCTCTCGACGTGTGCCTCGACGAAGGTGCGGGCGAAGGTGCCGGTGTCGAAGGCGGCGCCGATGGCGGGAACCTTCGGGCCGGTGTGGAAGTCCAGGTGAACGGTGCGCCTGGGCAGCATGATGGGTCAACCCCCGAGATATGGGTCAGTCCTTGAGCGCGCCGCTGGTCAGCCCGCTGGTGATGAAGCGAAGGCCGAACACGACGAGAAGGACCGCGGGAAGGGCGAGTAGAACGAGGCTTGCGCTGTAGCGAGCGGCGTCGACAGGCGAGGCGGACAGGGCGTTGTGGAAGGTGGACACCGCCTGCGCGGCCGTGGTCATCTCCGGCCGTGTGTTGAAAATGGCCGGCCACAGGAAGTCCTGCAGCGACCACATGAAGCACAGGACGGTCAGGTTGACGATGGCCGGTCGGGCCATCGGGACGAAGACGTACCGGAAGATCTGCGGATGACCGGCCCGGTCCACGATCGCCGCCTCCAGCAGCTGGTCGGGCACGTTGTCGGCGTAGTTGCGCATCAGCAGCACACCGAACGGCACGGTCAGCGCCGCCTCCGGCAGGCCAACGCCCAGGTAGGTGTTGAACAGGCCCAACTCGTGCGTGACGTGGTAGAGCGGCACCAGGATCGCGGTGCCGGGGATGGCCAGGAACAACAGCGTGCCGTAGTAGAGCAGCTCACGGCCGGGGAACTGCAACTTCCCGAAGGCATAGCCGGCGGGCAGCGACACGCCGAGGACCACCGCGGTGTGCACGACACCGTTGGCCAGGGAGTTCAGGTATGTTCGCCAGATCGGCACGCCCCCCAGGGGGTCGGTGAACAGCGACACGAATGTGGACGGACCGCCGAGCCGGAACGCCTCGCTGAGCGCCGACCACATCGGGAACAGCCAGACCACCGCCGTCAGCCCGAGGAACAGCTGCATGATCACGCGATCACGGCGGCGGCGGCTCAGCAGGCCGAAACCGCCGGTGTGTGAGGTGCTGGCACTCATCGCGAGATCCTTTCCGCGACCGGCTGGTCGGCGGCCGGGCGGGAGGGCGACGCCGGCGCCCCGGTGCCCCCACCGCTGCGCCGTCTTTGCCGAGTGCGGCGCGGACGAGTGAGCAGGGCCTGCGTCGCGGAGACGAGCAGCGCCACGATCAGCACCAGGACCGAGGCTGCCGAGGCGTAGCCGATCGTGGAACCGGCCGAGGTCACGAACCGGTAGGTGTAGGTTCCGACGATCTCGGTCGTGTCGTCGGGCCCGCCGCCCGTGGACAGCAGCACGACCTCAAAGGCTCTGAACGAGCCGAGGAGCAGCGCGAGGATGACCGTGATGTGGGTGCTGCGCATCATCGGATGGATGATCGTGCGCATGATGTGCAGGGGGCCCGCCCCTTCCAGGACCGCGGCCTCCAGCACATCGGTCCGCAGCGCGGACAGGTCGGCGGTGTAGTACATGATGGGCAGGCCGATGAGGTAGGCGAACAGGCCCACCACGGCGGCGAACGCCCAGCCGGGCTCGGTGAGCCAGTGCGCGGCCAGCCCGTCCAGGCCCATCGCCCGCAGCGCCTGATTCAGCGCGCCGTCCTGGTACTGGAGCATCCGCCCGAAGACCGTGGCCACCAGCGCAATCGGAGTGAGCGCCGGAACCAGGAAGATCGCGTAATAGATCTTGCGTCCGCCGATGCCGGCGGCGAGCAGCACAGCGATCACGAAGCCCAGGGTCAGCGCGACGGCGATGCTCGCGACGGCGAACAGCAGGTTGTTGCGGATCGCGTGGAGGAACGTCTCGTCCTCCAGCAGGAGGCGGTAGTTCTTCCAGCCCACCTCGACCGCGTTGGCGAAGCTGATCGACACCTTGGTGAAGCTGGTGCGGATCAGGAACCAGAAGCTGTACCCGAAGTAGATCGCGTACATGACGAACAGCGGGACCAGGAACAGCAACGCGATCCGGCCCTCGCCTTTCAGCGTGCGGCGCATGGATAACCTTTCTGGCATCCGGCCGGGCACGCGTGCTGCCCGGCCGGAGGGATCGTCAGCTGAACTTGCCGCTGTCGAGGTCGTCCTGCATCTTCTGGGCCGCCTCCGCGGGATCGCCCCCGCCGATGACCTTCAGCACGCCCTTACCGACCTCGGCGGAGAAGGCGCTCAGGTTGTTGCGGTCGCCGTGCGGGTTGGCGATGAGGTCCTGGATCGTCTTCAAACCCGCCTTCTCCGCGTCGCTGTCCAGAGCGCCCTCGGGAGCCGCCCAATCCTGGATTGCCGGGATGAGCCCGAGCTCCTTGGCCCACTGGTCGACGCCCGCGCCCGTGGTGATGTAGGCGATGAAGTCGGCAGCCTCCATGGGATGCTTGGTCGTCTTCGGGATGCCCATGGTGACGTCGAGGAAGGATCGCAGCGATCGTGTGGCCGGATCGCTCACCGCCGGGACCGGCAGCGCGCCGACGTCGGTGAGCGCGATCTTGTTCGCTGCACGGTAGGCGGGTGAGAGCAGCACCGAATCCCAGGTGCCGTTGAAGATCATCGCAGCCTTGCCGGTGGCGAAGGTCTCCTCGGCCTTGGCGTAGTCCACGTCGATCAGGTTCTTGTCGAGCCCGCCGTCCTGGTAAATCTTCTGCAGAGCGGTCAGTCCCTGAACGTACGACGGGGTGTTCCAGGGCCCGTTGTTGTAGCGGACGTTATTGAAGAAGTCCTTGTCCTGCTGGCCGACGAGGGTGAGAGCGAACTCGTCCTGGAACCAGGAGTCGGCGCCGGAGGGCATGACAGCCACCGCGACACCCGGCTTCTTCTCCTTCAGCACCGTGGCCAGGCTCGCCATGTCGGCGAAGGTCTGGGGCGGCTCGACGCCGATCTCCTTGAGCAGGGCCGCGTTGTAGAAACCGACCACCGAGCCGCTCAGACCGAACGGCACCGAGTAGAGCTGGCCGTCGCTGTAGAGCTTTTTGTTCTGTTCCAGCGACAGCGGCTGGAACTTGGCCATCGTCCCGGCCGGCAGGTCCTTCTCCCAGGCGGAGACCGCGAGCAACTGGTCTTTGATCTGTTCGGCGAACAGGCTGGGCTGCACGGCCAGGACGTCGATCTGCTCGCCGGCGTTCAGCGCGAGTGGGACCTTGGCCTTGAAATCCTGCTGCGCGATCTCGTTGTTCTTGATCGTGATGTTCGGATGGTCCTTGGTGTAGGCGTCGATGGCGCGTTGCATTGCCGCGCCGCCCGGCGCCCCTGCCCAGGTCCACAGGTTGAGAGTGACCGGGCCTGTGGCGGCCTCGGTGGCCGGGCCACTCGCGGCAGGGTCGGGTGTGCCGCCGCACGCGGTCGCCAGCGCCAGTGCGCCTCCGGCCGCTAGGAGGGCGAAAGTCCGCCGATTGATGTTCATGGGATCCTCACAGGGGGTTGTGCTAGGACCAGCGAATCAAGCGCAGGTGAAATTGTCCCGATGACTTGTGAGCGCAGGAGAGTTCTACTCCCCCATGAAGGCCATGTAAAGAGGTTGTTACGTGAAATTGACCCAATGACTCTTGGGTCAGCCCTTCGAGTTGGCCCGAGGAGTCAGTGATCTGGCGTCGATTGGTCCGATGACTTAGAGTCTCCTTGTCCTGATGTTTACCTGGAGGTTTGATGACAGTCGGGGACCAGCGCCCTGGGGGCAGCCGCCCTGCCGTGTCGTGGGCACTACGCCAGGTTCTCGATCGCATCGCGAGCGGCGCGTTCGGGCCCGGGCAGCAGCTTCCCGTCGAGCGTGACCTAGCCCTGCAACTCGGCGTGTCCCGTGGCTCCATCCGTGAGGCCATGAGCGCTCTGGTGGCGCTCGGGTTGGTAGATCCGCGGCAGGGTGCCGGCGTGTTCGTCACCGCGCTCGACCCCGAACAGCTGCTGTCCGGTCTTCGACTGGTCCTGCCAATCGCCGACGAGACCCGGAGAGAGGAGCTTCTGGAGGTACAGGCCGTACTCGAAGGAGCCGCGGCAGGGCTGGCGGCGGTGCGCACCGGACCCGACGGCGTGCCCACGCTGTCCAAGCTGGCGGCCGAAGTCGCCGAAGCCGACACCCCGGCGGAAGCCGCCCATGCCGATCGGGACTTTCACCTCGGCTTGGCGCAGATGAGTGGCAACGCCGTACTCGCCGCCCTCGCCGATGCTCTGTTCAGCGGTGCCACCCGTCTTTCGGTCTGGCAGACCATGTGGGAGCAGGGGCGCGAGCACCTGCTGCTGGATCACGACATGGTGATCGCATCGCTGGAGAACCGGGATGCCGAGGGCGCACGCGCCTGGGCACTCACTCACGCGTCCAGGGCCGCCGCCGCCCGCCGAAGGCCGGAAACGAAACCTCGGATCGTCAAGCGCCGAAACCGTGCCGCAGCCGAGGCCGCCGTGGAGCGGCAGACGCCCGCCTGGTTCCGCGATGCGAAACTGGGCGTGCTCATCCACTGGGGCCTGTACTCGGTGCCCGGCTGGGCACCGCTCGACGAATCACTGGTGGAGTTGCTCACCGACGACGAGATCCGGCCGCACGTGAGCGACGAGCCCGACCCGCTCGTCGCCCATCCCTTCTCCGAGTGGTACCAGAACAGCCTCGCGATCGAAGGCAGCCCAACCTGGACCTACCACCGCGCCACCTACGCGACCATGCCCTACCGGCAGTTCCAAGCCCCCTTCGCAACCGCGTTGACCGAATGGGATCCGGCGGAATGGGCCGAACTGTTCGCCACCGCCGGCATCAGATACGCCGTGCCCGTCGCCAAGCATCACGACGGATACCGCATGTGGCCCTCGGCCGTGCCGCATCCCGACGGCTGGACCGCCCCACGCGACGTCGTCGGAGACGTTGCGGCGGCCATCCGGGAAAAGGGGCTGAGACTGGGCGTCTACTACTCCTCCGGCCTGGACTGGTCCTTCGCGAACCTGCCGGTCCGGCGTATGGTCGAGGTCCGCGACAGCTGCCCTCCCGGCCCCGAGTACGCCGCGTACGTGGACGCGCACTGGCGTGAGCTCATCGACCGTTATCGCCCGGACATCCTTTGGAACGACATGGGTTATCCCGGCGACCCCGCAGCCGTGTTCCGCGACTACTACGCTCGGGTTCCCGACGGTGTGGTGACCGATCGATTCTGGACCGGCAGCTACGACGTCGCCACTCCCAACTACGCCCGGCGGCACGTGATCGACACCCGCCCCTGGGAGGTGGCCCGGCCGGTCGGCGTCTCCTACGGCTGGAATCGCCAGGAGGGCCCCGAGCACACGCTGACCGGCAGTCAGCTCGTCCACCTCCTGCTGGACGTGGTCAGCAAGAACGGCAATCTCCTGCTCGGCGTCTCCCCCGACGACCGCGGCCGGATCCCGCAGATCCAGCAGCGCTCGCTGGCAGAACTCGGTGCCTGGCTAGCCGTCCACGGAGAGGCCGTGTACGGCACTCGCCCCTGGACGACACCGGAGTCCACCACGCAGGACGGCCTCCCAGTCCGTTTCACTGTGAAAGGCGAGGCGCTGTACGTCCACCTGCTCGGGCCGGCCGCCGGAGAGACCGTGGTCAATGGACTGCATTTGCCATCGGGGACAGAGGCTCACGATCTCTCTACTGGCATTTCGATCGTCACCAGTCCCGGGAGGAAGGGCAGCATCCTCGCCTTGCCAGAGCTCATGGCGTCGCCCGCACGGGTCTTGCGCGTCACCCCCCTCCCCGAAACAGGGTGAACCGCGTCTGGTGTTATCTGGGAAGAGAACCGGGTGGACCGCGGTCTCGGCAACCTCGACAGTGGCCATGACAGCGGGACGAGCACCATCGCCAGCGCCGCCGCGGTGGTGCCGCGTCCACCGTCGCGGCGTGAATCCATCTCGGCTGCCGTGGATCATCCGCTCTGAGTGAGATCACGAGTTGCCGCGAGGTCGGTGACGATCTCAAGGAGGCGCGGGAGCGCGGCATTGTCGTTACGTGGTAGCCAGGTGACGTCGGTGGGGGCGTAGGCGTCGGTGAAGGGGATGAAAACGACGCCGGTACGGCGGAGGCTCTGAGAAGAGCGGGCTAGGCGGGTGATGCCGACGCCGGCGGCGACCAGACCAAGGAGGTTCTGGGGGTTGGCGTCGGTATGGACGATGTTGGGAATGAAGCCGGCCTCGTGGAAGTGGTCGGTGTAGGTCCGGTGCCAGGGCTCCCATGAGCTCGGCGGGGTGAGGACCCAGCGTTCCTCCGCCAGCTCCCGCAGATCCAGTTCAGTGCGGTGGGCCAAGGCGTGGTCCTCGGGCAGGACGGCACACACGGGCTCGTTGGTCAAGGTCTGGGACGCGAGGCCGTCGACCAATGGCGGGCGGGTGAACGCGGCGTCGTAGCGTCCGCTGGTAACGCCCTCGATGAGGGTGGCGATGGTCGTCGATTCCGTAGTGATCCGCACGTCCGGCAATTGCTCGCGCAGGGCTCGGATGATGGGGGGCAGCAGATGGTTGGCGACGGTGGTCAAGAAGGCCAGGCGCAAGTCGCCGACCTCGCCCCGCTGGGCCCGCTGAACGACGGCGAGGGCCTGGTCCGCGCGTTCCAGGACGGCGCGGGCCTCGGCGGCGAACACATCGCCGACACCGGTCAGCCGGGTGCCACGGCTGTCGCGGTCGAACAGCCGCACCCCCAGCCGGCGCTCCAGAGCGGTGATCTGCTGGGAGAGGGACTGCTGGGCGATCAGTAGGCGCTCCGCCGCCCTGGTGAAGCTCAGCTCCTCGGCCACGGCCAGGAAATATCGCAGTTGCCGCAGTTCAGGATGGGTCACAGCTTCCGACTGTAGCGCGGGCAGGAAGCGGGTGTTGGATCTTGATCATGGCCCCCGACAGGCTGGTGGATAGCGGGAAGCACTGGGCGACCCGTACTCATAAGGGGGTTCACTGATGTCCGACATCGCCGCCGACCAGGCCCGGGTTTGGCTGATCACTGGCTGTTCCAGCGGGTTCGGTCGCGAGCTGGTGCGTGCCGCGGTTGCCGCGGGCGACCGGGTGATGGCAACCGCCCGTCGCCCCGAGGTCTTGGGCGACCTGGCGGATCTCGGACAGGGCCGGGTCGGCACCACCACGCTGGACGTGACCGACTCCGCCTCCATCAAGGATGCGGTCGAGGCGACACTGGCCGTCCACGGCCGGATCGACGTCGTGGTCAACAACGCCGGTAACCTGCTCTTCGGCGCCGTCGAGGGGTTCAGCATGGACCATCTGCGTAGCCAGATGGATACGTTGTTCTTCGGCGCCGCCGAGGTCACCAAGGCGGTCCTGCCGCACCTGCGCGAGCAGGGCAGCGGCACGATCGTGCAGATGAGCTCCATGGGTGGACAGGTCACCTTCCTCGGGTTCGGCGCCTACCATGCGGGCAAGTTCGCCCTGGAAGGCCTGTCGCAGACGCTCGCCCGGGAGCTCTCCCCGCTCGGCGTCCGCGTGATGATCGTCGAACCCGGGGCGTTCCGGACCCAGATCAACGCGAGCAAGATCGTCACTCCGGTTCCGGAGGCATATCACGGCAGCGTCGGCGCCTTCCGCACAGCCATCGACTCGATACGGGGCCAGGAGCCGGGCGATCCCGCCAAGGCCGCAAGCGCCATCGTCACCGCCGTTCACAGCGGCAACCCACCCCTGCGGCTGGTGCTGGGCGGCGATGCGGTCGACGGCATCCGCGCCGAGCTGGCGTCCCGGCTGCAGGAGGTGGCCGACTGGGAGGAACTCAGCCGCTCCACCGACGCCGCTGCCTGACCCGGCACATCGAATACATCTGAGGAAAGGAGCAACCCGTATGACCGCCCTCGCTGCAGGATCCTCCGAAGCGCTCCTCCGGGAGATCGCCGACCGGATGGCCGTCCGCAGGCTCGTCGATCTCTATGCCCGCTACGCCGACCGCCGGGACGCCAAGGGGCAGGCGGCGCTGTTCGCCGAGGACGCCCCTACCAGGGCGACCCCGCGAACAGTGAGCCCGTCCAGCTTCTCCAGGGCCGTGCCGAGCTGACTGCTGCCCTGGAATTTCTGAACACCTTCCAAGCCACGACGCACTTCATCGGTCAGCATGTCGTGGACTTCAACGAGGACAGCGCCACAGGCGAGACCCACTGCCTCGCCTACCACCTGTTCGAGCACAGCGGCCAGCGGATGCTGATGGTGATGTCCATCCGCAACCGGGACGTCTTCGTCCGTAGGGACGGGCAGTGGCTGTTCACCGAAAGGAAGATCATCGTAGACTGGACCGACAGCCGTCCCGCCACGCCTCAAGCAGCCGCATAAGAACGTGCACTCTGCTATCAAGACCCAGTTTCACAACCGTCGTCGCTGGATGTGACACCTCCCGCCAGTAGCCCGAGCTTGTGGCCACCGCGTCGAGCACCCGCTGGACCCGCAGCCCGTCCTCGAACGACGGTGCGGAGCAGGTCGGCGAGGGCATGTGGGAGTCGGACCGCGCGGTGCAGATCTCCAGATAGGGCCGACCCGGCTGGTGTCGCCAATTCCGCCAGGAAGTCCCGGCCCGTCGAGCGGGTACAGAGTCACTACACGGCACCGGTGATTGACGCGGACGACGTCGCCGCGTGGATCGCCTGGAGCCTCCGCCACGCCACTGGCCAGTACCACGATCGCGCCCACCGGCGACGGCCCAGATTCCGCGACTGTCTTGGCAAAGGACGGGCCGGGCATGTACGCGGTGGCCAGCCAAGGCACCGCGTAATCGGTGCAAGTTCGAGCTCGACATGAGTAAACGACTCGATTTCGGGCCGGGTCTGGAGGCCCAGCAGCCCTTCTGACCCGCTCCGGCAGGTGCTGGGTCAGGTTTCCTGGAGGAGTCTCAGAGTGTCCGGGCCGCGGCTGTTGCTGATCCAGACCTGCTGGCGGGCAGCGGTGAGGCGGCCGGCGAGTGCGTGGCCGATGGCTCCGGCTCCGATGATCCACCTGTCTGTTCCAAATGCCCGCGATGGCCCGGCGGATACAGGCAGGGGCCCGTTGCAGCAGCGCGATTTCCGAGAAACCGTGGCGATTCATCCCCCCTTGAGTCATAGCTGATAGCCGCCGATCATGCGTTCCGTTTCTCCTCGTGTACGGATTCGCCCTAAAGTTCCTGTGAGGCCAGGGCAGCTTTCTGCCGACGGAGCAACCCGATGGGGGAACCTCATTCCCCGTGTCAGGCCACTGGAACGCATCGGAGATGGATATGACATTGCCATGCCGGTGAGACCACCGTCGATGAAGTTGATCTCGCCGTCCAGCGTGTTCTCGCACCGTCTCGACTGGCCCGCTCGGGGCTCACCATAGAGCCGTACAGTTCCGGCATGCTGGTCAGCGCGCTCGAACCGATGCAGGGGATCGCCGACAGCCCCGCACGCTCCAGCTGACCCTGTCGGCATGATCACCTCGTACTTTGACGTACCAATTATCACGATATTCTCCCACCGCCCGAGCCACACCGGGCGGCCACTCGCGGACGTTCGGCGAATTTCACACACTTGTACTTAACCAGTTCAGTGACTAGCATGACAAATGCTCACTCGGGAATTTTCATCTAATAGTCTGACTACTTAACCCTTCGCGTAACATTTCCGCTTTTTCGAGCTGAACGGAGGAGAGCGCGTGCCCGTCGACCCCGAGCCGCCGCTGAGATCCGGCCCGCTGACCTGGGGGCAGCGATGGCCGTGGCTCGACCATTACAACCGCCCCGAGCACCGCGAGTTCAACGATTTCCCACTCCGCCAGCCGATCCCCGCAGGTCTGGACACCGGCCAGGTCCTGGCAGCGCTACGCGCCCTCGTGGCCCGCCACGAGGTGCTGCGCACCGCCTTCGTGATCGGCGAAGAAGGCGACCCGGTGCAGGTGGTATGCCCGGTGGAGGCGCTCGAACCGGTGATTCTCCCGGTCACGGCGCCGGGGGGCGAGGCCAACCGGCGGGCCTTCCGGTTCTTCACCGAAGCCAGGCGGGCGGTCGACCTCACCCACCTGCCGGTGGCCGCCGCCGTCGTCACCGTGGGCGGCGTGCCGCATGAGCTGCTGCTGGCCCTCGACCACATCGCCGTCGACCGGTGGGCCTTCGGCCTGCTCTGCCGCGATCTGACCGAGCTGTTGGAGGCGGCCGCCGCAGGCAGGGCTTCCGTCCTGGACCCCGCCAAAGTGCAGCCCCTGGACGCCGCCGCGATCGAGTCCGGCGAGGCCGGCGAGCGCCGCAAACGGCGCGCGCTGGAGTTCTGGGACAGGCAGCTGCGCGAGATGCCGCAGACGCTCTTCCCGGAGGCGGACCCGCTCGTCGGAGCGCACCGGGCGGCCCGCGCCGCCCACGCCGAGCTGCGCTCGGGCGCGGTCACCCTGGCCGCCGCCCTGCTGGCGCGCCGCCGCCAGGTCTCACCCGTCAGCGTGCTGCTGACCGCGTCGATCGCGGCGCTGTCGGCCACCACCGGCTTCACCACGATCCCGATCGAGATCCAGAGCGCCAACCGCTTCCGCCCCCACCAGGCTGGCCTGGTCAGCTCCGAGGTCCTCCCGGCGATGGCCATGGTGCGCGTGCACCCCGGCGACACGATGCGCTCGCTCACCCAAACCGTGGCCGCCGAGATGGTCCGCGGCCTCCGGTACGGCCACTGCGACCACATGCACCGGATGGCCTCGTTCATGCGCATCGCCCACGAGCGCGGCGTCTGCTTCTACGCCCTGCCGGAGTACAACCACTTCGCGGGGCAGGACGAGCAGCAGCCCCACCCCGTCGAGCCCGGGCTGGCCGACCTGGAGAAGGCGGCCGCGGAAAGCAAGGTGACCACCGAGGAGATCGACTGGTGGGACCGCTTCCGCATCCAGGTCGAAGCCGATGGCCCGCGCACCCGGGTGTCGGTCTTCGCCTCGCGCCGGATCTGGACCACCGCGCAGGCGGCGGCCTTCCTGGAACTGCTTGAGGAACTGCTCGTCTCCTTCGCGCGGGCGGAACTTCGGGAGCCTGCCGAGGACGCCTTCCCATTTCGCGCCATCCACCCGCCCGCTCTCTGGATAGACGGCTGCCGGATCGACCTCGCGGAGATCCGCAGGATGCTGCTCGGCTGCGCCGGTGTCCGGGACTGCATGGTCGTCCTCGACGGCGATGGCGTCCTGGCCTATGTCGCAGCAGGCTCCCCGCAGCCGGTGCCGCAATTGCTGCACCGCGAGGTCGTCCGCCGCCTTCCCGGCCATCCCGCCGCGATCGCCCCCCGCCGGTATGTGATCGTGGCGGCACCGCCGACCGACCCGGCATCCACGGCTGCGTGGGCCGCACTGCCGGTCGTGGCCGAGGACGACGGGCGTGGACCGGTGCCCGACCCCCTCCCGGACGAAGGCCCGCTGCTCTCGGCGGTCCTCAGACACGCCGCCCCCGCCGCCACTCCGGAGGAGTCGTACACGATCGCGGGTGGCGAACCGATCCGCATCCCTGCGGTGCTGACGGCGCTGCGCCGCGAGGGCTACCAGGGACTCGACATGCGTGACCTGATGACCAACATCCCGCTCGGGGAACTCGCCGCCCGCCTGAAGCCCGTCCCATGCGACGTGCCCCGCCGGGTCCGACCGATTCAATCCAGATAAACGATTCGCTCTACCCGCGCGACTGCCGGCCCGCGCTCGACAGCCCGGCCGAGGTACGCGCCCTGGAGTTTTGGGCCGCGCTCTACCGCGAGCACGGCGCCCCACCCTGACGGCCGAGGTGCCCTCGGCACCGGCGAATGGGGGTGGCCATGTGACCGGGGCAGCCGGCAGATCAAGGCGATCGACACGGCCCAGCCGTCGATGAGGGGCGACCGATCCACTGGCGGCGGGCCCGGCCGGCGAGGGCAAGTCCATGGTGCTGCCATCTGGCCTGATCAACGCGCTCATCCTGGACTTCACCACGTTCAGCGCCGCCCCCCTAGCCCGCAGTAGAGTCCCCGCTCGCTGAACATTTCACTCAACCGATCAAGCAAATGTCCAGCTCATTGTCTGATGTTGGGCCAGATCTATTGACTTAACCGTTTAAGTCATATTGGCTCCGCCCCACAACCTGCTTCCCGCGACGGTGAAAGGAACCAGAATTGAGACGAATCCTCGGGCTCCTGCTGGTCGTCCTCATGGCGATCATGGTAGCCCCGCCGGCCTTTGCCGAGAATGCGCCCAACGGTTATCCGTACTGCGTCAACGGCAGTTCCTCCGACCCCGATGGGGACGGCTGGGGCTGGGAGAACAACCAGTCCTGCGTGGTACGCGGCAGCCTCGCCGATCCGGCAGCCGGGTCGGGTACCGGTGGTACGGCGCCTAACGGTTACCCGTACTGCGTCAACGGCAGTTCCTCCGACCCCGATGGGGACGGCTGGGGCTGGGAGAACAACCGCTCCTGCGTGGTACGCGGCAGCAGTGCCGACACCGGCTCCGGTGGTGGCTCGGGAGGCGGGTCCGGGACGCTGACCTGTCCCTCCGGTGCGACCTGCGGCTCCTACTCCGTCAGCGGTCTGGGCAACCGAAAGCGGCAGGTCACCAGTGCCGGCGGCAACGTCCTGGACCTGGCGGTCGCCATGCTGGAGACCGAGAACATGCAGACCAACTACCCCTACGGCGACAACAAGTCCGGGGACGCCGCCAACTTCGGCATTTTCAAGCAGAACTGGCTCATGCTCCGCACCGCGTGCAGCCAGTTCCGCGGCCAGGCCACCAGTAGCTACAACAACGGCGCCGCCCTGAACAGCAATTTGAGCGCCGACGTCTCCTGCCTGCACCAGAGCCAGAGCTACTACGGCATCAACACCTGGTTTGCGGGCCACCGCAACGGAGCCACCGGCCTCAGCAACCCCAACACCGCCGACATCAACGCCTACCGCACCGCGATCAACTGGATCCGCGACCGGCTCAACAGCAGCTCAGCCAACCTGACCAACGACACCCGCTTCTGGGTGAACGTCCCGGCCATCTGAACCAGTGGGCGGCGGTGACGTGGCTACCTGATCCAGCCACGGTGCCGCCGCCCAGCGAGGGCCGGGCATGCGCATATTCGAGGAACAGCCTACTCAGGCGCGGGCCCTCGGCCGTATGCGATGAACCACAGTCACCGTCAACTGAATACGGGCCTTCCGCGC
Source organism: Acrocarpospora sp. B8E8 (assembly GCF_039871605.1). Lineage (NCBI taxonomy): Bacteria > Bacillati > Actinomycetota > Actinomycetes > Streptosporangiales > Streptosporangiaceae > Acrocarpospora > Acrocarpospora sp. B8E8. The sequence goes on along the minus strand of NZ_JBDPLV010000002.1, from coordinate 33,157 downwards.
ATCGGATTCAGGATCGACCACCAGTCAACTAGTGATCCTGTTCAAGCCGCGATTGTGCGATGTGCGGCCCATTGGTAGAACGACCGATCGATCCCGCAAGGAGATCTCATGCGTGCCATCTCTCTCGCGTCCCTCGTTGCGCTGGCCGTGCTTTCGACGGCAGCCCCCGCGTCCGCTGCTGCCCTTGAGGAGCAGTTCGTCTGCGGATCCAGCCCCACCCCGGCCGGCTGGACCGTCACCGCCTGGCTGCACAATGCCTCCTGCGGGGCAGGCCCGCTCAACCCCCTCTATAACTGGAAAAGGATCACTCGTGTCGACAACCTACCGATCGGTAGCCACCTGGTGATGTGCTCGACCCAATCGGTGCCGAACGGATGGTTCGCCATCAACCCCGTCACCTCTGGGGCGTGCCAGTACAACGGTGGCTCGGTGAACGCGATCGCGATCAGGCGGGCGTTCTGACATCCGACTCTGGTTCGTGCCGCCCGAGGCGGGACTTCGGGCGGCACTGTTTCGCTACAACCAGGCCCCGCGCTGGTGACTCCGGTCTCGGGCTCGCCCTGGTCGAGCAGCAAGCTCATCTCCACGACGGCGTCCTCCACCTCGCAGGAGCTCCCTGCGGCGGCTCCAGGCCGTCCTGACCCCCATGGCGTCGGCTGACGCCGATCAGGTGATCACAGTCCGTTTCGGCGGGTGACCTGGGCGAGCCAGCGGGCGCTCTGCTTGGGGATGCGCCGCTGGGTGGCGTAGTCGAGGTAGACCAGCCCGAAGCGGCGGGAGTAGCCCCAGGCCCACTCGAAGTTGTCCGTCAGCGCCCACACGAAGTATCCCCGCAGGTCGATCCCGTCCTGGATGGCGCGGGCCGCGACGCGGAAGTGGCTGTCGAGGTAGGCCACCCGCGCCGGGTCGGCGATCTCGCCGTCGGGGCCGATCTCGTCGGCGAAGGCGGCGCCGTTCTCCGTCACGTACAGCGGCATCGGCCCGTACTCGCGGTGCACCCGGCTGAGCACGTCGTACAGCCCCTGGGGGTCGATCTCCCAGCCCATCTCCGTCGCGGGCAGGCCGCGGCTGACGAACTCCACGTCGTTGCTGGCCGGCCATGCCGAGGCCGCGTCCGGCGCCTGGCGCGGCCCGTCTCCGGCCCGCACCACGTGCCTGCTGTAGTAGTTCACGCCGAGGAAGTCCAGCGGCTGGGCGATCACCTGGGTGTCGCCCTCCAGGATGTGCCCGGAGCCGGTCACCTCCGCCAGGTCCCGCAGCAGGTCGGCGGGGTAGGCGCCGCGCAGCATCGGGTCGAGGAACTGACGGTTCATCAGCGCGTCGATACGGCGTGCCGCGTCGCGGCCGGCGTCGGAGTCGCCGGCCGGGTCGACCGGATACAGGTTTACGGTGACGCCGAAGGATCGGCTCGCGTCGTGGGCGCGCATCGCCTGGATCGCCAGGCCGTGGCCGAGCATCAGGTGGTGGGCCGCGCTCACGGAGGCGGCCGGCTCGCGACGGCCCGGCGCGTGCACCCCGGAGGCGTACCCGAGGTAGGCGGCGCACCAGGGCTCGTTCAGCGTCGTCCAGTTCTCCACGCGGTCGGCGAGGCGGGCGTAGACGGCCGCCGCGTAGTCGGCGAACCGGTGGGCGGTGTCCCGCTCCGGCCAGCCGCCCGCGTCCTCAAGCTCTTGGGGCAGGTCCCAGTGGTAGAGGGTGACCCACGGCCGCACGTCCCGCGCCAGCAACTCGTCGATCAGCCGGTCGTAGAAGCCGACGCCCGCCTCGTTCAGCGGTCCGCGCCCGCCCGGCTGCAGCCGGGGCCAGGCCAGCGAGAAACGGTAGTGGGTGGCTCCCAGGTCGGCCAGCAGTCCCACGTCCTCGCGGTAGCGGTGGTAGTGGTCGCAGGCCACGTCGCCGGTGTCACCACCGAGGATCGCGCCGGGGGTGTGCGCGAAGGTGTCCCAGACCGAGGGGCCGCGGCCGTCCTCGGTGGTCGCGCCCTCGATCTGGTAGCTGGCGCTGGCGGCGCCCCAGACGAATCCGGCGGGGAAGGCCACCGGCTCGGCGGACAGGTGGGTGATCTCGGTGTCGGTCATGGACGAAACTCCTCCTGGGTTGTGCGCGGTCACCACTGCCAGAGTGCGGGGGGTGCGGCCAGCGGTTGCAGGACGTCCCACAACCCGGCGGGAATCTCCCAGGTCGCTAGCCTGGCGGTCTCCTCGACCCGTTCGGGTCGGGAGACGCCGACGATCGTGGAGGTGATGCGCGGGTCGCGCATGGAGAACTGCAACGCGGCGGCGCCGAGCGGCACGCCGTGCTCGGCGCAGGCGGCCTCCATCGCCCGTACCCGGCGCAGCACCTCCTCGTCGGCCTGCTGGTAGGCGTACTTGCCGGACGCGGCGGTGCCCTTGGCGAGGATGCCGCCGCCGAAGGGCGCGCCGTTGACCACGCCCACGCCGAGCGTGACCGCCTCGTCGAGCAGGTCGCCGGCGGACCGGTCGACCAGAGTCCACCGGTTGTGCGTGATCAGCGCCTCGAAGACCCCGGTGCGCAGGTACTGCGCCATCAGCTCCACCGGGCCGCCGGCCACGCCCAGATGGCCGATCACGCCTTCACCCTTGAGCTTCAGCAGGGCCTCGACCGGTCCATCGGGCGCCATGCCCGCCTCGAAGCTGATGTGCTCGGGGTCGTGCAGGTAGACCAGCGGCAGCCGGTCGAGGCCGAGCCTGCGCAGGCTGCCCTCCGCCGAGCGGCGTACCTGGTCGCCGGAGAAGTCCCCGGTCACGCCGTCCCGGTCGACCTTGGTGGCGAGTACGAAGCCGTCCGGCACTCCCCCGATCCGGCGCAGGGCCGCGCCGACGCGCCGCTCGCTTTCGCCGTCGCTGTAGCCCGCGGCGGTGTCGAGGAAGTTGAACGGCCCGGTCAGCGCCGCCAGCGCGGTCGCGGTTCCGCGCTCGGCGCTCACCTCGTAGCCGAAGTTCTCCGGCATGCTGCCGAGCGGGCCGCCGCCGACGCATACCTGGGTCACCTCCAGACCGGTCCGGCCCAGCGGCCGCCGAGGGAAGACAGGAGCCGTCATCGTGCGCTCACCGGCCGCAGCGGCACGCCGTCGGCGTCGGTGAGCAGGCCGTCCCCGGCCGGGTGCGCCCCTGCCGCGACCAGCCGCGCCGCGGCTTCGGCGGTGTCGTCGACGGCGATGCCGATGTGGCGGAAGCCGTGCCGGGACGCATCGGGCGTCCAAGGGCTGGGGGCCTTGGGCGCGGTGAAGGTGAACACCTCGATCACGACGTCGCCGGCCTGCAGGTAGGTCAGCAGGAAGCCGCGCGGATCCTGGTCCTGCGAGATCTCGCCGATCACCTCGTAGCCCAGGGTGTCGCGGTAGAACGCCAGCGTCGCGTCGAGGTCCGCCACGGTCACCGCGACGTGGCCGAAGGCCGGGCCGGCGGTGCGGGGGCGGGCCTGCGCGGCGGCGCGCTCGCGGTCGGCCAGTTCCGGCGAGGTCACCGTGTGGTATTGCAGGTACTTGTCGACGATCTCCAGGTGGGTCCCATCGGGGTCTTGGAAGAAGGCCAGCCGCACACCGCCGACGGCGTCCAGCGGGGGCAGGGTGAAGGGAATGCCGGCGTCGCGGACCTTTTCCGCTTGGAGATCGACGTCGCCGACCGTGAAGCCGATGTGCCGCACGCCGCGCTGGAGGTCGTCGTTGATCCAGCCGCCGAGGTCGCCGGGCCCGACCTCGGCCAGCTTGAGCAGCGCGGGGCCGGCCGACAGCCAGCGGACACCGGGCGAGTCCAGATCCTGGACCGGCCGGAAACCGAGCAGGCCCTGGTAGAAATCGAGTGAGCGGGCCAGGTCGGTGACTCCGATCTCGACGTGCTGGATACCGATCGGATGGTTGGGCACGAGCGTCCTTTCGTGGGGTTGAGCGGTCAGGATTTGACCGCTCCGAGGGTGAGGCCGGCGACGAACCGGCGCTGCATCCGGATGTAGACGAGCACGATCGGCAGGATGGACATGGTCAGCGACGCGCAGACCAGCGGCCAGTCGGTCGAGTACTGCCCGACGATGGTGTACAGCACGGGCTGCAGCGGCAGGTAGTCCGGATTCTGGAGGAACGTCTGGGCGTAGAGGAACTCGTTCCAGGTGTTCATGAACTGGAAGATGACCACGGTCGCCACTCCGGGCGCGGCCAGCGGGAGCATGATCTTCCGGAAGATGGTGAACTCTCCCGCGCCGTCGGCGCGGGCCGCCTGGATCAGCTCGTCCGGCAGCGTCTCGAAGAAGGCGCGCATGAGGAACATCGCGAACGGCAGCGATGTGCCGATGTACACCAGGAGCAGGCCCTGCCGGGTGCCCAGCAGGTGCAGCGTGCGCAACTGCAGGAACAGCGGCAGGATGATCGCCGTCACCGGCAGCATGAGGGTGCTGAGCAGGATCACGTACAGCGTCTGCCGGAACGGGAAGCGCAGCTTGGCGAACGCGTAGCCGCCGAGGGTGGCCAGTGCCACCACCGCGAGGACGGTGAGCGTGGTGATCGCCAGTGTGGTGAGGAAGTGTGAGGGATAGTCGAGTTGCGACCAGGATCGCTGGTAGGCGTCGAAGGTGACGTGGTCGGGGATGATCCCGCCGCCGAAGACGGTGTCCCTGCGGCGTACTGAGGTCAGCAGCATCCACACGAACGGGAAGACGGTGGCCGCGGAGATCGCGATGAGCAGCACGTATCCCGTGGATCGCCAGATTCGGCGCCGCACGCGCACCGACGAGGCGCTGCGCCAAGCCTGTGTGGTGGTCATCGGGAGGCCCTCCGGGAGGTGCGCAACTGGGCGAGCGTCACGATCATGCACAGCGCGAAGATCACCATGCTGATCGCGGTGGCGTACCCGAACGACGGCGTGGCCCCGGACTCGTTGCCGAAGGCCAGGCCGTACAGGTAGGTGCCGAGCACCTCGGAGGCCCGGTTGGGGCCGCCACCGGTCATGACGTAGATCAGGTCGAACGTCTTGAACCCGTTGATCAGGTTGAGCAGGACCACCACCCCGGTGACCATGCGCAGCATCGGCACGGTCACCCGCCGGAACTGCTGCGCGGGTCCTGCGCCGTCGATGCGGGCGGCCTCGTACAGTGTCGGGTCGATGCCCTGCAGCCCGGCCAGGAAGATCAGCATGTACAGGCCCGCGGACTGCCACAGCGATACCACGATGAGCGCCGGCACGACCAGGTTCGGGTCGGCCAGCCACGGCTGGGCCAGCGCGCCCAGCCCGACCGCGCGCAGCGCCTCGTTGAGCGTGCCGAGGTTGGGTTCGTAGATGAGCTGCCAGAGCACGCCGGTGACCACGAACGAGATCACCGCCGGGATGAACAGCAGCGTCCGGTAGATCACCGTGCCACGCCACCGCCCGTTCATCAGCACCGCCAGCAGCAGCGGCAGCACCGTCTGCAGGACCGTGGTGACGGCGGTGAACAGGAACGTGGTGCCCAGAGCCTTCCAGAACACCGGGTCGTGGATCATGAAGTCGAAGTTGTCCAGCCCCACGAACCTCGGCTCGTCGAAGCCGCTCCACTCCGACAGGCTCAGGTAGAGCGAGCGCAGGAACGGAACGCCGACGAAGATCGCGAAGAAGACCACGATCGGGGCGACGAAGAGGTAGCCGATCACGGCCTCCCGGGCCCGGGGCTGGAGACCGGCCCCGGGCCGGGCGGCGCGGACGATGGACATGATCAGTTGCCGCCGCGGGCGCGCACGACGTCGGCCTGGATCTTCGTCGCGGTCTCCTCGGGCGCCGCCTGCCCGCCGATCAGCGCGGCCACCGCGTTGGCGGCCGACCCCGACGAGCCCTTGCCGAACAGGATGTGCGGCGCCCCGTCGCCGTTGATCAGCCAGGACGTCATCTCCTTCAGCACCGGGTCGCTGACCTGGGCGCCGGCCGTCTGAGTGGAGGGCATGCTGGCCGAATCGTTCATGATCTTCGCGTACCGGGGCGACTCGTACATGAACTTCACGAACTCCAGCGCGGCCGCCTTGTTCTTGCTGGTCTGGCTCACGGCGAAGCCGGCTCCCGCCTGGTTGGCGCACCAGTGCCGCTTGCCCGCCGCCCAGGCCGGGGTCTGCATGACCTTGTAGCGCTGGACGAAGTCCTTGGGGGCGTTCTGGATGAAGTCCTGCGGTACCCAGGAGCCCATGAAGAGCATGGCCGCCTTGCCGGTGTAGAGCAGGGTCTCGCCCTGCGGAGTGGTGATGCCGTTGGCGTTGGGGGCGAACGCGCCGCCCTTGACCAGCTCCTCCAGCTTCTTCAGCGCCTCGGTGACCTTGGGGTGATCCCATTTGGCGCCGTTGCGCTGCTGGTCGATGTCGAGCAGCAGTTTCGGGTCGTCGGACGCCTGGGTGATCAGTGGCAGGAAGAAGTCCAGGCCGTTGGTGCCCGGGCTGTTGGACAGCACGCAGGGCAGCACGCCCGCGTCCTTGAGCTTCCCGGCCACCGTCAGCAGGTCCTCCCAGGTCTCCGGCACGTCGGCCTTGACCCTGGCGAAGATGTCGGGGTCGTAGAAGATGCCGAAGGTCTGCGCCATCCAGCCGAGGGCGTACTGCTTGCCGTTGTCGGTGTACTCGTCGTTGGTCGACTGGAAGAAGTCCTGCAGGAAGTCCGCGCCCAGTTCGGTACGCAGGTCGGCGGAGATGCCGGCCTTGCCGTACTCGATGGCCAGGACGTGCGGCGCGAAGATCTCCGGTGGGTCGCCTGCGGCGACCGCGCCCTGCAGCGCGGGCAGGTAGGAGTCGGGGTCGCCGAACAGGCGGTTCTCCACGACGATGGTGGGGTGCGCGGCCTGGAACTCCTGGATCAGCGGACCCCACTGGTCGCGCTGCTGGCTGTACCAGTGCCACAGGCGCACCTTGGCCTTGCCTCCGGCAGTGGTGCCGCCTCCCGTCGATGTGTCCGCGTCACACGCGCTGAGCAGGCCGGGCGCCGCGAGCGCGGCCGCGCCCAGAAGGCTGTTGCGCAGCAGGTTGCGCCGGCTCACTCCGGCGCCGGAACTGCTGGGCGATGTCTCAGCGCTGCCCGGGAATCCCTGGACCATGGCGGCGTCCTTCCGTTTGATGATCGTTTGACCCTGTTCGCAGGTCTGGCCTCGCCCCCGAGCGCCGGCGTCACGAAATATTGAGAACGACTGAAGGTGTTGGAACGGCAGTCCACACCGCTGTGACAGGGACGTCAACGAAACATTTCCGCCGCGTATCGGGGCTATTCGAACCGCTGCGGCATCCGATTCCCGTCCTCGGCTGGCCGCCTAAACTGCGAAAGCCCGGCGCCGCCCGGGATATGACGAGGAGGTTCCCCGCATGCGAGCCGTTCGCTGGCACGGAGCGGGTGACGTCCGGGTCGAGGACGTCCCGCCACCACCGCTCCCGGGGCCCGGCGAGGTCAGGGTCCGGGTCGCCTGGTGCGGGTTGTGCGGCACCGACGTGCACGAATACCGCTTCGGCCCGGTGCACGTCCCGGTGCGTCCGCACCCGGTGACCGGGCGGTCGGCACCGCTGACCATGGGACACGAGATCTCCGGGTGGATCGAGTCGGCCGGCCCCGGCGTGACCGCGCCGGCCGAAGGAGACCTCGTCGCCCTCAACGCGCTGCTGCCGTGCGGCGCCTGCCGGCCGTGCGCGCGGGGCGACGTCCAGCTCTGCCTGATCCTCGGCCATCTGGGCCAGTCCGCCGACGGCGGGCTGGCCGACCTCCTCACCGTCCCGGCCTCGATGGCCGTGCCCGCGCCGCCCGGCATGAGCCCCGAACTGGCCGCCCTCGCCGAGCCGTTCGCCGTGGCGATGCGGGCGGTACGGCACGCGGGCCGCCCGGCCGGCATGCCGTGCGTGGTGATCGGCGCGGGCACCATCGGCCTGGCGGCGGCTCTGATCCTCGATGCCGACGGCAACGGCGTCACCGTGCTGGACATCGCCAAGGAACGAATCAGGCACGCGGCCGGCCTGGGCTTGGCGGCGCTCGAGGTGACCGAGGCCCGCGCCGCTGGGATCCAGGCCCCCGTCGTGATCGAGTGCTCGGGCGCGGCGTCGGCGGGCGACGCGGCCGTGCGGTTCGCCGAACCCGGCGGCGTCGTGGTGATCGTGGGACTGCCCGGCGGCCCCAGCACCCTCGACCTCGCCGACGTGGCGCTGCGCGAGATACGGATCATCGGCAGCATGTCGCACCTCGCCGACGCCGACATGACCCCGGCCATGGAGATCCTCGCCGCCCACGGCGAGCGGGCCGGGCGGATCGTGACCGCGCGGGTCGCCCTCGCCGAGACCGTCAGCCACGGACTCGACGTGCTCGTCGGCCCCGGCCGGGACCGGCACGCGAAGATCCTGGTACGGGTGCACGCGGACCGGTGAGTTCCGGCTGGCGAGGCCGAACGACCACAATTATGACATATCGGATGATATCGCCCATCGTCTGTGGCCTGTCGCGGCGTGGACGAGTCAGCGGTGGCCCTGGGTTCGGCGCTGATCCGCGGGCGGCGGGACGGGCGACTCCTCACCCCAGGGCCACTGGGGCGAGGGGAGCCTGCCGATGACCTCCCGCACCGCGTCCACGGCGGGTGATTTGACGCCGTCGCCGCGCCACCAGAGCGCGACCACCCGCTCGCAGTGCGGGTCGGCGATCGGCACCAGCGCGACCCCTTCGATGTTGGCCGTGGTCATGGCCAGGCTGTTGGTGACTCCGGTGCCCATGCCGTAGCGGACCAGGGAGATGAGCGTCTGCGGCTGGTTGGTCTGGGCCGTGATCGTCGGGGTGAGCCCGGCCTGGGCGAAGGCGAGGTTGGTCTCGTACTGCCGGCCGTACCCCTCGTCGCTCTCCCCGATGCTGATCACCGGCAGCGAGGCGATCTGGCTGAGCCACACCGAACGGGCCCGCGCGAGAGGGTGATCCTCGCGGAACACCGCGACCAGCGGCTCCCGCCACAGGATCCGGTGGGCGACCTGGTCTGCGTTGATCAACGGCAGCAGCGGCCGGATGGCGAGATCCACGTCCCCGCTGATGAGAGAGCTGCCGAGCGCGACACTCGGCCCCTCACGCAACACCAGCCGCGCCTGCGGGTGGGAACGCCGCAGGGCGCGCACGGCGAGCGGGTAGAGGTACGCGGCGGCACTGGGGTAGGCGCCCAGCCGCACCTCGCCGCGCACCACTCCCCCGGTCAGGTCGGCCAGTATGGTGAGGTGGCGCAGGATCTCCTCGGCGTGCGGCAGCAGCGCCCGCCCCTCGGCAGTGAGCACGGCCGGGTGCACGGACCGGTCGAGCAGCTTGGTGCCCAACTCGCGTTCGAAGTCGGCGATGTGGCTGCTGACCCGCGGCTGCGAACGGTAGAGCGCCTTGGCGGCGGCGGAGAACCCGCCATAGCGCGCGACCGCCACGAAGCTGGCGATCCAGTCGATGCGGTAGTGGTGAACGCTCTTGATGTCCATCGGCGACGAGCCTACCTATGCGGAGTCGGCACGCCCCGGGCGGCCGCAGGTCAGCGGATGAACTGGCGCACGTAGTCGGCCCCGAGCCCGACCTTCTCATAGTGCGCACGGCACATGTCGATCTTCGTGAACGTGTCCTCGAAGCCGATCTGCACCCCGGCCTCGTCGACGTACGCCATCGCACCGGAGATGTTGAAAAACGTGATCATCTCGTCGCAGTCGTCGGGCACGGCGAGGGTGTGGATCTCCCCCGGCGGCTCGTACACGAAGTGACCGGCCTCGGCCACCCACGGATGCTCGTAGTAGTGCCACTTCCCCTTGATCACGTAGCCGAAGACCGCGCCGGGGTGACGGTGGCGCGAGACGATGCCGGACGTGGTCACCTTGAGCAGGTTGCACCACTGGCCGGTCACCGTGTTGAACATCAGCGGGCGGAACCACACGTTGGGGGCCTGGGGCACCCAGACCCGGTCGTCGTCCGGAACCGCCGCGACGGCGATCTCCGGCGGCACCTCTCCGGAGATCGCGATCACGGGTCCCTGGGCACTCGTCATGGTCTTGCCTTTCTCTGGTCGTTTCAGGGGACTGGGTCACGCGGCGAGGTAGCCGCCGTCGACCGGGAGCACGACACCGGTGATGAACCGGGCGTCTGGCCCGCACAGGAAGGCGACGGCCCCGGCGACGTCCGCGGGCTCGCCCCACCGGCCCATCGGCGTGCGGTCGACGATGCGCTGGAACGTCTCGGCGTTGTCGTGCAGACCCGCCGTGAGGCTGGTGCGGATCCAGCCGGGCGCCACGGCGTTGACCCTGATCCCCTCCGCCGCCCATGCCACCGCCAGCGCCTTGGTGAGCTGCAGCACCCCGCCCTTGCTCGAGGTGTACGCGGGCACGAGCGGCCCGCCGAAAAAACTCAGCATCGACGCCACATTGACGATGCAGCCTCCGCCGCGGCACAGCAGCGGCTTGGCGCTGACGCAGGCGCGCATGGTTCCGGTCAGATTGATCTCCACCACCCGCGCGAAGACCTCGGGGCGATACTCCTCCCCGCGGTGGAGGACTCCGGCGGCGTTCACCAGAACGTCCAGTGCGGGCAAGCCGGCGAGGAAGTCCTCCAGATCGTGACCGTTCGTGATGTCCAACTCGACCGTGCGCGCGACCGCGGCCAGCGAGGCCGGCGTGTCCGCGGAGCGCAGCCCGGCGACGATCACGCTCGCGCCGGACCCGGCGAACCGCTCGGCTATCGCGGTGCCGATCCCGCTGGTCCCACCGATGACGACGACACTACGGCCCGCGTCCGGCCGCGCCAGGTCCGAAGGGAGGGCATCCAGGCGGGCGGCGGACCTCGGCGAGCCCGCTCCATCTGCCGCGACGGAAACCTGCTCGCTCTGCTCGCTCACGGCCATCCCTTTCGGGCGGAAGATGACTGGACGAACACGATTTAACCCGCCGGTACTGCGACCGGCCGCCGTTCATGCGGGACCAGGATGACCGTCATTCGATTCGAGAGGGCCGCCGCCCGGACGGGCGGTTCACGCGATCTCGACCGGCGGCCGGACCGGGAAGGGCGACAGGTCACGCAGCAGGTGGGATGTAGTCGCGGTTCTTCATGAGCACGTGGGTGCCGGCCGTCCTGATTCTGAAATCGCGCGGCTTCGACGGCCGGTCGCTGGCTCGTCAGGAGCCTGCAGGTAGGCGTGTCGTGGCATGGTTCGTGCCGCCCGAGGAGGAGTCTCGGGCGGCACGATCTTGGACGGCTAGGCCGCGGTGCAGGTCATCGAGGCCGGCACGCCGTTGGTCCCGGACCAAGAACCGTTGAACCCGAACGCGGCCGAGGCGTTGGTGTCCAGGTTGCCGTTCCACGACAGGTTCGTGGCGGTCACGTTGGCGCCGCTGACCGTGTGCGTGGCGTTCCAGAGCTGGGTGATCGTCTGCCCGTTGGGGAAGGCCCAGCGCACGGTCCAGCCCGTGATGGCGGCCGAGCCCGAATTCCGTACTGTCACCTCCGCCTGGAAGCCGGGCGTCCACTGGTTGACGATTCGGTACGTCGCGGTGCAGGCCTTACCCGCCGGCGGGGACGGAGACGGCGATGGGGACGGGCTAGGTGACGGGCTAGGTGACGGGCTGGGTGACGGGGACGGGCTGGGTGACGGGGACGGGCTGGGTGACGGGGACGGGCTGGGTGACGGGGACGGGGACGGGCCAGATTGGGACTTTTCAGCGGTCCAGGTGCTCACCCAGGCCAGCACCGCGTTCCAGTTGATCGCCACCTCGTTCACCGACCACGCGTTGATGTCGTCCAGGTAGCACTTCTGCGGCCGGCACCCGGCCAGGCGCTGCTGGGCCACCGGATCCTGGAGCCCGCTGTTCGGCCCTCCGGCCAGCGACCCGGGCGGCGCGATCGGCAGCGAGGAGTTGAGCTGGTTGGCCCAGTGACGATGGTGGACATTCCGCGAGGGCTTGTCGCCATACCCGGTCACATACGACTGACCAAGCGGGTTGCGCCCGAGAACGTAGGACATCGTCTCGAACACCCCGCCACGGAACCTCTCCTGCTGGCTGAAGTCGTACGCCAGCGCCAGCACCACCGCGTTGTTCAGGATCAGATTGTTGGACCCCCAGATGTAGCCTCCGCCGTTCGGCTGGAACGGCACCGGGTAACCCTGGTTGCGCATGATGTTCAGCAGCGCGTCTCCCCTGCTGACGAACTGGCCGCGCAACGTCTGCCCGATCGAGGAGGTCAGCCCGTTGGGCACCAGCGCGAGGGTGATGTCACCAAGGGTCCCCACCTCAGACCACTGAGCGCCCTCGTTGGTGAAGCTCCTCCCGAAGTAAAGGCTGTGGGCGGTCAGGTCGTTGCGGTAGATCTGCTTGCCTGTGGTGACGAACAGCTCGGCCGCCGCCCAGTAGAACTCATCGCTCACTTTGCCGTCGACGTAGGACCCGCCTCCGACGCCGTCGCTCTCCGGCGCGAACACTGACGGATTGGCCTTTGCCGCCGTGTAGGCCTTTTCGGCCGCGGTCAGGCACCGGCCGGAGAACGACGCGTCGATGGAAGCCCAGACGCGTGCGCACTGCGCGCCCGCTGCGGCCAGGTTCAAGGTGGCGGCGGTGCTCGGCGGTGAGAGGAACCGGACTTCGGGATCCTGGGCGGGCAGCAGCGGAAGCCCGGTCCAGTTCTGGTCATGGATCTTGTGATGGGCCATGCCCGCCCGGGTGCGCCCATCGGGGACCTGCATCTTCAGCAGGAAGTCGATCTCCCAGCGGGCCTCGTCCAAAATGTCGGGCACGCCGTTGCCCCGTTCCGGGATGGCCAGGGTGCCGTCGGCGAGCAGGGCTTGATTCGCGCCGGGCACGTTCCTGGCCCGCTCGTAGAGGTTGACCAACTGCCAGGCCGACATGCCGCCGTTGATCACGTACTTGCCGTGGTCGCCGGCGTCGTACCAGCCGCCCCGCACATCCAGCGTGTAACCGCAGCTCACCCGACACGCCACCGCGTTGTCTCCCCGGTTGGGCGAGACGTTGAGGTGCCCGGCGGCGCGGGCGTACTGGCTCCCCGCGAACTGCGAGCTGATCGCGATCCCACTGCGCTGGTGGTAGAAGAACGCGAGCGCGTCGGACGGCAGGCGCCGCCAGGCCGTGGTCCCCAGGTCGAACGGCTGGCTGGACTCGTTCCCCACGGCGAGCACGAAGTTGGCGCCCGAGCCCTGATACGACGAGAAATCCATCTTGTGGACGGTGTCTCCGGAGGCCGAGTCCTGGCCGAAGACACTGGTGGTTCCGCTCGCCACCACCTGGTCGGCTCCGTTGAGCAGCGACCAGGTCACCGGTGCTGTGGAACCGCTGATGAGGGTCGCCTGCTTGGCCGCTCCAGGGGCGTACTCGACCTGGTTGACCTTGATGTTCTGGCCGAGCGGCGGCCGGACGGCGGCCCGGGCGGCGGGCGCCGTTAACGTGATCGAGCCGACGGCGACGGCCAGCGCCACCGCTAAGGCCGTTCGTAAGCGTCCTGTCCTCATTGATTTGTTCATCGTTGACTCCCTTAGGAGCGTTCTGCGCGGGTTTGTGTGCCCAAATCGTGAGGCAGCGCGCCCACTGCGGACACCGCTCTGTCCTCTGGAGGTTCGTTCGCCCAGGTCACTGGTGGAAAAAGAACGAATGCTTCTGAAATTTTCACGAAACACTCGTTCCATAGGACCATTGGCCGCAGGCCAATAGACTTCTGATGTGACCGCTACCACTCGCCGCGATCAATCTGGAGCGCATCCCCGCCGGGAGATCACGGTTGCCCGCATCGCGGAACTCGCCGGTGTGTCCGCGCCCACCGTGTCCAAGGTCATCAACGGCCATCCAGGCGTTTCGGCCAGCACCCGGCGGCGAGTCGAGGAGCTCATCAGACAGCACGGCTGGCAACGCCGCCCGGAGGTCACCGGCCCCGCGGCCATCCTGGAGATCCTCTTCCAGTCGCTGGACAGCCTCTGGGCCCTGGAGATCATCCGCGGCGTCGACCAGGTGGCCCGCACCCACGGCCTCGCGGTCGCCATGACCGACATGCGAGGCCTGCATACCCCCCCGCCCGCCTGGACCGACCAAGTTCTCGCCCGCCGGCCGGTCGGAGTGATCGCCGTTTCCGCCAACCTCAGCGAACGGCAGCGCGCCCAGCTGGCCAGCCGGGCGATCCCGCTCGTCGCGCTCGATCCCAACGGCGAGCCAAGCCACCGGATCCCCTCGGTCGGGGCGACGAACTGGAACGGCGGCCTGACCGCCACCCGCCACCTGCTGGAACTCGGCCACCGCCGGATCGCCGTGATCGGCGGACCACCCGCGCTGCTCTGCTGCCGAGCCCGCCTGGACGGTCATCGCGCGGCGATCGACGCCGCCGGCGTGCCCGTGGATCCCGCTCTGGTTCGCCACGGCCCGCTCTACGTGCACGGCGGCCTAGCCGAAGCCCAGGAACTCCTGGCGCTCCCCGAGCCGCCCACCGCGATCGTGACCGCCAACGACCTGCAGGCCCTCGGCGCCTGCCAGGCCGCCCGCCGCGCCGGCCTGCGCGTGCCCGAGGACCTGAGCGTGGTCGGTTTCGACGACCTCCCGCTGGCCCAGTGGTCCGACCCGCCGTTGACCACCATCAGCCAGCCCCTGGTCAAGATGGGCAGCACCGCGGCCACCCTCATCATGTCCATCGCCGCAGGCCGCCCCCCCGACCAGCACCGGATCGAACTCGCCACCTCCCTGATCGTCCGCCAGAGTACGGCGCCCCCGCGTTCTTGATTACTCGGGTCCGACGCGCTGACCGAGGTATCCCTCCGGGAGGGTTGCGGCCCGCCTTCCGCCCTCAGCGCGGAGTGAGCGAAGCCGGCCATCGCGCGATCAGCGGGATTGCGTCGTCGTAGCGCAGCTCACCCGCGCGGACGCGGCGAGGCGCCGCCGGAACCTCTCCAGCATTGTGATCGCCGTGGCGGCTGTCGCGGATGAGCTGCTTAGGTCGCCCGCCCGCTCACCACGCCCCTAACGGTGGTTCTCGTACCGCACGCGATGCCGTGCACGTCATCGACGGTGCCGCGGGTGCTCGGGTTGACTTGTCCCCCGGATGTGGTAAATAAACCGGTTAACAAACGTATTATTTCAGGCCTTCTCCGCCGAGGGTGTATATGACCGACGCAACGAACTCCCTGTCCTTGTCCCAGTTCAAGCCACAAATGCCCGGCAAGATTGACACATCCCGGCCGCATTCCGCCCGGGTGTATGATTACTGGCTCGGAGGCAGGGACAATTACGAGGCCGATCGCGTCCACGCCGAGCAGTTGCTGAAGCTCGCTCCCGATCTCAAGCGCAGTGCCCAGGACAATCGTGCCTTCCTCGGCCGGGCTGTTCGTTATCTGGTCGCGCAGGGTGTCACTCAGTTCATCGACATCGGCACCGGCATCCCGACTCAAGGGAACACCCACGAGGTCGCCCAGGCCGCCGACCCCGCCGCAAAGGTCGTCTACGTCGACAACGACCCCATCGTGCTGAACCACGCACGAGCCCTGCTCACCAGTTCGCCTGAGGGCCGGACTGCCTACGTGCACGCCGATCTCCGTGAGCCGAAGACGATCCTCAACCATCCCGACGTGCGGGAGATCATCGACTTCGGCCAGCCCGTGGGGATCATGCTGGTCGCCGTGCTGATGTTCATCCATGACGCGGATCAGCCCGCCGAGGTGCTCAAGCAGCTGACTGATGCGGTGCCCGCGGGCAGCCACCTGGTCATCTCGCATGTGACTCACGACTTCATCCCGCCTGAACTGGCCCGGGCGACCCTCGACCAGCACGCCCGGACCGCTTTCCCGCTGACCCAGCGCACGAGAGCTCAGATCACGCGGTTCTTCGAGGGCTGGCAACTCGTCGGCCCGGGCCTGACCAGGGTTTTCGACTGGCACCCCGAAGGGAGCGCGGACATGTCCACGCCTTCGCATGAACGTGCCTGGGTTTACGCAGGGGTCGGCAGGAAGTCTTGACGTCCATCGGCCAAAGGTGCGGCGGAGCGGGTTGAACTCCCGATGCTGTTTGTTGGATCCCCCGCGATATCCTGCTCGCCCGTGGCGGCCTGTTGCCGTGGACGATTCGGCCGCGAATAGCGCGAAATCCTGAAAATGCTCCGACAGGCGATTATGCGCGGGATGGGCCAATAGCCTACTTAGCGATCTTTGATTCGTTGGCGCTGGTAGTGGGATCGGCGGGCTTGGGCTTGTCGTTGTCGTCGCCATTATGACCAGTGCTGACTGTGGGCATCGTGCAGCGGTGGCCGGGTCAGGAGGGCGAAAAGGCGGAAGATCTCGTTGGCCGAGACCGCGATCGGGTTCTGCCTGGGGTCGGATTGTGCAGACTCCGGTTCGTCCATGAGGTTGGCGTGGGTGACGGCGAACATGGCCAGGGTCATGTATCGATACCAGGTGGGATGGGGAGGCGGACCGGGTAGCGGTCGACGGCGGCTTCGTTTCCTGCCGGTCTGGAAGCGTCCCTCGATGCTCCAGCTGGCACCGGCCACCTGGACGATGCGGTGCGGTGACGCGGGCGCGGAGGTGTGGCAGAGGTGGAAGGCCGATCGGCACATCTCGATCTGGGTGAAACCCGCCGGCCCACCCGCAGGACGGGCCGGCGGTGTGGGGACTGCGGCCTACCTGATCTGACTCGCGGCCGGCGGGGCGGGCACGGCCGACGGGCGGGCGGTGGCGGTCAGGGCCGAGGTCAAGGCCAGGATGAGGGCGCCCAGGATCAGCTCGATCCTGATCGAGCGGCGCAACTGGGTGCGGGTAACCAGTTCCTCCTGCGCCGGGCCCGGGCTCAACCGGGTCCGGCGGCCGACCCCGGCGGGGATGGCGTACTGGTGGCGGACCGTGGAACGGCGGCGGACCGCCGAGCGTGACCACATGCCCAGCCACAGCAGCAGCCCGAGCGCGGCCAGCTTGAACAGCAGCAGCGTGCCGTAGCTGGAGCCGGGCAGCGCGGCGAGCGAGCCGAGCGCGCGCCAGGAGGTGTAGCCGCCGTCACGATCAGCGCGCCAAGCGCGACGGTGGCCAGCCGCGAGAAACGCTCCTCCGCCGCCAGCACCTCCGTCAGCGGGCGGGGCGGCGAACCGGCCAGGACGCACGCCATCAGGAACACCATGCCGCCCAGCCAGGCCGCCATCGCGAGCACGTGCACGACGTTCACCGCGACCGGCACGATGCCGTCGGCCGCGTTGGCGTGGCCGGTGCCGGTCCAGGTCACCGGCAGGCCCACGCCGAGCAGGACCAGCGCGGCCCACTGTCCGGCACGGTGGCGCAGCCGGAACAGGGGCACGCCTCCGATGGCCAGGATGGCGAGCCGGGCCAGGACGTGGCGGCCGAAGTCGCTGTCGGCGACGACCGCCAGCAGGTGGGTGTCGGCCACCGCGCTCAACGGCCTGCCCGCCGCGTACGGGCCCTGGAGCAGCAGTCCGGCGACGGCGGCGAGCGCGGTGGCCAGCCAGCCCGCGGTGAGGATCCGGCGGGCCCGCGGATCGGAGCAGCCGGGCCGCCAGCACAGGGTCAGGAAGACGACGCCGCCGCCCAGCAGGGCCAGTCCGGCGTAGCCGGCCCACCGCGACACCCAGTACAGGGCCGCCACCGAGGTATCGCTCACCGCCCCGGCGCCGCTGGACAGGCTGAGCGGGGCGGCCCGCGCGCTGCCGGTGCTGAAGACGAAGGCGCCCTCGACGGGATGCGAATCGCCGGAAGAGACGCGCCAGTTCACGCGGTAGACGCCGTCGGCCAGGCCGGTCGGGACGGGGAGCACCACCTGGGCGGGATCCGCGGGGTCGACCACCGCGAGGCCGAGCGTCGTGCCGCCCGCGTCGAGCAGCCTGACGCCCTCGCCCACCAGGACGACCTCCTCGTCGAAGCGGAGCCGTATCTCGGCGGGCGGGGTGTCGAGGTGCTCGCCGTCGGCGGGCGTGGAACTGAGGAGCCTGGCGTGGGCGTACGCGGGTGACGCCGTGGCCAGCGCCAGGCCGATCGCGGCGGCGAGCGCCGCCGTGATCCCGGCCAGGCGGACGCGCCAGAGGCGGCCCATGGTCTTCCGCTTTCTGTCGGGCTGCCTCTGGCGCATTTCCAGTCCTTTCCTATAGGGATCTTCTAGAGGGGGGATTCCCGAGGTGCCAGTCGGCTGGACCCGGAAGACGCTCCACATGCCCGCCTGGGCGAACGGCTGGCGGCCGTCGCCGTACAGGTAGTCGCCGGCGTAGTTCTGCGGGCCGCCCGCGCCGCCGACGAGTTCGGCGTCAATGACCTCACCCGCCGTGACCGTGCGCGAGGTGAGCAGCTGCGAGCGGTGGTCGCTCGCGTCGGTCCACATGTTCGGCTCCAGCGGGTACATGTGCCCGGAGACGGTGAACGCGTGGAACTGGTCGGACGCGGCGACGCCGAGCCGGAAGACCACCGGATCGCCGGCGAACGCCCTGGCCACCGGAGTGTCCGGATCTCCGAAGACCACCGAGCTGAACGCCCGGTCGTGCGGTGCGGTGAGCGTGGCCAGGTCGGGCCTGGACGGGTTGGCGGTCAGCCCGAGGCGTACCGTCAGCGGTTCACTGTGGTAGCTGACGTGGCTGAACGCCTTGTCCAGGGAGCCCGGATTGCCGGCCGTGCCCGGCGGAGCGCCCTCCACCGGAGGGGTCGGGATGTTGGCCGCGGTCACGCTGTTGACCCCGACGCCCGCCACCCAGTCGATGTACGGCACGATGCTCCGCGCGTACTGCTGGTCGGTGGTGTGCAGGGTTAGGGCGAACTCGCGGAACTTCGCCCCGTTCGGCACCCGGATGATGGCCTGCGCGCTGGTCGCGGCCGTTCCCAGCGGGGTGTTGTCGGCGCTGCTGGACCACGTCGAGTTCCTCGGCTCCACGATCAGCAGGCCGTACGCGCCGTGGCGGATGGAGCCCACGTTGGCCAGGTTCTGGAAGATCGAGGTGCCGAGCTGCTTGTCGGCGTAGAAGGTGTAGGTTCCGCTCTGCCCGGCGGCCACCGAGCTGTCGGCATTGAGGCCGACCGTGGCACCGGCGGACAGTTGCTGGTTGTGTGGCAGTTTGGCCAGGTCGAATCCGGCCCGGGTGCCGCCGTACAGCGACCCGGGGGTGATCTGGTTGCGGAGGGTGATCGTGACGCAGTCGCCCTCGTTGGCGCGCAGCACCAACGGCTCGACCCGCTTGGTCCCGGCCTGGATCGCCGCCTTGTCCGAGGTCAGCGAGTAGATCACGCCGCTGGTGTCGGGGAACGGTGTGGTGGGCAGGGCCCGGTTGAAGATCGACACGTCGTAGCCGAGCGCGCAGGCCCCGGACGGGCACGGCGTCTTGGTCTGGGAGACCGCCGCTGTGTTCGGGGTGCCGTTCGGGTTGAACGCCGACGCCGGGTTGGGTCCCGGGTTCTGCTGGGTGTTCCCGGTGGCCGCCGACAGTTTGGGGAATCCCGCGCCGCCGGGTGGCGCGGCACGTCCGGACAGCACCCGCAGGTTCGATTGCAGCGTGTCGTGCACCCGGAACAGGCCCCAGGCGCCGCTTTCCAGGGCGAAGGTGCGGGTGCTGTAGTACAGGAAGTCACCCGACATGCCGCCGGTGCCGCCGGCACCGCCGTCCAGGACGTAGTCGAACCGTTCCGAGATGCCGGTGGTGGCCGCGTCGGTCAGCTGCCCGTCGGCGTTGAATCTCTCCATCCGGAACCGGTGGCCCTGGATGCGCAGCGCCTCGGCGCGTTCGTTGAGGCCGATCGTCCGGATCACCACCGGGTCGCCGACGTAGGCCCGCAGTAGTGGCGTCAGCGGCTCGCCGTACTTGACCGAGGAGAACACGTTCGGGTCGACCGAGGTCACCGTGGCGCGGGTGGTGTTGTTGTTGGGGTTGCCCGCGATGTCGCCGTCGTTGCGGAAGGCGTTGCGGCAGCGCTGGCCGTTGTACTCCTGCCGCTGGTCGGTGGTGGCCGGGTTGGCGGGCGTGGCCCCCGGCGGTGTTCGTTCACCGAGCGGCGCGGCCCGCAGGTTGATGGAGCCCTCCTCGCATTCTTGACCGAAGTTGCGATTGTCGCCTGCTACCTCCAATCGGCCGCGGCGGCCGTTGTGCAGGTAGATCATGTACTCGCGGAAGGAGCCGGACTGGCCGACGCCGACCGAGCCGCCGGTGTTGACGATGTCGACGATGTTGCCGCTGCGCACCTGAGCGCCGGTGACCGGGTCGTGGTAGGTGGAGTTCTTCGGCTCGATGATGTGCGCGCCGAACAGCCCGTGCGCCCAGGATTCGATGCCGTTGACGTGGTCGTGCCAGAAGACGGTGCCCGAGTCCACGTCGGAGTACCAGCGGTACTGGACGAACTCCACGGTGACCGGCTCGCCCGCGGTGTGCGTCTTGGTCAGCGCGCTGTCCAGGGTGAGCACGTTGCCGCTGATCGCGGTTATCTTCTGGATCTCGATGCTCGGGCGGCCGACCCCGATGCCGATCGAGATGCCCGGCCTGATCCTGCCGAGGGTGGAGACGGTGATGCTGGTGGGCGAGTTGACGGTGGTGAGCTGCCGGTTCTCCCGGGCGGTGGAGAAGATCGACTGCTCGTACGCGTAACCGGTGATCACGCCGTCGGAGGCGCGCGGATCGAACTGCACGAAGTGCGTGTGCATGTTGATCTTGTGCTGGACATCGGGGTCCAGCTCGCTGCCGAGGGTGACGGCCACGCAGTCGAAGACGTTGGATCGGATCGTCAGCGGCTCCGGTGGCCTGGCCCCGCTGACGACGGCGTTCTTGTCCTCGTTGAGCACGTAGATCTCGCCGTCGGCGTCCCGCTCCCGGACCGTCGCCTGGATCTCCACCGGGATGGCGGTGATGTCGTAGGTGCGCAGCGGCGCGCTCTGCGGGCAGAGCCCGTCGGGCCGTCCGCTCGTCGCCGTGTCACCCAGGTACGGTGCGCCCGAGTGCCCGTTCGGCGAGAAAGGCGGGCGCATGCCCAGGTGCGGTTTCAGCATCGGGTACGCGGGCCGCCCGTTGACCGGGTTGAACAGGATCTCGGGCCGCGCGCCCGGCGCGGGCGAGACGTAGTTGGCCCACTGGCTGGCCGTCTCCGGCTCACCCAGGTAGACCGGCGCGGTCGGGATGCCCCCCTTCTGCCAGTCCCACACGGTGGCGTCGTCGGGGTCCTCGCCGGTGCCGGTGTTCCACCGGGCGCCCGGCGGCGGCAGCTGCCCTTCGACCAGGGACTCCAGTGCCACCTGGGTGGTGGGGTTGGTGAGGCCGGCCTGGAGCACGACCTTCCTGCCGTCGGGCATGGTCTTGCCGATCAGGCCGTTCGAATTGACGGCTGCCGGGGCGTTGGCGCGGCCGGGCAGCGTCGCCAGGTCGGACTGCCTGGTGTCGAAGACCCGCCACATGCCCCACATGCCGGCGATGTAGTGGTGGGCGATGTGGCAGTGGTAGAGGAAGTCGCCCGCCGCCTGCTGGCAGCCGCCCGCGCCGCACTCGTGCTCCAGGTTGTAGGACTCCTGCGGGCTGATCGTCTGCGAGTCGAGCCGGATCGAGCTGGCGTTCTGGAGCGGGACCTTCTTGAGCCCGCCCGCCATGTCGGTGTTGTCGGCGCCGGGGTTCAGCCGCCACCGGGTCGCGCCGCCGTGCAGGTGGTGCACGTGCAGCTGCTCGAACCCCGCGTGCATGAGCCGGGTCTTGGTCGGCTCGCCGAGGTAGGAGCGCGGGATCGGGGTGGCCGGGTCGCCGTTGGAGTAGGAGCTGTAGGCGAGCGACTCGTTGGCCTGCTGGACCTCCAGGCCGCGCGCCGCGAGCAGTTGCAGCCGGCGCCAGAACGACTCGCTGCGGTAGTTGAGCGCCCGCGAGCTCGGCCGGTAGGAGTTGGTTCCGCCGCCGCCGGCCGTCGGGGTGGTCGGGTTCGGCGCGCCGGTGTCGATCATCGGGACGGGCCGGCCGAACTGGACCTCGTCGCCCTGCGGGGTGCCTTCCGCGTTCTCGCGCAGGGGCCGCCGGACGTTGTAGTTCTCGTCGCCGACCTCGTGGTAGATGATGCCGAACTCGCGGAACGCCGGGCCGCTGACGGGCCGCACCATCGCTTCCCAGTTGCTCCAGTTCACCTCGTTGGTCTTCTCCGCGCCGGTGACCGGGTCGTACCAGCGCGCCCCGGCCGGTTCGGCGATCAGCGCGCCGAACAACCCGTGCGCGGTGAGCTGGGTGCTGTCCCCGCCGCTGCGGAACACCTTGGTGCCCTCGCCCAGCAGGGGGTCCAGGTAGAACTTGTACATGCGGGTCGAGCCCGGCACGGCCGTACCGGACAGGGTGTTGTTGCCGACGATCTGGCCGCCGAAGCCGCCTACCGCGTCGTAGGAGACGCCCTGCATGTCGATGGATACCGACGGCGCGCCGCCGGGCTGCACGATCGACGGGTTGCCGTTGGGGCCGCCGCGCGGCGCTTGCGTGATCTCGTTCTTGAGCATGATCACGACGCATTCGCCGAGCCGGGCGCGCAGCACCAGCGGCTGGATGGCGTCCTGCCCGAGCCCGATCGACACCTTGGCCGCGCCGGGCGCGTTGAGCGGCTGGGCCGAGGCCGCCTTGAGCGCGGCCTCCTGCGCGCGGACGGCGGGCAGGTTGCTGGTGAGCGTGTACATGTACCCTAACGGGTCGTGATCGCCGAAGCGGTTCAGTGGAGTCCCGGTAGCAATGAAGAAATTTTCAACGAAGTAGCGTCTGACCTGCGATAACGCAGGAGCCACCGGCTGGTGTCTCGGTTTGATCACGGTGTTGGATCATGACCAAGGTCAGTTCGCGGCTCGGGTACCGGCCAGCGACTACCGCCGTTGCTTCGCATCGTCGGCTCCGGCGCCCAGCTCGGTGATGCTGGTGTCGTGGTCGCGGAGCATGCGCATGACGGTGGCCGGGGACGGGTGCCGACCCCTCTTGGCGCCCTGGGTGATGACCAGGCGGGAGGCGATCTCACGGAGGCTGAGGTCCTGGTCGCGCAGATGCACCGCCATGGACAGCATGGCCTCATCGGTGACGGCGGCACCGCCAATGGCCTTGCCGTTCTTGCGGGCGCTCTCGTGGCCTTCCAGGGTGCGGTCGCGGATGTATTCGCGTTCCATCCCCGACAGGGCGGCCAGCACGGTGAACACCACGCCGGACGGATCGTGGCTGCCTTGCAGCTCGCCGGTGAGGAACTGCAGGCCGACGTCGCAGGCGCGCAGCTGTTCGGCGAGCTCGGCCAGGGCCAGACCGCGGCCGAGCCGCTTGTGCTCGTGGACGACCAGGGTGACCGCGACGCCGGAGGCGCGCATCTCCCGGGCCAGGGTCACGGCCCGCTCGAGTTCGGGGCGCCGCGTGGCGCGAGTGGAGATCTTCTCGGAGAAGACCCGGGTGACCCCGGCAGTCTTGAGGGAGTCGAGCTGGGTCTGCAGCGACTGGCGCACCGTCGAGGCGCGGGCGTAGCCGATCTTGGCGTGTCCGGACGTCTGGGTGCCGGCGGCGGGGCGGGGCAGTTCCACCCACGAGGTTCCGGGTTTGCGCAGCGCCGGGGTCGGCACGTTGAGCACTTTGGCCAGGGACGGCACGAGCCGGAACCGGGCGGTGTGGTACTGGGCGGCCACCTTGCCCCGGCCGGTGCGGCAGGGCGATCCGGCCGGGGCGGCGCAGGAGGACATCGGGCAGTCGAAGGCTTCCACGCGGGAAAAGTCGTCGTCGCTCACCCCGCGATCGTTTCATGGATACGTTTCAAAGCTCCAGCGATTCGAAACGACTCATGGAACAGAATCAGGGCGGGAACGCCCTGGACGGCCAGACGCCGGGCCACTGTTTCATAGGTGACGCTTATGAAACACGGCGACGTCAGCTGGCGGAGATGTCCGCATCGGCCGGTGGCCAGCCGAAGGTGTCGATCAGCGCCGTCAGCCCGGGTGAGGAGTGCGTGGAGATCATGCCCGATCTGGGTCGGCAGCGCGCCGTCGCCGATGGCGGCCGCGCGGGCCTTGGTACTCAGCACGATGACACCGCCGGCGGCGATGTAGCGCCACATGCGCGAACGGAGCCCCGGCCAGGACCACACCCGCCGTGCCGTTGACCGGGCCGCTGTGGTCCAAGCGATCTTCAAGGGCCCCGCTTGGACCGCGTGGCTCACGGACGCCGACTGGCGCGCCCCCGGCGGTGGCGTCAGGGACCGCACCCGGCCCGGGCTATCGCGGACGGGGACTTCGGGACATGGCCAGATGCTGCGTGAGGTCACGTTGGTCATGCGTGGAGAGTGACGAGCGTGCGGATGCGACCGGTCGCGCGTGCTGTGATCGGTGGTTGCTTGGGCTCATGCCCTTGACGCGTTTGAACGCGGCGCTGAAGTTGAACGCGTCAGAGTAGCCCACACGCTTGGCGACGTCGGCGATGGTCGCGTCCGGTTCGATGAGCAGATCCGAGGCGATGGTCATGCGCCATTCGGTGAGGTAGGCCAGCGGCGGTTGGCCTACGAGCGTGGTGAACCGGCGCGCGAAGGCGGAGCGCGAGACACCGGTCCGGGAGGCCAGCTGCGCCACCGTCCAGGGGTGCGCCGGGTCGTCGTGCATGAGTCGCAGCGCTTCGCCTACGATCGGGTCGCTCAGCGCCGTGTACCAGGCCGGAGCGCTGCCCTCCGGGCGGTCGAACCACGCACGCAGTGTGCAGACGAGCAGCCAGTCCAAGAGGCGGTCGAGTACCACTTGCTGTCCCGGACGGTCAAGCGCGACCTCCGCCGCGATGTACTCGCGCACCGCGGCGGTGTCGCCGTCCACGGATACGGTCAGCACCGGCGGCAGCGCCTTGAGCAGCCGCCGGCCGATGTCGCCGCCTACCGGATACGCGCCCACGATCAGCGTCGTGGACCCGTTGGGGTCGCCGCACGTTCGCCAGCCGAGATGGTGCACCGTGCCGCCGTTCGCGGGGGTCGCGCAATGCTCCCCATAGTCGGTGGTTACTGGCGCGTTCGTGGCCGGCTCGTCGACGAACAAGAACGGTCCTGGGCCGCGCACGACCACCGCCTCACCGACTGTGATGCGCTGAGGCGCCTGTGCCTCGGCCATGATCCACCCCTCGCCTTGGAGAAGGGCGCACAGCATCAGTGGCGCGCCGTCGACGAACCGCAACGACCACGGCGGTGACAGGATTGAGTGCCCGAAGAAAGAGCCGTTGGAACGTACCCCGCGCAGGAGATCGGCAAAGGCGTCCATGGCTGGAAGCGTAGACGAATGGACATGCGAAGCGCGGTTTTGGCCCATGGAAAGTCCACATCTGGCACGGTTTCATGGGATCCATGAGCCAAGACGTATTCCTTGTACTGGGTGCCACGGGAAAGACCGGCCGGCGGGTGACCGCCAGGCTGCGGGCCGCTGGCAAGACCGTTCGGGCGGCCTCCCGATCGAGTGAGGTGCGCTTCGACTGGGCGGATCCGACCACATGGGACGACGTGGTCGACGGTGTCTCAGTGGTGTACGTCATCGCGCCCGAGGTGCCGGGTCCCGCGCACGAGTTCGTCCCCAGGGCGGTGGCCGCCGGCGTGCGCCGGTTCGTGCTGCTGTCCGGCCGCGGCGCCGACATCTGGGGAGACTCCCCCTTCGGCCTGGACGTGCGCTCGGCCGAGGAGGCCGTGCGCGCGTCCGGCGTCGAGTGGTCGATCCTGCGCCCGACGAACTTCAGCCAGAACTTCGACGACGGCTTCTTTCACGCTCCGATCATGGCAGGTGAGCTGGCGCTGCCCGCCCGTGGCATTGTGGAGCCCTTCATCGACGTGGACGACATCGCCGACGTGGCGGTGGCGCTGCTCACCGAGCCCGGGCACGCCGGCCGCAGCTACGAGTTGTCCGGCCCGCGGGGGGTTACCTTCCGCGAGGCCACCGAGGAAATCGCGCGGGTATCGGGTCGGCCGGTTCGTTACGTTGAGGTCTCGCCCGAGGAGTTCGTCGCCGCGCTCGTGGCGCAGGGGTTCTCGCCCGAGGTCGCAAGCTACGGCCGGGAGATGTTCGACTTGATGCGCCGCGGTGTGACCGCTGAGGTCACCGACGACGTGCACCGCGTTCTGGGCCACCCGCCCCGCGATTTCGAGACCTATGTTGCGCGCGCAGCGGCAGCGGGGGCGTGGCGTTGATGTCGGTCCTGGTGCTTGGCGCGACGGGGAAGGCCGGCCGCCGGGTGGCGACGCTGCACGGAGCAGCCTGAGTCGGACCTGCTCCGGCTGGCCGCTGAGCTCCTGAGCTCCTGGAGGAGATCGTCCAGCCGGACGCGGGGCCGCGGACCAAGGTTACGGGCTCTGGCCCGAGGAAGTACGCGCGGCCGCCACGGGCCGGTGGCCTTGGGTGCCGGATGGACTGTCCTGGTCGAGCCCGGGGCCCGCGGTGAACCGTCAAAGGGCGGGGGGCTGTGGGTCAGCTCCGGGCGCCGAGGTGGAGGCCGCCGCTGGCGTCGAGGATCTGGCCGGTGATCCAGCGGCCGTCGTCGGAGGCGAGGAAGGCGACAGCGTCGGCGACGTCTTCGGCCCGGCCGAGGCGGTTGAGGGCGGTCTGGCCGACGATGAGCTCCTCGACGCCCGGGGCCTCGAAGACGGGCACGTTGACGTCGGTTTTGGTGGCGCCGGGGGCGACGGCGTTGACCGTGATCCCGCGGGTACCCAGCGCACTGGCCAGGGTCAGGGTCATCGTCTCAAGGGCGCCTTTGCCCATGGCGAAGGAGGTCTGGCCGGGCAGGGCCATCCGGGCGGCGACCGAGGTCAGGGTGATGATGCGGCCGCCGTCGCGCAGCAGCGTGAGCGCCCGCTGGATGAGGAAGTACGGCGCCTTGACGTTCACCGCGAACAGGTGGTCGAACTGCTCCGGGGTGTCCGTCCCAATCGGGCCGGCCGGGAGGGCCGCGGCGTTGTTGACCAGGATGTCCAGCCCTCGCCCCGCCAGCCCGCCCTCCAGGCCGGTGAACAGGGTGTCAACGTCCCCGGCCGTTCCCAGTTCGGCCCGGACGGCGAAGGCGTGCCCGCCGGCCTTCTCGATCATGGCGACCGTCTCGTTCGCCCCGGATTCGCTGCCGCCGTAGTGCACGGCGACATCCGCGCCGTCAGCGGCGAGACGCAGGGCGATGGCCCGCCCGATGCCGCGCGAGGCTCCGGTCACCACGGCGGTCCTGCCGGTCAGTCTGCTCATTCCACTCACCTCTGTATGTTAGTGACTCTCTATCTGTTATGAACTACCAGCACGGTACTGTATCGCACATGAGTGGCGAAAGACCGAATCTGCGCGAACGCCGGCGCACCGAGACTCAGCGCATGATCCAGTCGCATGCGATGCGGCTGTTCATAGAGCACGGCTACGACGCGACCACCGTCGACCACGTCGCCAGGGCATCCGGGGTCTCGACGATGACCGTCTACCGGCACTTCCCGACCAAGGAAGACCTGGTGCTCTACGACCAGTACGACCCCCTCATCGCGGCCCGGGTCGCAGCCCGACCGGCCGACGAGCCCTTGGTGCGCCGGATCGGGCGGACCCTGGTCGAAACGACCCGGGCCCTGGTCGAAGCAAGCCGCACCGCCGCCGGACCCGCCGACGACGCGTGGGGGGCGCGCTCGTCGCCGGAGGAGGACTTGCTGCTCGCCCGCCTGCGGTTGATGATCGACACGCCCGCCCTGCGCGCCCGCCACCTGGACAGCCAGTTCGCCACCCAGAAGGCCATCGTCGACGCCTTGCTCGGCGACGCGCCGGAGCCCGAGGTAGAGTTCCGCACCTGGGTCGCGGCCAGCACCTGCCTGGCCGCGATGCACGTCGCCCTGATGCGCTGGGCCCAGGAGGACGGTCGCCCGGACCTGCCCGGCCTGATCGCCGCCGCACTCGGCGCCGCCTTCGACGACGACTTCGACTGACCATCCGCGCGGAGGCCACCATACCCCGTAACCCCGCGCTCAAGATTTCTATCGCAGGGTGGGCAGCGGGTTGAGCCATGCCTGGACATCTCGGACCGTGAGCCCCCACGGCCGTCGGTGCATACCTAGCGATCCACTGTTCAAGCACGTCGCCGCTGTCATCCGTATCGTGATCGAGGCGCCTGGCCACGTGCGCCAGCGAACGTTCGCCTGGCGTGGGCTCAGTCCCTCAGGTGGTTGATGGTCTCCAGGCGCGGCATGTCGGCGCCCGGTGGGGCATTGCCTTACGGAACACCACCGGATCTCCCGTGCGAGATGCGACTGTCACCCGGCGGGGGAAGGCGTCCTGCTCCCAAAGCTGTCTCAAACCCCAATGCAGCTGTGAGCTAGATCACGGTTGAGGTTGACCTTGGGTCAGGGTGGAAGCTCGGCGCAGCGGGTCGATACCGACCCGGACATAACAGATTCAAAGGATCAGACAACCATGACGATCACCCTTTCCGATCAGGACAAGAGCACCCTGCGGATTGCCGCGTACGGCGCCGTGACGCTGATGACCGCCGCCGGGGCCGCCGGCAAGCCCCACGAGATCGCCACCCACGGCAGTATCGCGCTGGGCTCGGCCACCGGCCTGATCGGGCATGTGCTCGCCGAGTACCCCAAGGCCAAGGATCTGGCCGGTAAGTCCGTGGCCGAGATCGCCGACCGCGTGCTGCCGGCCCTGACCGCGGCCATGAACCTGCTGAAGCAGCAGGATCCGGCCGAGGCCGGCAACTTCCGCAGTGCCGTTCTCATCGCTGTCGAGACCGCCCAGATGCAGCAGGGTCGGCCGAGCCCCGCCTCGGCTGTGATGGTCCGCAAGATCACCGAAGCCCTCGACGCCGCCAGGGTGGCCGTTGCCGACAGGGGGGCCGTGCCGGAAGCTGCGGCCGGGCAGGATCGCCCGGAGCTGCAGAAGGCGATCGAGGAGATCATCGATTCCGGTTTCGTCGGGATGTCGCTGCGGGTGAACGATGAGCGGGGCGAGTGGGTCGGCAGCGCCGGGGTGGCCGAGCTGGGCGGGACCGCGAAGCCGCCGGTCAACGGGCATGCCCGGATCGGCAGCAACACCAAGACCTTCACCGCAACCCTGGTGCTGCAGCTGGTGGCTGAGGGCACGATCGAGCTGGACACCCCGGCGGCCGACTACCTGCCCGAGTTCGGGCTGGACCGGCGGATCACGGTGCGGATGCTGTTGCAGCACACCAGCGGGCTGTTCAACTTCATCGGCGAGGTCTACGAGGACGGGTCGATCGTGCACGGGATCCCCGTGCCCTACGGCATCACGGGCAAGGAGTGGCTGGACAAGCGGTTCCACACCTACCGGCCAGAGGAGCTGGTACGAGTGGCGCTGTCCAAGCCGGCCCGGTTCGAGCCGGGCACGGGCTGGAGCTATTCCAACACCAACTACGTGCTGGCCCGGCTGCTGATCGAGAAGGTCACCGGCCGCTCGCTCGCCAAGGAGATGCAGCGGCGGATCCTGGGGCCGCTCGGGCTGTCGGGCACCGTGGTGCCGGACGCCTCGCCGGAGATCCCCGAGCCGCACGCCCACGCCTACTACCGGTACGAGGACGCCGGCGAGCAGAAGACGATCGACGTCACCCGCCAGAACCTTTCCTGGAGCTCCACCGGCGGCGACATGATCTCGACCACCCAGGACCTCCACACGTTCATCTCCGCGCTGCTGGGCGGCAAGCTCCTGCCGGCCCCGCTGCTGGCCGAGATGTGCACCCCGCACCCGACGGGCATCCCGAACATGGACTACGGCCTGGGAGTGTTCGTGGTGAACACGGACGGCGGCGGCACCGTCATCTCCCACAACGGCGGCACCGTGGGCTACGCGGCGCTGATGTACAGCACACCCGACGGCAGCAAGACCCTGACCGGCGTACTGAACTGCGTGGACGACGCCGACCTGTCCATCGCGACGGCATGGCAGAGCGCCCAGCAAAGGCTCCTCAACGAGGTGTTCGGCGACGAGCAGGCCGATCCGGCTCAGCCGGCGGACTGAACACCTGTGACCCGTACGCCTTGAGAGGCGACCCCTTCCGGTCGTGCATCAGGGAGAACGCGAACCGGGCCACGCCGAGCTCATCGAGCTCGGCGTGGCCCGTCCACATGCTCGGCGGTGGTCTGCTTAGTCGCCGAGCTCGAGCACAAGGCAGGATTTTGCAGATGAACGGAGTCACGATCGGGCAGGCGGCGGCATTCGTCGGCGTCACAGTGAAGACGGTGCGGCACTACCACAAGCTCGACCTGGTGAAGGAGCCCGAACGCGACAGCTCCGGCTACCGCAGGTACGGATCGGCCGAGCTGCTGCGGCTGGTGCAGGTCCGGACGCTGGCCGCCGCCGGGGTGCCGCTGGCCGAGATCGGGCCCCTGCTCGAGGCCGATGCCGCGCTGTTCGCCGCCGCGCTCGCCGACGTCGAGCGGCAGCTCACCGAACGGATCGAGGAGCTGATCGCGCGCCGTGACACGCTGCACCGGCTCGCCGACGGAGACCGGGCTCTGCTGCCCGACCGCGCCGTGGCGCTGCTGGAGCGGCTGTGCGGCCTCGGCCTCCCCGAGGACGAGGTAGCGGCCACCAGGGAGGGCTGGGTGCTGGCCAGGGCCCTGGTTCCCGAGGGCTTCGACGACTTCCTCACCCATGTCGAGCACGCCCTCGACGACCCCGGCTTCGTCGCGTTGAGCAAGCGCGCCATCGAAGCCACGGCATGGGAGCCGGACGACCCGCGCCTGGCCGAACTCGCCACCGCCGCGGCCGACCACTTCCTCGCCAACCCCGCACACCTGAAGATCGTGACCGGCCTGCAAGCCCGCACCGAGGCCGCGGCCCGGTACCACCTGATCGCCCACTACGGCGAAGAGCAGGGATCGGCCACGGCCCGGGGGGTCGCGCTCGTCGAGGCCAAGCTCCGCGCCGCGGGCATCCATATCCCCAGACCAGACACCCACTGACCGCGCCCCGAGAGCACCCCTGAGCACTACGACTACAGGTTGCACGCCACCAGAGCGCCGGCCTCGGTGCCGCAGCCGCTCCGCATCGAGGTTGACCTGCACCAACCGCGAGCGGCGGACCTGGCCGCTTTCCTGCCCGGCGTCACCCGAAGCGGGCGCACCGTCGCCTTCGACGCCGAGACCATACCGGCCGCCTACGGCATGCTCCAGGTCATCGTCGCGCTCGCCCAGAACGGGCCGTAAGCACCAGGGGGTGGCCCGCGCCCGGCGCAGACCACCCCGACGATCATCGCCTACGCCGCCTCCTCCACCGCGCGCGGCGCAGGGCTTGTCAGGGCATCAGTCCCAGCTCACGCAGCTGCGCGGGCCGCAGCGGCCGCCAGCCGCTGCCATCCAGCTTGGCCAGCTCCGCCTCGACATCCACATTGATCACCCCGAAGAAGTTGATATTGTCGCTGTGCCCGGGGGAGATGTGCGACAAGATCTCGTCGCTCACCTCCCGGCCCTGCGAGCGCAGCTCCAGCACCGCCCTAGAATAATATTCTGTGGTCCAGGCGACGGCCGAGTTGGTCAGCAAGGTCAGGCACCACGCCTGCTCGGTCTGCTGCTCCAGGTGCGGGCGGGTGATCGTGCCTGCTGGGCGTAGTGCAGGTCGCGGCGCAGCGCGTGCAGGCTCTCCCCCTTGTTCAGCTGCCGCGAGATCTTCCTGCGGAACGCCGGGTCCGACAGGTATTTGGCCAGGTGGACGGTCCTGCGCAGCATGCCCCATTCCTTCAGCGCGGCGGCCAGGGTGTTCTGCCGGGAGGCGGCCGACCACTTGCCGACGATCAGCGAGGCGGTGGCCTGGCCGTACTTCAGAGCCCCGGCCATCCGCAGCAGGTCCGGCCAGCAGCCGGCCACCAGGTCTTCATTCCAGCGGGCACCCAGCAGCGGCCCGGCGTGCGGGTAGCGCTTGGCGATCTCGGTCGGGGTCTCGTCCGTACCAGGGGGTGACCCGGGTCAAGTCCCGCAACCGCGGGGTCAGCGCCTTGCCGACCAGGTCGAACAACGCAAAGTTGATCAACGTCGCTCCATGACTGTCGGTCGCGTGCTCGGCGATCGGAAGGTCGGTCGCGTTGCCCAGGAAGTCGTCCAGGACGTAGTGCGCCTCCCGCGCCGTCGGCACGATGATCTTCGTGCCGTACGTCGACCACTGATCGGAGACATGGGTGTAGGTGGACAGCACCTGACCACCGTGAATGACCATGTTCCGGCCGGTCACGGTCTTGCCGCGGACGGGGAACCGCTGCCCGTCCGAGGAGCTCATGGTGCCGCCGCCGAACACCTTGGCCAGCTCCAGGCCGTAATGGTGGTCAACGATGACCGTGTTGGCCTCGCGCAGCGTCTCCTCGCGCACATACCACTCCATCGTCCAGGCCAGCACGTCGTAGGACACCCCGCAGGCCTCCGACATGCGGGCCAGGCCCAAGTTGGTGGACATCGCGATGAGCACGGCCAGGATGTTGCGCTTGGTCTCCACGGACGTGCTGAGCTTGCGCCCGTCGGCGTGGGTGAAGCAATCCAGGAAGTGCGTGCGCGCGTCCAGCTCGATCAGCAACGAGGCGATCGGCGCGAACGGCAGCATCCCGGCCAGCTCGTACTTCAGCGCCTTGGCCTCGGCCGGCACGTCCTCGGCCGACAGCGGCGGCACCACCAGATGCTCGTCCTCATCCAGCCGGACCATGCCGGTGTCATCCGGTGCGGCGCCGGCCAGGGTCTTCTCCAACTCCTCCAGGGCGGCGTGCAGTTCCTCCTTGCCCTGCTCCAGGGCCTCGGCCGCGTTCGGCGGCTTGCCCGAAACGACCTCGCGACCCGTCCGACTGGCCGTCCTGTCCAGTTATACCCTCGCGAGGGAAGCGCTTTCCAGCTGGATCGCCGGTCACCCGGACTTCATCCTCCTCGGCCAGGCGGCCAGCTGGCGCCACCTGCGCGAGCTGTGCGCGCGGCACCGGATCGACGCGGTCCTGGTAGAGGTGGACACGCTCTGCCCGCAGAGCATCCAGGCGCTCGGCGAATTCCGCGCGTCCGCTCCCCTCATCCAGGTGGTGCTCGCGTACTCCGGACTGTCCCCGGAGGGGGTGTAGGACACAATCGTAGGTTCCTGTGATCGGTCCTGGTCGTCGAGTACTCTGGTTACGGATCAAACAACCAGATTGCGGAGGCGTGATGACCGTTCCTCCTCTCGAAGACCTGGAGGCCCGGCGGGCCGAGCTCTACGCCGAACTGGCCGCGGTCGGAGATTTCCGGCGCGGCTCGGTAAGCGAGAACTACCGCCGGTGCGGCAAGCCGAACTGCGCCTGCG
>NZ_JBDPLV010000199.1:0-1399 GCF_039871605.1 Acrocarpospora sp. B8E8 | reverse complement strand
CAGGGCTGAATGCGTTCTCACATCGTGAGACCGAGAGCGATCAGTGGGTGTTCGAAGTTGTCGCGTGCCCATCGGGTTCCATCGGCGATGTTGGTGAAGTTGAGCAGGCGTAACGCGCCAATCGCGTAGCTGCGCATGGTCGACAGAATCGACGGGGCCGAGGCAGTGCGGACTCGGCAGTGATCCTCCCGGAACACCACGTCACGCACGTAATGATCTCTGTTCTCGATGGACCACTCACCACGGATCAGTTCCGCCAGCCGCCGAGGACCGGCCAAGGCCGCGGACAGGTTGGTGACACCCAGGACGGCCACGCTCGACAGGGGTTTCCAGGCCAGGTCATAGACGTGGCGTTCGACGAGATAGACCTGGTTGACGTGCGGGAAGCGTGTTCGCGGCGGTGCGGGCCTGACCTGGATGGTGCGGATCTCGATCCGGCCGTGGCCCCGGTCGTAGGTTGTCCAGCCGATCGGGATCTCGTTCCAGGCCAAGGCGTCGAGCTGGTCGAACAGGCCGGGCTGATTGCCTCCAACGGGGAAGAGGTAGTAGGCGTCACGGCTGTGGAGATAGCGGGCGTGAGCGCGTTGCGTGTGCATCATGTCCGCGCCGATGACCATGTTGGCGAGGCTGGGGAGTTGGTCCAGCAACGGCCGGAAGGCCTTGATCTCGTTGGTTTTCGACCCGACGTCGAGGTGGGCGAGGGTGAGGCCGTCAAGGGCGAGGTGGGCGCCGAGCCGATGCTGGGCCGCGGTGTCATGCGTGGCGGTTCCGCGCTGGGTCTTACCGTCCACGATCAAGGGAATCAGCTCGTCGGGGTCGTCATATAAGCCGGCCAGCTGGGCGGCCCGGTGAGCGGCATAGACGGCATCGAGATGTGCAGCCTTGACCTGCGCGATCGTGCGGCACACGGTGTCGGGATGCGGGGCTTGGCAGCGGCCGGTCCGCCGATCACGCCGAGCTCCGAGCTGCTCCAGGACCGGTTGCGGTGCCTTTCGGATCCAATGCCGGATCGCCGCGTAGGAGACGGCGCCGGACACGATCGCCGCTTGGACCAGCGCCAGGATGACGACCAGGGGGTGCCGTCGACCACGCGGGTCACGGGGATCGGGGATCTGCGCCCAGACCTGGCGAAGATCGGTCAGATCCATCATTGGCCCGGTGCCGACAGCCGAGTCTTCATGCTGGTCAGCGTCACTGACGATGGTGGTGATGGCGGACAGAACCGGCGGCATGGCAGACTGCACGGACAACGAGACCCCGTTGATCGGATTTGGTGTGGTAACCGCCGTTCTATGGGGTCTTGTTGCATGTCAGGGCTACGCCACGCCGTACGCGATCCATCCGTGATCCGCAGAACCGGCACCCACCGTCTCAGCATCCGAGAATGCTGTCAGCCCTG